>NZ_QTPZ01000052.1:0-45200 GCF_003853505.1 Burkholderia sp. Bp9015
ATGTAGATCTGCGTGGTCGAGATGTCGCTGTGGCCGAGCAGCAGCTGCACGACCCGCAGGTCGGCGCCGTGGTTCAGCAGGTGCGTCGCGAACGCGTGGCGCAGCGTATGCGGCGACAGGTGCGCGCGCACGTCGGCCTGCTGCGCGTGGCGCTTGATGATGTTCCAGAACTGCTGGCGCGTCATCCCGTCGCCGCGCGCGGTCACGAACAGCGCGTCGGCCGCGCGCGCGCCGAGCAACGCGGGCCGCGCGTCGCGCAGATAGCGTTCGATCCAGCCGTGCGCGACTTCGCCGAACGGCACGAGCCGCTCCTTCGAACCCTTGCCCATCACACGCACGACACCCTCGTTGAGCCCGACCTCGACGGTCTTCAGCGTCACGAGCTCGCTCACGCGCAGCCCGCTCGCATACATCAGCTCGAGCATCGTGCGATCGCGCAGGCCGAGCGGCGTGCCGATGTCGGGCGCGCCGAGCAGCGCTTCGACCTGCGCCTCGGACAGCGTCGACGGAAACCGCGCGGCCTGCTTCGCCGACGTGATCCGCAGCGTCGGGTCCGCGCTCGCGTGACGCTCGCGCACGGCCCAGCCGTAATAGCGCCGGAACACCGACAGCCGCCGGTTCGACGACGTCGCCTTGCCGTCGCTGCGCGCGGCGATGTAGCCCGTCAACATCGCTTCGTCGGCCGAGTCGAGCGACGTGTCGTGCGTCGCGGCCAGCCATTGCGAAAACAGCGCCAGGTCGCGCCGGTACGCATCGAGCGTGTTTCGCGCGAGCCCATGCTCGAGCCACAGCGCATCGCAGAACACGTCGATCGACGCGCGGCTCGCGAGCAGCGCGGGCGATGCGGCGGCCGCGGCATCGCTGGCGTCGGATGCGGAATCGGAATCGGGGGAAAGCAACGGTTCGCTCATCAGTACGGCACGCCTTCATGCGCCAGCAGCCAGCGCTTCACTTTCTGGTAATAGCCATTGTCGTCGTGATTCGCGAAACCGCCGAGGCCGCCGGCCGCGACGACACGATGACACGGGATCACGAGCGGGAAATAGTTCGCGCCACACGCCTGGCCGACCGCGCGCGGCGCGCTGCCGATCCGCTTCGCGACCTGCCCGTAGGTCAGCACCGTGCCCGGCGGAATGTCGCTGATCACGTTCCACACGCGGTGCTGGAATGCACTGCCGACGTCGGCGAGCGGCAGGTCGAAGCGCGCCGACGCACGCTCGAAATAACGTTCGATCTGCTCGACCGCGCGCTTCGCGAGCGGCGAATCCGGATCGACCGACTTGACCGACTCGGGTAGATAGACGATCTCGCGCACCACCGCGGCATCGGTGCGGATGCCGACCTTGCCGAACGGCGCGTCGATGACTGCGTTGAACATGAACTTCTCCTGACCGGTGAAACACGCGGCGCCGCCGCGCGCCGACGACACTTTACGCCGCCTTCATGCGGCACGCAGCGCCCATTCGACATGCTCGCGCACGACCGGCGACGGATCGTCGGCCCGCGCGCGCAACGCGGCGACGATCGCGGTGCGCGCTTCGGGTGCGAGCCGATCGGCCGGCGCGCGCAACGCATTGCCGAGCCCGACCGCGAGATTGCGCAGCCAGCTTTCGTAACCGATGCGCCGGATCGCGCTGCCCTGCATCCGCGTGTCGAACGCGTCGGCGTCCCACGCGAACAGCTCGACGAGCGTCGCGCGGTCGAGCCCGTGCCGCACGTCGAAATCGGCGACGGGCGCGGCCTGCGCGAACTTGTTCCACGGACACACGAGCTGGCAGTCGTCGCAACCGTACACGCGGTTGCCGATCATCGGCCGCAGCGGCTCCGGAATGCTGCCTTTCAGTTCGATCGTCAGGTACGAGATGCAGCGGCGCGCGTCGACGCGATACGGTTCGACGATCGCGCCCGTCGGGCACGCGCCGATGCAGCGCGTGCAGCTGCCGCAGTGCGCGCCGGGCGTCTCGGGCGCGCGCTCGGGCGCCGTTTGCGCGTCGGTCGGCAGCGGCACGTCGACGTAGATTTCGCCGAGGAAGAACAGCGAACCCGCGTCGCGCTGCAGCAACAGCGTGTGCTTGCCGCGCCAGCCGACCCCGGCCTTCTGCGCGAGCTCGACCTCGAGCACCGGCGCCGAATCGGTGAACACGCGGTAGCCGAATGCGCCGATCTCGCGCTCGATGCGCTCCGCGAGCGTCTGCAGCCGGTTGCGCAGCACCTTGTGATAGTCGCGGCCGCGTGCGTAGATCGACACGACGGCCGCCTGCGGATCGTCGAGACGCGCGCGCTCGCGTGCGCGCCAGTCGTGCGGCGCGAGCGCGCCGGATGACGCATCGGGTGGGTCGGCGGCGAGCGTTTCGGCCGGCAGATAGGCGAGCCGCGCGGAAATCACGCGTCGCGTACCGGCCACAAGTTCGGCCGGCCGCGCGCGTTTCATCCCGTGTTTCGCCATATAATCCATTTCGCCGTGGTACCCGGCTTCCAGCCAGGCGGCGAGGCCTGCTTCGGCATCCGAGAGATCGGTATCGCTGATGCCTATCGCCCCGAAACCCAATTCGCGCCCCCACGCCCTGATGCGCGCGGCGAGCGCAGCCAACGTCGCATCATCGAGCGCGCACGGCGCCGCGCCTTCGGCACGAGTCGAAGGCCTGTCGGATGCGGCGAGTTCCGGTAATCGGTTCATCGCACTATTTTACGAGAATGCCAGCCACGTCCCATACGCCTCATGCCGACACGCTGCCCGCCCCGCTCGCGGAGCGCGTGATCGCACTCGCCGACGAAGCGGCGACCGAGGCCTTCGGCACCCGCTTCGCGCACGCGCTCGACGCGGCGCGCAGCGAACTCGCCCATGCACACGCGTTCAACGGGCTGCAGATCCAGCTGATCGGCGACCTCGGCGCGGGCAAGACGACCCTCGTGCGCGCGATCCTGCGCGGCCTCGGCCACCCGGGGCGCGTGCGCAGCCCGACCTACACGCTCGTCGAACCGTACGCGTTCGCGCGCGACGACGGGGAACTTGAGGTCTATCACTTCGATCTGTATCGATTCAACGATCCGGCCGAATGGTCCGATGCAGGCTTTCGCGAGTATTTCAATTCCAGCGCGATCTGCCTCGTCGAATGGCCGCAGCAGGCGGGCCCCCTGCTCGGCGTGCCCGATCTGGTTTTCTCGCTCGACGTGGATGGCGACGGCCGCGCCCTCACCGTCCGTGCGTACAGCGCTTCAGGAAAGGCATGTCTCGAAAGATGTTGATCAAACCGTTCCGCTCGATCGAATCGGCGGCCACCGCCACGCACAACTGGCGGCGGCGCCAGATCCTGTGCGCGGGCGCGTCGACGCTGGTGCTCGGCCTCGTCGCGCCGCGGCTCGCGCACGCGTCGTCGGTGCTCGGCGTGCGTGTATGGCCCGCGCGCGATTACACGCGCGTCACGATCGAATCCGACCAGCCGCTGCAGAATAGCCAACAGCTGCTGCAGGGTCCCGACCGGCTCGTCGTCGACCTGAACGGGCTCGACCTCGACCAGGCGCTGCGCGACCTCGTGTCGAAGATCGCGCCGAACGATCCGCAGATCCAGTCGGTGCGCGTCGGCCAGTATCAGCCGCACGTGGTGCGGATGGTGTTCGACCTGAAAGGCTCGGTGAAGCCGCAGGTGTTCACGCTGCCGCCGGTCGGCACCTACAAGTACCGGCTCGTGTTCGACCTGTATCCGGCCGTCGCGCCCGATCCGCTGACCGACCTGATCGCGCAGACGGAACGCAAGGAACAGGCGCTCAACGACACCGCGCGCGCGCAGCAGGTGCAGCCGCCGGGCGCGCTGAACGGGCCGGCGACGCCGCCCGTCGCGGGCAACGACAACAGCGACGCGTTCTTCCAGCGCTTCGCGCAGAACACGCCGGCCGCGCCGCGCACGCCGCCGGCCGCCGCGACGCCGTCTTCGCCTGCCACGCCCGCGAAGCCGGCCGTCAAGCCGCCGCCCGTCATCGCGCGCCGCGACGACAGCGAGGACGACGGCGACACCTACAAGTTCACCGCGCCGAAATCCGGCAAGGGCGGCACCGTGCGCCTGCTGACGGTCGCGATCGACCCGGGCCACGGCGGCGAGGATCCGGGCGCGATCGGCGGCGGCGGCACGTACGAGAAACACGTCGCGCTCGACATCGCGAAGAAGCTGCGCGCGAAGATCGACGGCGCGCCGAACATGCGCGCGATGATGACGCGCGACGCCGACTTCTTCGTGCCGCTGAACGTGCGCGTGCAGAAGGCGCGCCGCGTCGGCGCGGACCTGTTCGTGTCGATCCACGCCGATGCGTTCACGACGCCGTCCGCGCGCGGCTCGTCGGTGTTCGCGCTGTCCGACCACGGCGCGTCGAGCGCCGCGGCGCGCTGGCTCGCGAACAAGGAGAACTCGTCCGACCTGATCGGCGGCATCAACATCAAGACCCAGGACGCGGCAGTCAGCCGCGCGCTGTTCGACATGTCGACGACCGCGCAGATCCGCGATTCGCTGCGCTACGGCAACTACGTGCTGAAGGAAGTCGGCGGCATCAACAAGCTGCACAAGGGCTCGGTCGAGCAGGCCGGGTTCGCGGTGCTGAAGGCGCCCGACATTCCGTCGATCCTCGTCGAGACGGCGTTCATCAGCAATCCGGAAGAGGAAAGCCGGCTGAACGACGACAGCTACCGCGACCAGATGGCCGACGCGATCTTCCGCGGCATCAAGCGTTACTTCGCCGCGAATCCGCCGCTCGCGAAGAGCCGGATGGCCTGACCGGCCACCCTGCCCCGCCGCCGGCACGCGCTGCGTGCCGGCGCGTCACAACGCCGCGAAGCGGCGCGCGAGCTTCCCGCCGAACACGTTCACCGCGAGCCCGCCCATCACGAGCGCGGCGCCGATCAGCTGCGCGTCCGTCAGATGCTCGTCGAGCAGCAGCGCCGACGACGCGAGCCCGACGATCGGCACCAGCAGCGAGAACTGCGCGACCTGGGCGGCCGGATAACGCGACATCAGGCGGCTCCACAAGCCGTAGCCGAGCAGCGTCGCGACGAACGCGAGATAGACGACCGCGAAGATCGACGCGCCGTTCAGCCCGAGCAGCGCGGCCTCGATCCGCTGCGGCCCCTCGAACCACAGCGACAGCAGGAAGAACGGCACCGGCGGCACGAGGCTCGCCCACACGACGAGCGACACCAGGTTGGCCTTGCCCAGCTTCTTCGTGACGATATTGCCGAACGCCCACATCGCGGCCGAGCAGAGGGTCAGCAGGAAGCCCGCGAGCGTCATCGCGCGGCCGCCCTGCGCAGCGATCACGACGAGTCCGGCCGCGGCGACCGCGAGCCCGACCAGGCTCTGCACGCGCAGCCGCTCGCCGAGGAACAGCATCGCGAACACCAGCGTGAAGAATGCCTGCGACTGCAACACGAGCGACGCGAGGCCGGCCGGCATGCCGACGTACATGCCGGTAAACAGGAGCACGAACTGGCCGAGCTGGATCGTCGCGCCATACAGGATCAGCATGCGCCACGGAATCTGCGGCCGGCGCACGAAGAACACCGCGGGCACCGCGGCGAGCGTGAAGCGCAGCGCGCCGAGCAGCATCGGCGGCATGCCGTGCAGGCCGACCTTGATCACGACGAAGTTCACGCCCCACGCCAGGATC
The DNA here is from genome assembly GCF_003853505.1 of Burkholderia sp. Bp9015. Taxonomy (NCBI): domain Bacteria; kingdom Pseudomonadati; phylum Pseudomonadota; class Betaproteobacteria; order Burkholderiales; family Burkholderiaceae; genus Burkholderia; species Burkholderia sp. Bp9015. Next base: position 5,653 of record NZ_QTPZ01000052.1, read on the forward strand.
ACGACCAGCGCGAGCAGCAAGTCCTTCGGGGCCATCATCGGCGTCTCCTCGATTTTGTCGGATGGTTTCCTGAACGCCGCTCAGTCTACCGAATTTCGCCGCGCGACCCGATACCCGCGCGGTGCACATGGAATCGGCGCCAGGCACGGCGCCGTGGCCGCGCCGCACGACGCGTGCCTGCCCCGCGGCCGCATCGCGCGGCGGACATCCGGCTGCCCGTTGCACGCGTGGCCGCCGTGCCGCCAGTACAATGACCGGCATTCCTGCCGTTCCCCACGAGGCCCGCCATGACCGATCCGATCAAAGCCCTGCTGAAGCCGCACATCCGCGACATCGGCAACCTGCAGGTGCGCCGCACGCTGCCCGCGCTCGCCGCACGCCTCGTCGGCCCGTTCATCTTCTTCGATCACATGGGGCCCGCGACGCTGCCGGCCGGCACCGGGCTCGACGTGCGCCCGCATCCGCATATCGGGCTCGCCACCGTCACCTACCTGTTCGACGGCGCGATCCTGCACCGCGACAGCCTCGGCTCGCTGCAGGAGATCGTGCCGGGCGACGTGAACTGGATGACGGCCGGCCGCGGCATCGTCCACTCGGAGCGCACGCCCGACGCGCAGCGCGCGAGCGGCCACACGGTGCACGGGATCCAGACCTGGGTCGCGCTGCCGGTTGCCCACGAGACCACCGAGCCGTCGTTCGAGCACCATGCGGCCGACACGCTGCCCAAGCGCGACGAGAACGGCGTGTCGCTGACGGTGATCGCCGGCGACGCGTTCGGCCTGCGCTCGCCCGTCACGACGTTCTCGCGCACGCTGTACGTCGCCGCCGAATTCGCGGCCGGCGGCCGCCTCGAACTCGACGCGTCGCACGAGGAACGCGCGGTCTACGTGGTCGACGGTGACCTGTCGATCGACGGCACGCCGGTGCCGGCCGAGCAGATGGCCGTGCTCGCACCGGGCGCCACCGTCACGCTCGCGAGCGGCAACGGCGCGCGCGCGATGCTGCTGGGCGGCGACAAGATCGACGGCGAGCGCTTCATCGAATGGAACTTCGTCGCCAGCAGCCGCGACGCGATCGAGCGCGCGAAACGGGCGTGGACGAACCAGGAAATGGGCAAGGTGCCCGGCGAAACCGAGTGGATTCCGCTGCCCGAGTCGAAGCCGCGTTGAAAAAGGGGCGCGCCGCCCCCATCCTGACGACATTCGAACCGAAGAGAACGACATGGACACCACGCTTGCCACTTTCGAGAAAGACGTCATCGAGGCGTCGCTGGACACGCCCGTGCTGGTCGACTTCTGGGCGCCGTGGTGCGGCCCCTGCAAGACGCTCGGTCCGCTGCTCGAAAAGCTCGAAGCCGACTACGAAGGCCGCTGGAAGCTCGTGAAGGTGAACGTGGACGAGAACCAGGAGCTCGCCGCGCACTTCCAGACGCGCAGCATCCCGCACGTGATCGCGTTCGCCGACGGGCGCCCGGTCGACCAGTTCATCGGCGTGCTGCCGGAAGGCCAGTTGCGTGCGTTCCTCGACCGGCTGCTGCCCGCGCCCGACGAAGCCGAGCGCCGCGCCGCACAATACGCGATCGCCGAATCGCGCTACGACGATGCGATCACCCACCTCGAAGCGGCGCTCGCGCTGAACCCCGGCTTCGACGACGCGCGGCTCGACCTGATCGAACTGCTGCTCGCGAACAACCAGGTGGACGCCGCACGCGCCGAGGCCGAACGCCTGTCGCCGCAGACCGTGCAGGGCACCGATCCGCGCTACCAGGCGATCAAGACCCGTTTCGATGCGCTCGACGCGACGGCCGACCTGCCGCCGACCGACGCGCTCGAGGCGCGCATCGCGGCGAACCCCGCCGATCTCGACGCACGCTTCGACCTCGCGCAGAGCCTGATCGCGCGCCGCGCGTACGAAGGCGCGCTCGAGCAGTTGCTCGAAATCGTGCTGCGCGACCGCGCGTATGGCGACGACCTCGGCCGCCGTACGATGATCTCGGTGTTCGAGCTAGCGGGCGATCGCCCGGAACTCGTCGCCGCGTGGCGGCGCAAGCTGAGCATGGCGCTCAACTGACGAACGAACGGCCGGGCCGCGATGGCCTGGCCGACTCGCCTCGTCGCGCGCGGCGGGTCCGCCGCGCCGCAACATTCCCTGGCGCGTCGCTCGACGCCCCGATCAACCCGCGGCCCGCGCCGCGATCGCCCGCAACGCATGCGCGGCGGCCGCGAAACCGAAGCTCGCGGTCACGCACACGCTCGAACCGAACCCCGCGCAGTTGAGCCCCGCGACATGCGCGGCGGTGGACGGTTCCGCGCCATCCTCGATGTCGCACGCGGCCGCTTCCGGATAGATCAGCGGCTCGTCCGAATACACGGCGCTGACCTTGAAGCGCGCCTTCGGCCCGCGCGGAAAGCCGTGCTGCTTGCGCAGCTGCGCACGCACCTTCGAGAGCAGCGGATCCTGGATCGTCAGCGCGAGATCGTCGATGCGGATGCGCGTCGGGTCGAGCTGCCCGCCTGCGCCGCCGACCGTGACGAGCGGCTGCCCTTTCGCGACGCACCACGCGATCAGCGCGACCTTCGTGCGCACGCTGTCGATCGCGTCGATCACGTAGTCGAAGCCGCCGCCGAGCAGCGCGTCGAAGTTGTCGGGTTCCGCGAAATCCTCGATCCGGTTCACGCGGCACGCGGGATCGATCAGCGCGATCCGCTCGGCCATCGCGTCGACCTTCGGCTTGCCGTAATTGCCGTCGAGCGCGTGGATCTGCCGGTTCGTATTGCTTTCGGCGACGTTGTCGAGATCGATCAGCGTCAGCGTGCCGATCGCGCTGCGCGCGAGCGCCTCGGCCGTCCACGACCCGACGCCGCCGATGCCGATCACGGCCACGTGCGCGCCCTCGAACGCGGCGAGCGCCGGGGCGCCGTACAGCCGCGCGATGCCGCCGAAGCGGCGCTCGCGATCCACGTCAAGCTGGATTGTCGGGGTCGGGGTAAGATCAGAGGAACTGAGCGGGGCGGTGTCGGCAGCGGACATGGCAGCAAGGAAAACGTAAGTCGAGCAGCCCTCTATTTTGCCTGAACTCCCCGCCGGCACGCGCCACTGTGCACGCACGATTCTCGCGCGTTAGCTATACTGGCCCCAGATTGAAGCGTTCGCATAACATGACGACTCTCGCCGATCTCCGCATCAACTATTCGCGTGCTTCGCTCGACGAAGCCGATGCCGCCCCCGACCCCTTCGCCCAGTTCGATCGCTGGTTCAAGGAGGCGCTCGCCGCCAAGCTCCCCGAGCCCAACACGATGACGCTCGCCACCGTCGGCGACGACGGCCGGCCGTCGGCACGCATCGTGCTCATCAAGGCTGTCGACGAACGCGGGTTCGTCTTCTTTACCAATTACGGAAGCCGCAAGGGGCGCGACCTCGCCGCCCATCCGTACGCGGCACTGCTGTTCTACTGGATCGAACTCGAGCGCCAGGTGCGCATCGAGGGCCGGATCGAAAAGACCAGCGCCGACGAAAGCGACCGCTATTTCGCGTCGCGCCCGCTCGGCTCGCGCATCGGTGCGTGGGCGTCCGAGCAGAGCGCCGTGATCGACAGCCGCGCGACGCTCGAAGCGCGCGAGAAGGACGTGGCCGAACGCTACGGCGAGAACCCGCCGCGCCCGCCGCACTGGGGCGGCTATCGCGTCGTGCCCGACGCGATCGAGTTCTGGCAGGGCCGCCCGTCGCGGCTGCACGACCGCCTGCTCTATACGCGCGACGCCGCTGCGGCGTCGGGCTGGACGATCTCGCGCCTGTCGCCGTAAGCCGAACCGCGGCCGCGGTGCCGCTTGCCGGTCGTGTCTCGTGTTGCATCCGGGCGCCCGCCTCGCAGGAGGCGGGCGCCGGTCAAGATACTTGGCTGTATTCGATCCAACGAACAAACGGAGAATCCAAATGTTCTGGGAAAAGAAGCTGGCACAGTGGGCGGACGAAGTACGGGCGAAAGCGAACATACCGGCGCGCCTCGTGCTGTGGAACGGCGATCAACTCGATTTCGGCACCTTCAGCGCACCGCAGGTCACGCTGAAGGTCAACAGCGCGTCGGCGCTGCCGCTCTTGCTCGAACCGAGCCTCGACAATCTCGGCGAGGCGTACGTGAAGGGCAAGATCGACATCGAAGGCCGGCTGTCGGACATCATCAACATCAGCTATTCGCTCGCGCGCAGCACGGTCACCAGCGCGAGCAAGCTCGCGCGCGTGAAGCGCTACTTCAATCACACGAAGAACACCGACCGGAAGGCGATCCAGTATCACTACGACGTCTCGAACGAGTTCTACCAGCTGTGGCTCGACGAGAACATGGTGTACTCGTGCGCGTACTTCGAGAACGGCGACGAGGATCTCGCGACCGCGCAGATCAAGAAGATCGACCACATCCTGACCAAGATCCAGCTGGAGCCCGGCCAGCGCCTGCTCGACATCGGCTGCGGCTGGGGCGCGCTCGTGCTGCGCGCCGCGCAGAAGTTCGGCGCGACGTGCCTGGGCGTGACGCTGTCGCAGAACCAGTTCGATCTCGCGACCGCGCGCGTGAAGGCCGCCGGGCTCGAGGACAAGATCGAGATCCGCCTGCAGGACTACCGCGAGATCGACGGGCAGTTCGACCGCATCACGAGCGTCGGGATGTTCGAGCACGTCGGCCGCAAGAACCTGCCGCTCTATTTCTCACGCGTGCACGACCTGCTGACCGACGACGGCATCGCGATGAACCACGGGATCACGTCGACCGACGCGGAAAGCGGCGAAACGGCGCTCGGCGGCGGCGAATTCATCGACCGCTACGTGTTCCCGGACGGCGAGCTGCCGCACATCAGCCTCGCGCTCGAAGCGGCGCAGCGCGGCGGGCTCGAGGCGATTGACGTCGAAAGCCTGCGGCGGCACTATGCGCGCACGCTCGACATCTGGACCGAGAACTTCGAGGCGAAGGCGGACCAGGCGCGCGCGCTCGTCGACGACGAGAAATTCCGCATCTGGCGCGTGTACCTCGCCGGTTGCGCGTATGCGTTCGAACACGACGACGTGTCGATCTTCCAGATCGTGTGCCGCAAGGCCGGACGCAGCGCGAAAACGCTGCCGTGGTCGCGGCGCTACATGTACGAACACTCGCTGCCGCGCTAGGCGGCACTTCACGCTGGGCATGCATGGGTGACGGCAGGACGCGGCGCAACACGCCGCCGCAACGACAGCAGCGCGACGAACCGGACGGATCGCACGCCGACGGGCAGTTCGACCTGTTCGGCGGCGCGGCGCCCGACGACGCGCGCGCGGCCGCGCCCGCGGATGGCGACAGCGCTGCAGGTGCCGGCGCACGCGTGACGCCGGACGAACACGACACTGCGCGGCCGGCAAAGTCGCCTGCGCGCGCCGGCCGTGCATCGCCCCGTCCTTCCGCCGACCAGGAACCGGCGGAACCGCCCCCTGCCTCCGGCCTGCTGTGGGACGAACCGTCTCCACCGGCCGCGCCGCCGAAGAAAAGCCGGCGCCGGCGCGGCGTGCCGCCCGCCCCGGTTTCCGCGGAAGTCGCCGCCGCCGCGGCCGCGCTGCCGCCCAATGTGCGGCTCGGCACGTCGTCGTGGTATTTCCCCGGCTGGGACGGCATCGTCTACGACGGCGATTTCGCGCAGACGAAGCTGTCGCGCGAAGGGCTCGAGGCGTACGGCGCGCATCCGCTGCTGAAGAGCGTGAGCCTCGACCGCTCGTTCTACGGGCCGCTGTCGGTGGCCGATTATCTGCGCTACGCGCAACAGGTGCCGGACGACTTCCGCTTCGTCGTGAAGGCGCCGGCGTCCGTCACCGATGCGGTCGTGCGCGGCAGGCGCGGCGAGCCGTCGGGCCCGAACCCGACCTTCCTCGACGCGCAGCTCGCGACCCGGGAATTCGTGCAGCCGTGCCTCGAAGGGCTCGGCCGGAAGGCCGGCGTGCTGGTGTTCCAGTTCTCGCCGATGCCCGATCAACTGCTCGCCGAGCCGGCCGCGCTGATCGACCGGCTGTCGGCATTCTTCGCGGCATTGCCGCCGCTGCCGCCGGACGCCGACGGCACGCGCTACGCGATCGAGATCCGCGACGCGAGCCTGCTCACGCCGCGCTTCATCCGCGCGCTCGCGGCGCTCGGCGTGCGCTACTGCGTCGGCCTGCACGCGCGGATGCCCGACCCGCTGCGCCAGGCGGCCGCGCTCGCGCTGCTCGACGGCGATGCGCCGGGCCCGCTGATCGTGCGCTGGAGCCTGCACGGCGGCTTCAAGTACGAACAGGCGAAAGCGAAGTACGAGCCGTTCGACAAGCTCGTCGACGAGGACCCGGCCACGCGCGCGGCGCTCGCCGAGCTGGCCGCGCGCTACGCGCTGGCCGGACAGCCGGTGATCATCACGATCAACAACAAGGCGGAAGGCTCCGCGCCGCTGTCGTGCCTCGCGCTCGCGCGCGAGATCGCCGCCGCGTGCGCGCACTGGCGCAGCGAGGCGGCGTAGGGGTCGCGGCGCGGGTGCCCGCGCCGCTTGCGGCTGACGCGCCGATTACGCGCCGCGCTGCGACTTCAGCCGGTGCGAGAACTTCTGGCGGAATTTCGCGAGCTTCGGCCCGATCACGACCGAGCAGTAGCCCTGCCCCGGATTGCGTGCGTAATAGTTCTGATGATAGTCCTCGGCCGGCCAGTAGTTGCCGTCGAGCGGCACGACCTGCGTGACGATCGGCTGCCCGAACACCTGCTCGCGCTCCAGTTCGCGGATCACGTCGAGCGCGACGTCGCGCTGCGCGTCGGAATGCGTGAACACGACCGACCGGTATTGCGTGCCGACGTCGTTGCCCTGCCGGTTCAGCTGGGTCGGATCGTGCGTCGCGAAGAAGATCTCGAGGATCTCGCGATAACCGATGCGCGCCGGATCGAACGTCACGTTCACGACCTCGGCGTGACCGGTGTCGCCGTCGCAGACGTCGCGATAGCCGGGATTGCGCGTATGGCCGCCCGCATAGCCCGACTGGACGGCCGTCACGCCGTCGACGTCGAGAAACACGGCCTCCGTGCACCAGAAGCACCCGCCGCCCACAGTCGCGGTTTCAAGCATCTCGTTCACCATGAAATCAGTACCTCGTTGAAGACGGCGGCCGGCACGCAGGCACGCGCCGGCGCCGCCGGTCCTTATCGTCGCTGCCCGGTTGCCCGGCGCGCAGCGGCAGCGTTCAAGTATCTCACTCGCGCGCGAATCCGGCAGAACCGCATGCGCGCCGCGCGCCACCGGCTGCGCGTTTCTCGACTACACTTAGGCACGCTTCGCCGCGACGGCACACCGTCCGGCTGCACGCAGCGTCCGATGCATGCCCGCCCTGATGCCAACAACATCTGCCGGAACATCGATATGCACGCCTCAGCAGAAATCGCCCGCATGACGGGCCCGGCCGCCGGTGCCCCGCGCGCCGTCGCCTTCACCGCACCCTCGCGTCACCGTACGCCCGTTGCGCCGCCTGCGCGACGATCCGGCGCGCCGCGTTTCCCCGCTTTCCCGACCTGATGCACCGCACCGCGCGTCCTGCAATCGCGCGCCACCGCCTGTGCATTCCCGTCACGCAACCTGTTCGACCCGCACGCCCGCAGTGAACGGCCGTGCGCCCGTGATCCGATACAACCGAGAGAGGCACCACGATGAGCATGCGGCCTGACCCGACCTTTCACGCTTCGCCGGAACTTGCGATGCAGGCGCCGGCGGAGGAATTTGCCTATACGTTGTTGCTGAGCCCCGATTTTTCCAGGCCCGACGCGCTCGCCGTGATCGACGTGAAACCCGGCTCGGCGACCTACGGCAAGATCGTGCACACGGTGACGATGCCGAACACCGGCGACGAATTCCACCACTTCGGCTGGAATGCGTGCTCGTCGTCGCTGTCGCCGCTGACCGGTCACGCGTTTCTCGAGCGCCGCTTCCTGATCATCCCGGGCCTGCGCTCGTCGCGGATCTACGTGATCGACACGAAGCCGCACCCGACGCAGGCGCGTATCCACAAGATCATCGAGCCCGGCGAGGTGTTCGCGAAGACCGGCTATTCGCGGCCGCATACGGTTCATTGCGGCCCCGAGGGCATCTACGTGAGCACGCTCGGCGGCGCGGGCCCGGACGGCACCGACGGCGCGCCCGGCATCTTCATCATGGACTGCGAGACCTTCGACGTGCTCGGCCGCTGGGAAATCGACCGCGGCCCGCAGGACAAGCATTACGACTTCTGGTGGAACCTGCCGCGCGACTACATGGTGTCGAGCGAATGGGCGCTGCCGCCGCAATTCGAGAACGGCATCGTGCCGGAAGACCTGCTCGCGAACCGCTACGGCCACCGGCTGCATTTCTGGGACCTGCGCGCGCGGCGCAACGTGCAGACGATCGATCTCGGCGCGCAGCACCAGATGGCGCTCGAAGTGCGGCCCGCGCACGATCCGGTGCGCGAATACGGGTTCGTCGGCGTCGTGGTCGACACGACCAATCTCGAAGGATCGATCTGGACCTGGTGGCGCGAGGACGGCCAGTTCCATGTGGAGAAGACCGCGACGATTCCGCCCGAGCCGGCCGCCGCCGACGAACTGCCGCCGCTGCTCCAGGGATTCGGCGCGGTGCCGCCGCTCGTGACCGACATCGACCTGTCGCTCGACGACCGTTTCCTGTACGTATCGTGCTGGGGCACGGGCGAGATGCGTCAGTACGACGTGTCGGATCCGCGTCACCCGGTGCTCGCCGGGTCGGTGCGCATCGGCGGGATCGTGCGCCGCGCGCCGCACTCGAACGGCCGCGCGTTCGCCGGCGGCCCGCAGATGGTGGAAATCAGCCGCGACGGCCGGCGCGTGTACTGGACCAACTCGCTCTACTCGACGTGGGACGACCAGTTCTATCCGGACGGCGTGCCGGCCGCGCAGGTGCTCGCGCATGCGGGGCCGGACGGCGGGCTGACGCTCGCCGACGACTACTGGGTCGAGTTCCCCGACGGCTATCGCGCGCACCAGATCCGGCTGGAAGGCGGCGACTGCTCGACCGACTCGTTCTGCTATCCGTCGGTCAAGCGTTGAGCGCCGGCCTCTCCGCGCCGCTCGCGCTGTGGGCGGCCGTGCTCGCGAGCGGCGTCTATCACGGGCTCAATCCGGCGATGGGCTGGCCGCTCGCGGTGTCGAACGCGTTGATGACGCGCCGCGACGGCGCGCTCGTCGCGGCGCTCGGCTATCTCGCGCTCGGCCATGCGCTCGCGGTATTCATGGTGATGCTGCCGTTCGGGCTGCTCGCCGCGCTGCTTGCATGGCAGTCGGCGATCCGGATCGGCGCGAGCGCGCTCGTGATCGGCTTCGGCGCGGTGCTGCTGATCCGGCGGCGTCACCCGCGTGCGCTCGCGCGGATTCCGCCCGCGCGGCTCGGGCTGTGGTCGTTCGCGGTCGCGCTCGCGCACGGCGCCGGGCTGATGCTGGTGCCGATCTATCTGGGGCTTTGCGGGCTCGACACGGACGCCGGCGATCGCGCGGCGGCCACGCTCGTCGACGCGCATCTCGGGATGGCGCTCGTCGTCGCGGCCGTGCACGCGGCCGCGATGATCGGCACGGGCGGCGTGCTCGCGTGGCTCGTGTACCGCTATCTCGGGCTGAAGTTCGTCGCGCGGAGCTGGTTCAACCTCGATGCGGTGTGGGCGTCGAGCCTGATCCTGACGGGTGCGCTGTCGCTCGGGCTGGCGGCGGCGCGGTAGCGCACGCGCGATGGCTGCCGCGGCGGTCGCGCGTGATGCAGGGCGTGGCGGATGGCCTGCCGCATGGGCGGGCCACCGACCGCGCGCGATAAAACACGCCAGAAACGCCTCGGCGGGCCCGATCGCGGCGCCGCGCGACTGTGTTCGCTACCTCACGCTGGCCCCGCAATGCACCGTCCGCACGGGCCCGGCGGTCGCGATTCCGCTAAAATCGCGCCATGCGCACCACTTCCCGACCGACCGCCCTGGCCTTGCCGCCTTTCGTCCGCCGCGCCTCCCGCACCCGCCGCGCGCCGCGCCTGTCCGTTTCGATCCGGATGGCCGCCCGATGAAGCATGCCACCCCGCCCGATTTCGACTCGGCCGCCTTTCGCCAGGCGCTCGGCCAGTTCGCGACCGGCGTCACGGTCATCACGACGCGTGCGCCGTCCGGGCAGTTGATCGGCATCACCGCGAGTTCGTTCAACTCGGTGTCGCTCGATCCGCCGCTCGTGCTGTGGAGCCTCGCGCACAAATCGGCGTCGACGCCGGTGTTCCGCAGCAACAGCCATTACGTGGTGAACGTGCTCGCGGCGTCGCAGCTCGACCTGTGCAAGCGCTTCTCGACCTACAAGGGCGACCGCTTCGAAGGGATCGCGCACGCGGCCGGCAACTCGGGCATGCCGGTGCTCGACGGTGCGCTCGCGTGGTTCGAATGCCACAACCGCAGCCGCTACGACGAAGGCGACCATGTGATCTTCGTCGGCGAAGTGGAACGCTGCGGCGTGCGTGCCGTGTCGGATGCCGCTCCGCCGCTCGTGTTCCACGGCGGCGGCTTCCACGGCCTCACACCGCTTTGATCGCCCCCATGCGCGCCAGCCCGACCGGCGCGCCCGCTTCGTCCTTCAGCGTCTGCAGCACGATGTTCGAACGGATGTCCATCACGCCCGGCGCCTTGTAGAGCCGGTTCAGCACGAAATCCGAATAGTGCTTGAGGTTGTGCGCGAGCACGCGCAGCAGGTAGTGGCTCTCGCCCGTCACGACGAACGCGCCGACCACCTCCGGCCATTCGCGCAGCGCCTCCGCGAAGCGCTCGTGCCATTGATTCTCTTCGTTGCGCATCGACACCTGCACGAACGCCTCGAGCTCGAAGCCGAGCTTCTCGCGGCTCAGGCACGCGCGATAGTGCTCGATCACGCCCTGCTCCTCGAGCAGGCGCATCCGGCGCAGACAGGCGGATGGCGAAAGCGAGATGCGTTCCGCCAGATCGAGATTGCTGATTCTGCCCTCTTCCTGCAGGACCGCCAGAATCCGGCAGTCGGTGGCATCGAGCGTGATCGCGTGCATTTTTGGTCCCCGTTTTCCCTCTGAGTCGAATTATCTGCCAATCGGGCGGATTGTCCATGTTTATTTCGCAAGCACTTTCTGCGAGTGTCCACCTATCATTCGAAGCATCGATTCACCGACTCGTCATGCCATGGACACACTCTGGGACATCTCGCCGCCCGTCAGCCCCGCCACCCCCGTGTGGCCGGGCGACACGCCGGTTTCCGTCGAACGCGTATGGCGGATGGAGGCCGGCTCGCCGGTCAACGTCGCGCGCCTGACGCTGTCGCCGCATACCGGCGCGCACTGCGACGCGCCGCTTCACTACGACGCCGACGGCGCGCCGATCGGCGCGGTGCCGCTCGACACCTATCTCGGCCCGTGCCGCGTGATCCACTGCATCGGCGCATCGCCGGTCGTGCGTCCGGCCGACCTCGAGGCCGCGCTCGCCGGCGTGCCGCCGCGCGTGCTGCTGCGCACCTATGCGCGCGCCAGCGTCGCGCAATGGGACAGCAGCTTCTGCGCGGTCGCGCCCGAGACCGTCGACCTGCTCGCCGCGCACGGCGTCAAGCTGATCGGCATCGATACGCCGTCGCTCGACCCGCAGGACTCGAAGACCATGGATGCGCATCACCGCGTGCGCGCGCACCGGATGGCGATCCTCGAAGGGATCGTGCTCGACGACGTGCCGCCCGGCGACTACGAGCTGATCGCGCTGCCGCTGAAATTCGCGACGCTCGACGCGAGCCCCGTGCGTGCGGTGCTGCGCGCGCTGCCCGGCCGGTCCTCCTGATTCATCCAACCATCGACCCGCGAACCACTCGTCCGCGAACTACTGACCCGACATCATGATCATCAAGACCCGTGAAGACGCGCTCGCCCTCGACCGCGACGACCCGCTCGCCGCGCTGCGCGACCAGTTCGCGCTGCCCGACGGCGTGATCTATCTCGACGGCAACTCGCTCGGCGCGCAGCCGCGCGCATCGGCCGCCCGCGCGCAACAGGTGATCGGCGCCGAATGGGGCGAAGGCCTGATCCGCAGCTGGAACACCGCCGGCTGGTTCGCGCTGCCGCGCCGCCTCGGCGACAAGCTCGCGACGCTGATCGGCGGCGCGCCCGGCGAAACCGTCGTGACCGACACCATCTCGATCAACCTGTTCAAGCTGCTGTCGGCGATGCTGCGCCACCAGGCCGAACGCGCGCCGGAGCGCCGCGTGATCGTGTCGGAGCGCTCGAACTTCCCGACCGACCTGTACATCGCGCAAGGGCTGATCGAACAGCTCGGCGGCGACTACGAGCTGCGCCTGATCGACGATCCGGCGGACCTGCCCGACGCGCTCGGCGCGGACACGGCCGTCGCGATGATCACGCACGTGAACTACCGCACCGGCTACATGCACGACATGCCGGCCGTCACGCAGCTCGTGCACGATGCGGGCGCGCTGATGCTGTGGGATCTCGCGCATTCGGCCGGCGCGGTGCCGGTCGACCTGAACGGCGCGCACGCGGACGGCGCGGTCGGCTGCACGTACAAGTACCTGAACGGCGGCCCCGGTTCGCCGGCCTTCGTGTGGGTGCCGCGGCGTCATCTCGCTCACTTCTCGCAGCCGCTGTCGGGCTGGTGGGGCCACCGCGCACCGTTCGCGATGCAGCCGGGCTTCGCGCCCGATCCGGGCATCGCGCGCTTCCTGTGCGGCACGCAGCCGATCGTGTCGATGTCGATGGTCGAATGCGGGCTCGACGTGTTCCTGCAGACCGACATGCACGCGATCCGCCGCAAGTCGCTCGCGCTGACCGACGCGTTCATCGCGCTCGTCGAAACGCGCTGCGCGGGCCTGTCGCTGAAGCTCGTCACGCCGCGCGCGCATCACCAGCGCGGCTCGCAGGCGAGCTTCGAGCATCCGCACGGCTACGAGGTGATGCAGGCGCTGATCGCGCGCGGCGTGATCGGCGACTACCGCGAGCCTTACGTGCTGCGCTTCGGTTTCACGCCGCTCTATACGCGCTTCGTCGACGTGTGGGATGCCGTCGAGACGCTGCGCGACATCCTCGCCACCGACGCGTGGAAGGCGCCCGAGTTCGCCGAGCGCGGCGCGGTGACCTGACCGCTTCCAGCCCGGCGCGCGCCGCCGCGACGTGCGGATTGCGCGCCGCGCCCCGTCATTCAAATCTGGAGAAAGTCGTGAATTCTGGTCATATTCAGCCACCCGGCGACGACGCGCCGGCGGGCTGCCCGTTCTCGGGCGCACGCGCGGCCCAACCGGCTCATGAAGCGCCGCACGTGCCTGGCGAAGCCACCGCTCAAGCCGGCTGGCACGATGCGCAGCTCGATTTCTCGAAGTCGATGAGCTACGGCGACTACCTGTCGCTGAACGCGATCCTCGACGCGCAGCATCCGCTGTCGCCCGATCACAACGAGATGCTGTTCATCATCCAGCATCAGACGAGCGAGCTGTGGATGAAGCTCGCGCTGTTCGAGCTGCGCGGCGCGCTCGACGCGGTGCGCGGCGACGCGCTGCCGCCCGCGTTCAAGATGCTCGCGCGCGTGTCGCGGATCCTCGAGCAACTCGTGCAGGCGTGGAACGTGCTGTCGACGATGACGCCGTCCGAGTATTCGGCGATGCGGCCGTATCTCGGCCAGTCGTCGGGCTTCCAGTCGTACCAGTACCGGCAGCTCGAATTCCTGCTCGGCAACAAGAACGTGCAGATGCTGCAGCCGCATGCGCACCGGCCCGACATCCTCGAACAGGTGCGCGCGACGCTCGAGGCGCCGTCGTTCTACGACGAAGTCGTGCGCCTGCTCGCGCGGCGCGGTTTCCCGATCGCGCCCGAACGGCTCGAGCGCGACTGGACGCAGCCGATGCGTCACGACGAAACGGTCGAGGCCGCGTGGCTCGAGGTCTATCGTCACCCGCAGCAGCACTGGGAGCTCTACGAGATGGCCGAGGAACTCGTCGATCTCGAGGATGCGTTCCGCCAGTGGCGCTTCCGTCACGTGACGACCGTCGAGCGCATCATCGGCTTCAAGCAGGGCACCGGCGGCACGAGCGGCGCGCCGTATCTGCGCAAGATGCTCGACGTCGTGCTGTTCCCCGAGCTCTGGCACGTGCGCACCACGCTGTAACGCACGCCTCGCGCCCGCGCGTCACGACGACGTGCGGGCCGGCGCCTCCCCTTCGCGCGGCAACGCGCGTTCGTGTGCACGCCGCGGAATGTGCCGCCGCAGCCGGCGCCGCCGGCTCGCGCAAGGGCCGGGCACGCACGGGATCGGCCTCGCGCCGTCCGCGTGCGGGATCCGATGCCGACGCGGTCGCCGCGTTTCCGACGGGCCGACGGGCCGACATATCGACGTGCCGACGAGCCGACGAGCCGACGAGCCACCGGGACGATCGCCGGCATATCGCCATATCGTTGCGGCGCCGCACCATCCGCTACTCACGCTCACCGTGTTCCGACGCGTCACGGCACCCTGCCGGGGCGGCCAGCACGCTCGCTGCCCGACGAACTCGTCGCATCGATGCGCGACGGACGCTGACGCCTTCCGCCTTCCGCCTTCCGCCTTCCGCCTTCCGCCCCCGCTTCCGCCCCGCCCACGCGCCGCCGCAGCGCACCATCGAAATGCCGCGCCCGCGCCTTGACTTTCGCTCGCCCGAATACGATCATTCGCTCACATAAAGAGCAAATGATCGTATTCGACAGGAAAGACTGGCACGAACAGGAGACACCGGATGAGCGAATCGCCCTCCGCCCACGCGCCCGTGCTGCTGCACATCGGCGCAGGCTCGTTCCACCGCGCGCACCAGGCGTGGTATCTGCACCGCGTGAACGCGGCCGTGCCGGCCGACGAACGCTGGTCGCTGACCGTCGGCAACATCCGCGACGACATGCGCGCGACGATGGACGCGCTCGCCGCGCAGCACGGCGCCTACACGCTCGAAACCGTCACGCCGCAGGGCGAGCGCGCGTACGAGACGGTCCGCGCGATCTCGCGCGTGCTGCCGTGGTCGATCGATCTCGCCGCGCTGATCGACGCCGGCGCCGACCCGGCGTGCCGGATCGTGTCGTTCACCGTCACCGAAGGCGGCTACTACCTCAACGAACACAACCGGCTCGACCTCGCGAACGCCGATCTCGCGGCCGACCTGCAGGGCGCGCGCACGACGCTGTACGGCGCGCTCGCGGCGCTGCTCGCCGAACGCGCGAAACGCGGCGCGGGCCCGCTCACACTGCAGAGCTGCGACAACCTGCGCAACAACGGCGCGCGCTTTCGCGCGGGCATGCGTGAATTCCTCGAGCGGCGCGGCGAGACCGATCTGCTCGCGTGGTTCGATGCGAACGTCGCGACACCGAGCGCGATGGTCGACCGCATCACGCCGCGCCCGACCGCCGACGTGCGCGAACGGGTGCGCGCGGCAACCGGCGTCGACGACGCGTGTCCGGTGATGGGCGAGTCGTTCATCCAGTGGGTGATCGAGGACCGCTTCGCGGCGGGCCGGCCGCGCTGGGAGCTGGCCGGCGCGGAACTGGTCGACGACGTGCATCCGTACGAGGAAGCGAAGATCCGCATCCTCAACGCGACGCACAGCTGCATCGCGTGGGCCGGCACGCTCGCGGGCCACACGTACATCCACGAAGGCACGCACGACGCGGCGATCCGCCGCTTCGCGCACGACTACGTGACGCAGGACGTGATCCCGTGTCTCAGCCCGAGCCCGCTCGACCTCGAACGCTACCGCGACGTCGTGCTCGAACGGTTCGGCAATCCGTACGTGCTGGACACGAACCAGCGCGTCGCGGCCGACGGCTTCTCGAAGATTCCCGGCTTCATCGCGCCGACGCTCGCCGAATCGCTCGCTCGCGGCGCGGCGCCGGTCGCCACCGCGGTGCTGCCGGCGCTGTTCCTGCGCTTTCTCGAACGCTGGGCGCGCGGCTTGCTGCCGTATGCGTACCAGGACGGCGTGATGGACGACGGCGCCGCGCGGGCGATCGTCGAGGCCGACGACCCGGTCGTCGCGTTGTGCGCGAGCCGCGCGCTGTGGGGCTCGCTCGCCGGCAACGCGGCGTTGTTCGACGCGCTGCGCGCCGGGCTCGCACGCGTCGACGCATGGCTCGCGCAGCGCTGACGCATGGCGGCCCGCGGCCTCGCAGCCGGCCGCCCGCGAGCGGCCGCGCATCCGGGCGAACCTGCGTTGGCAGGCGCGCGCGCGTGCGGCTAAAGTAGCGGCTCCTCACTGACGGAACGGATCGCTCATGTATCTCGGCATCGACCTCGGCACCTCGGAAGTGAAGGTGCTGCTGCTTGCTCCGGACGGCACCGTGGTCGGCACCGCCGGCACGCCGTTCAGCGTGTCGCGGCCGCACCCGCGCTGGGCGGAACAGCATCCGGACGACTGGTGGCAAGGCACGCTCGCCGCGCTCGCGGCGCTGCGCGAACGGCATCCGCAGGCCTTCGCGCAGGTGCGCGGGATCGGCCTGTCGGGCCAGATGCACGGCGCGGTGCTGCTCGGCCGCGACGACCGCGTGCTGCGCCCCGCGATCCTGTGGAACGACATGCGCAGCGCCGACGAATGCGCGCTGCTCACCGAACGCGCGCCCGATCTCCACGCGCTGGCCGGCAACCTCGCGATGCCCGGCTTCACCGCGCCGAAACTGCTGTGGGTCGCGAAGCACGAACCCGACGTGTTTGCCGCAACGGCCTGCGTGCTGATGCCGAAGGACTACCTGCGCTTCCGGCTCACCGGCGCGAAGGTGTCCGATCCGTCCGACGCGGCCGGCACGTTGTGGCTCGACGTCGCGCGCCGCGACTGGTCCGACGCGCTGCTCGCCGCGTGCGACATGACGCGCGACCAGATGCCGCGCATCGTCGAAGGCAACGCGCCGTCCGGCACGCTGCGCGCCGACGTCGCGCGCGAACTCGGGCTGTCGGAGGCCGTCGTGGTGGCGGGCGGCGGCGGCGACAACGCGACGAGCGCGCTCGGCATCGGCGCGATCCACGCGGGCGACGGCTTCGTGTCGCTCGGCACGTCGGGCGTGCTGAGCGTGGTCGGCGACCGCTTCATGCCGAATCCGGCGTCGGCCGTGCATGCGTTCTGCCACGCGATTCCCGATCGCTGGCAACTGATGAGCGTCGTGCTGTCGGCCGCGAGTTGCCTGCGCTGGGTCTGCAAGCTGACGGGCACCGACGAGCCGGCGCTGCTCGCCGAAATCGCGGCGCTCGACGCGGACGCACTCGCGACGGCGCCGCTGTTCCTGCCCTACCTGTCCGGCGAACGCACGCCGCACAACGATCCGTATGCGCAGGGCGTGTTCTTCGGGATGACGCATGCGACCGAGCGCGCGCATCTCGGCTACGCGGTGCTCGAAGGCGTGACGCTCGGCCTCGCGGACGGCCTCGACGCGCTGCACGCGGCCGGCGTCGAAACCGACCGGCTGTCGCTGATCGGCGGCGGCGCGCGCAGCGCGTTCTGGGCGCAGCTGATCGCCGACGCGCTGGACGTGCGCACCTGCCAGCACGGCGGCGGCGAAACGGGTGCGGCACTCGGCGCCGCGCGGCTGGGCTGGCTCGCCGTCGGCGGCGATCCGCAAGTCGTGCTGACCAAGCCGCCGGTGCGCGCCGAATACGTGCCCGACGCCGCGCGTCATGCGCTGCTGCGCGAGCGCCTCGACGCGTTCCGCGCGCTGTATCGCCACGTGCGCCCGCTTTACGAACCGTCGCGCGCGCGGCTCGCGTAGGCGGCGACGCAGGGCGGCCGTCGGCCGCACGCCGCGCATGCGTTACAGTGGATGCCATTGCGCCGCCCGACGGCCGGTCCGCGGGCGGCCCCCCCAGATCCGAACCGAACCGCTATCTTGTCCAAGTCCTCAGAAAAACTCGATCTCGCCACGCGTGCCGCGTGGCTCTACTACGTCGCGGGCGACACGCAGAACGAAATCGCCGAGAAGCTGCAGGTGTCGCGCCCGGTCGCGCAGCGCCTCGTCGCGTTCGCGGTCGAGAAGAACCTGATCCGCGTGCGCGTCGATCACCAGCTCGCCGACTGCCTCGAGCTCGGCGCGCAGCTGTCGAAACGCTACGGGCTCACGATGTGCGAAGTCGTGCCCGTCGATGCCGATGCGGCCGAAGCGATCGACCGCAAGCTCGCGGTCGCCGGCGCGCAGGTGATGGAGCGCTACCTGAACGAGACGCGCCCGATGGTGATCGCCGTCAGCAGCGGCCGGACGCTGAAGGCGGCGGTCGCGCAGATCGCGCAGATCGAGCGGCCGCAGCACCGGCTCGTGTCGATGGTCGGCGCGATCGCGGCCGACGGCTCGTCGAACCGCTACGACGTCGCGCAGTACATCTCCGAGAAGACCGGCGGCAAGCACTTCCTGCTGCCCGCGCCGCTGTTCGCCGACAGCGACGCCGAGCGCGCGCAATGGTGCAATCACCGGCTGTACCGGATCGTCGACGCGCTGTCGGCGCAGGCCGACGTCGCGTTCGTCGGGATCGGCAACATCGGCCCGCACTGCCCGCTCTACGAGGACGGCTTCATCACCGAACAGGAACGCGACGAGATGACCGCGCTCGGCGCGGTGGCCGAACTGCTCGGCGTGCCGATCGATGCGCAGGGCCGGCTCGTCGACGTGTCGACGAGCGCGCGCGTGACGAGCGTCGCGCTCGACGCGCCGCCGAAGCGCCCGACGATCGCGTTCGCGGGCGGCCCGAAGAAGCGCGACGCGGTGATCGCCGCGCTGCGCGGCGGCTGGCTGTCGGGGCTCGTCACCGACGAAACCTGCGCACGCGCGGCGCTCGACGCGAAGGCGGCCTGACGCCGCCGCACGCTCACGCGGCCGCGCGCGGCGCCGGAAACGCATGCCGGCGCGCGCACCATGCGCCGAGCCACGCCGCCGCCAGCAGCGCGACCAGCACCCACGGAATCGCGCCCGCGCCCGTCGCGCCGAGCAGCATCCCGCCCGCGATGCCGCCGCCCGCGATCGCGAGGTTCCACACCGTCACGAGCATCGACTGCGCGACGTCGGCCGCATCGCCCGCCGCGTTCGCGGTGGCCGTCTGGAACAGCGTCGGCGCGCCGCCGAACGCGAGCCCCCACAGCGCGACACCCGCATAAACGATCGTCATCCCGGACCCGGCACCGAGCATCGCCGCCGCAAGCGCGAACAGCGCGATGCTCGCGAGCGTCAGCCGCCGCTGCGCGGCGCCGATCCATGCGCCCGTCAGCGCGATGCCGACCAGCGACGCGATACCGAACACGAACAGCACCGCATCGACCTGCGCGCCCATCCGCACGCCGGCAAGGAACGGCGCGACGTACGTGTACAGCATGTTGTGCGCGAGCACATAGGCGAACATCACGACCAGCACCGGCCGCACGCCGGGCAGTGCGATCACGCCGAGCACCGGCTCGCGGGCGCCGGCGGGCTGCCCCGGATAGTCGGGCACGCGCAGCCGGATCCAGCCGATCAGCGCGAGCGCCGCGACCGTGATGCCCGCGAACGCGATGCGCCAGCCGAACATCGCGCCGAGCGCGGTGCCGGCCGGGATGCCGATCGACATCGCGACCGGCGCGCCGAGCATCGCGACCGCGATCGCCCGGCCGCGCAGCGATGCGTCGACCATCCGGCTCGCATAGCCGGCCAGGAGCGCCCACAACAGCCCGGCCGACATGCCCGCGACGAAGCGCGCGGCGAGCGTGAGCGCGTAATACGGCGACGCTGCCGTCAACGCATTCGACACGACGAACCCCGCAAGCGCCGCGAGCAGCAGCCGGCGCCTGCGCATCGCGCGCGTCGCGGCGACGAGCGGGATCGCCGCGACGATCGAGCCGAGCGCGTAGACGGTCACGAGCTGGCCGATCAACGCCTCGGTCACGCGCAGGTCGATGCTCATCAACGGGAGCAAGCCGGCCGGCAACGCTTCGGTGAGGATCGTGATGAACCCGGCGGTGGCGAGCGCCAGCAGGTTCGCGACCGGCAGGCGTTCGCGCACCGGTGCGGACAGACCGGACGCCGGGTCGGCGACGCGGTCGGAAGCGCGGTCGGGAACGGATACGCACCCGCTCATGCCGCGCTCCGGTCGTCGACGCCATACACCGCGTCGCGCACGTCGGTGACGACACGCCCGTGCATCCCTTCGTACAACGTATTGGTCAGCGCGACGACCGTCAGCCCGGCCGCGCGGTCGACGAACCACGCATGCCCGTACGCACCGCCCCAGCGCCACGTGCCGACCGACTCCGGCGACTGCGCGGCCGCCGGATCGCGCAGCACCGAAAAACCGAGCCCGAAACCGAATCCCGGCGCGTCCGGCAGGTCGTGCGCGCCCGGCTGCACGCGCGCCATCTCGTCGATCCAGCGGCGCGCGAGCCAGCCGTCGCGGCCGGTGCGCAACGCATCGAGCAGCGTCATGCAGTCCAGCGCGGTGCCCACCATTCCCGCGCCGCCCGACGGCCACGCGGCCGCGTCGAACGCGCGCGCCGGCGCGAAGCGGATGCCGACCGTGCCGTCGTACACCGGCGCGAGATCGTCGTCGGCCATCCGGCGCGGCGCGCCCGGCGTGCTGACGTACGGCGTCGCGAAGCGCGCGGCGTCATTCGAGTAGAACGCGGTGTCGGTCATCCCGAGCGGCGTCGTGACGAGCGCGGCCACGGCTTCGGCGAGCGGCCGGCCGTCGACCGCCTCGATCAGCGCGCCGACCACGTCGGTCGCGAGCGAGTAGTCCCACGACGTGCCGGGCGCGAACCGCAGCGGCACGCCGGCGATGCGCCGCACGTTCTCCGCGAGCGACAGGTCCGCGCGGTCCATCCCGTCGGACACGCCGGCACGCGCATACGGGCCGTCGGCGTCGGCTTCGAGGAAGCGGTAGCCGAGCCCGGCCGTATGCGACAGCAGATGACGCAACGTGATGTCGGCCGGCGTGCCGTCGGGCAGCGTCGGCCGGAACGCGGGCAACCAGCGCGCGACCGGCTCGTCGAGCCCGATGCGCCCCGCCGCGACCAGCCGCATCGCGGCGGCCGTCACGATCGGCTTCGACACCGATGCGAGCCGGAACAGCGTGTCCTCCCGCATCGGCGAGCCGGCCTCGCGATCGGCCAGACCGGCCGCGCGCGCATAGCGAAGTTGGCCGTGGCGGGCGACCAGCACGACCGCGCCGACCACGCGCGCATCGGCCAGCGCGCGATCGAGCGCGGCGTCGAGGCGCTCGGGCAGCGCGGCGTCGGCATCCGGTTCGGCGCGGTGGGCGGTGACAGGCAGGGATGACATGGCGTGACCTCGAACAGTGAAGGAACGCCCATCGTAGGGAGCCGGCGCGAGAAGAAAAACCGGGTTAGAGTTCCGGACACTCCGGACATCGATGTCCGCAATCGAGAACCAGCATGGAAAATCTTGGCGGCTTCGTCGTGTTCGTCCAGGTCGCGGAAACGCGCAGTTTCGTCGCGGCCGGCCGCGCGCTCGGGCTGTCGGCGTCGGCGATCGGCAAGCGCATCGCGCGGCTCGAGGCGCGGCTGAACGTAAGGCTCTTTCACCGCAGCACGCGCAGCATCACGCTGACCGCGGAAGGCACGCGCTTCCTGGAACGGTGCCGACGCGTGATCGCCGAGATCGACGCGGCCGAGCAGGAACTGACGCACAGCGCCGAAGCGCCGCGCGGGCGCCTGCGCGTGAGCCTGCCGACGATCGGCACGCTGCTGCTGCCGCTGCTCGCCGATTTCATGGCCGCATATCCGGAGATCGAACTCGACATCGATTTCAGCGACCGCCTCGTCGACGTCGTCGAGGAAGGCTTCGACGCGGTGCTGCGCACCGGCCAGCCGACGGATTCGCGGCTGTCGTCGCGGCTGCTCCGCCATTTCCGCCAGCACCTCGTCGCGTCGCCCGACTACCTCGCGCGGCACGGCACGCCGCGCACGCCGGCCGATCTCGCGCAGCATCGCTGCCTGCACTACCGCTTTCCGAGCAGCGGCAAGCTCGAGACTTGGCCGCTGCGCGTGCCGCATGCGAGTACGCCGCCCGAGGTGCCGGTCGCGATGGTCAGCAACAGCGCGGAAGCGCGCCTGTGCTTCACGCTGCGCGGGCTCAGCATCGCGTGCCTGCCCGAGTTCTTCGTGCGCGACGCGCTCGACGACGGCACGTTGTGCGCGGTGCTCGACGAACACGTCGCGAGCTGCACGCCGATCTACGTCCTGTGGCCGTCAGGCCGCCATCCGACGCCGAAACTGCGTGCCTTCGTCGATTACATGGCCGACCACCTGCGGCTCTGACCGGCGCGCGCCCTCACGCCGCCTTCGCGTGCGCGCTCAAGCGCCGGAACGCCTGGCCTTGCTCGTCGAACAGGTGGCAGTGCTCGGCCTGCGCATGCACGTGCAGCGCCTCGCCGGTGCGGTACATGTCGAGCGGCGGAATCCGCGCGATCAGCCCGTCCGGCGCGACCGCCGACTCCGCATACAGGTACGCGGCATCGCCGAGCGATTCGACGGCCATCGTCCGCGCGGCCACGCCGGTCTCCGCCTGCCCCACCATCAGATGCTCGGGCCGCACGCCGACGGTCACCGCCGCGCCGCGCAGCAGCCCGGCCGCCTCGACCGCGACGCGCTGCGTCTCGCCGCTGCCGAAGCGCACCAGCACGCCGGCCGCGTCGACCGACTCGACGGTGCCTTTCAGGAAGTTCATCTTCGGCGAGCCGATGAAGCCCGCGACGAACTGGTTGGCCGGCGCGTGGTACAGCGCGTTTGGCGTGCCGACCTGCTGCACCGCGCCGCCCGACAGCACGACGATCTTGTCGGCGAGCGTCATCGCCTCGACCTGGTCGTGCGTCACGTAGATCATCGTGGTCTTCAGCTCGTCGTGCAGC
This sequence comes from Burkholderia sp. Bp9015, assembly GCF_003853505.1. NCBI lineage: Bacteria > Pseudomonadati > Pseudomonadota > Betaproteobacteria > Burkholderiales > Burkholderiaceae > Burkholderia > Burkholderia sp. Bp9015. The sequence goes on from NZ_QTPZ01000052.1 coordinate 28,543, forward strand.
CGCGCGAATTCCAGCCGCATCTTCACGCGCAGCGCCGCGTCGAGGTTCGACAACGGCTCGTCGAACAGGAACACCTTCGGCTTGCGCGTGATCGCGCGGCCGATCGCGACGCGCTGCCGCTGGCCGCCCGACAGCTGCTTCGGCTTGCGGTCGAGCAGGTGGTCGATGTGCAGGATCTTCGCGGCCTGCTTCACCGCCTGGTCGATCTCGGGCTTCTTCGCGCCGGCGAGCTTCAGGCCGAACGCCATGTTGTCGTACAGCGTCATGTGCGGGTACAGCGCATACGACTGGAACACCATCGCGATGCCGCGCTTGGCGCTCGGCACGTCGTTGACCTTCGCGCCGTCGATCAGCAGCTCGCCGCTCGAGATGTCCTCGAGCCCGGCGATCATCCGCATCAGCGTGGATTTGCCGCAGCCGCTCGGCCCGACGAACACGACGAATTCGCCGTCGGCGATGTCGAGGTTCACGTTGCGCAGCACTTCGGTGTCGTCGTAGCGCTTCGCGATGTTGCGCAGGAGCACGCTTGCCATGGTCTGTCTCCGTTCGTTCGTGATGCGCCGCGTTGAAGGCGGCGCGCATTCGTTCCTGGTTGCTAGCCCGGCAGCACCGCGCCAGTCGCCTGCCAGCGCGCGACGTAGCCGGGCAGCTCGTGCATGTCGTCGAATACGTGACGCGCGCCGATCCCGCGCAACGCGTCGATCTGCGCGGCCGACGCATGCCCGCCGCCGACGAAGCCGAGCACGGTCATGCCGGCCGCGGCGGCCGCGGTGATGCCGGTCACGCTGTCCTCGACGACGAGGCACTGCGCGGGCACCGCGCCGAGCGCACGCGCGGCCGCGAGATACACGTCGGGCGCCGGCTTCGGCCTCGCCACGGCGTCCGCGCAGAACAGCCGGTCGCCGAAGAAGCGCGCGAGGCCGGTGCGCGCGAGCGCCGCCTCGACGTACGCGCGGTAGCTGTTGCTCGCGCACGCGGTCGTCAGGTTGAGCGCCGCGAGGGCCTTGTCGATGCCGTCGACCATCGGCGCGTTGACGGCCGCCGCCTCGACCGCGCGGCGGATCGCGTCGACGTCGCCGGCCGACAGCGTGCGGCCGACGGCCTCGCCCGCGCCGGCCAGCACGCGCTCGATGCGCAGCCCGAGCAGCGGCATCACCGCCGGCCGCGCGTCGACACCCGGCCAGCGCGCATCGAGCTCGCGCACGATCACGTCGGCGGCGACGGCCTCGCTGTCGATCAGCACGCCGTCGCAGTCGCAGATCAGCACGTTCATCCCGTGACCGAACGCGCGTTCGCCGGCCGCACCTTCGCCGGTAGCGCTCATTTGACCGCCCCGAACGTGAGCCCGCGCACGAGCTGCTTCTGCGACAGCCAGCCGACGATCAGGATCGGCGCGACCGCGAGCAGGGAAGCCGCGGACAGCTTCGCCCAGAACAGCCCCTCGGGGCTCGAGTACGACGCGATGAACACGGTCAGCGGCGCGGCGTTCGAGCTCGACAGGTTGATGCTCCAGAACGCCTCGTTCCACGACAGGATCACGAGCAGCAGCGCGGTGGACGCGAGCCCCGGCAGCGCCATCGGCATCAGCAGGTAGACGATCTCCTGCCACGTCGACGCGCCGTCGATGCGCCCCGCTTCGAGGATGTCCTTCGGGATCTCGTTGAAGTACGTGAAGGTCATCCACACCGCGATCGGCAGGTTGATCAGCGTGTACACGATCACGAGGCCCGACACGGTATCGAGCAGCCCCGCGTTCTTCCACAGCAGGTAGATCGGCACGAGCACGCCGACCGACGGCATCATCTTGGTCGACAGCATCCACAGCAGCACCTTCTGCGTGCGGTGGTTCGGGAAGAACGCCATCGCGTAGGCCGCCGGCACCGCGAGCAGCAGCGAGATCACCGTGACGCCGGCCGAGATCAGCACCGAGTTCCACGCGAACGAGAAGTAGTTGCTGCGCGCGAACACCTCGCGGAAGCTGTCGAGCGTCGGCATGAAGAACAGCGTCGACGCATACGCCTGCTGCTCGGTCTTGAACGCGGTGATCGCCATCCAGAAGATCGGGAAGAACAGCAGCAGCGCGAGCAGCCACGCGAGCGCACCGGGCAGCGCGCGCCGCACGAGGTCGAATGCAGCCGGCGCGCGCCGGCCTTCCAAAGTCAGGTCGCTCATTTCTCGTACTCCCCCTTCAGGTTGCGCGCGAGCATCCGCACCAGGAAGAACGACACGACGTTCGCGACCACGACGGCGATGATCCCCCCCGCGGATGCGAGGCCGACGTCGAACTGCTGCAGGCCGAGCGCATAGATCAGGTACGACAGGTTGGTCGTCGCATCGCCCGGGCCGCCGCCCGTCGTCGTGTAGATCTCCGCGAAGATCGACAGCAGGAAGATCGTCTCCATCATCACGACCACGGCGATCGCGCGCTTCAGGTGCGGCAGCGTGATGTAGAAAAACATCGCGATCGGGCCCGCGCCGTCGATGCGCGCGGCTTCCTTCTGCTCCTGGTCGAGCGACTGGATCGCGGTGAACAGGATCAGGAACGCGAACGGCAGCCACTGCCACGCGACGATGATGATCACGGCGGTGAGCGGGTAATCGGCGAACCAGTCGATCGGCGTCATCCCGAGCGCGCGCATCGCGTTCGCGACGAGCCCGTACACCGGATGCAGGATCATGTTCTTCCAGATCAGCGCGGCGACCGTCGGCATCACGAAGAACGGCGCGATCGCGAGCAGGCGGGCCACGCCCTGCCCGTAGAACTTGCGGTCGAACAGCACGGCCATCAGCACGCCGCCGACCACGGTGATCGCGAGCACCGCGCCGATCAGCACGAGCGTGTGCCAGATCGCGGGCAGGAACGACGGATCGGTCGCGAGGAAGCGGTAGTTGTCGATCCCGGCGAAGCCCTTCACGTCCGGGTTCAGCAGGTTGTAGCGCGAGAACGAATACCAGATCGTCATCGCGAGCGGGATCGACATCCACAGCAGCAGCACCGCGACGGACGGCGACACGAGCCAGCTGGCGCCGCCGCGCGCGCGGCGCGGCGCGCCCGGCGGCGACGATGCATCGCCGACCGGCGACGCGTGGCTCAGGGGAAGACGCAAATGACGCATGATCGGAGTCCCTCCGGTTGAGACGCGGGCACGAACGGGCGGCCCGCCTTTCTGCATCGGCGACGCGCACCGTGCGCGGCGGCGCGCACGGTGCCAGCCGCGTTACTTCTTGTAGCCGGCCTGCCGGACCGCGCGGTCGGCCGCCGCCTGCCCGGCGGCGAGCGCCTGGTCGACCGTCATCTGGCCGGCCACCGCACCCGCGATCGCCTGCCCGACCACCGTGCCGAACGACTGGAATTCAGGAATCCCGACGTACTGCACGCCCGTGTACGGCACCTTCTTCAGCGACGGATCGTTCGGGTCGGCCGTCTCGATCGCCTTCAGCACGAAGTCCGAGAACGGCGCGGCGGCCTTGTACTCGGCGCGCTGGTAGGTCGACGTGCGGGTGCCCGGCGGCACCGACGCCCAGCCTTCGTCCTTGCCGACCATCTCGATGTACTGCTTCGACGTCGCCCACGCGATGAACTTGCGCGCGGCGTCCTGCTGCTTCGACGTCTTCGGCACGGCCAGCGCCCACGCCCACAGCCAGTGCGAGCCCTTCGGCGTGGCGGCGACCGGCGCGGCGGCGAAGCCGATCCGGTCGGCGACCTGCGACTGCTGTTTGTTATAGAGCATCCCGGCCGCGACCGTCGCGTCGATCCACATCGCGCACTTGCCCGACGCGGTCAGGGTCAGGTTCTCGTTGAAGCCGTTCGAGCTCGCTCCCGGCGGGCCGTCCTTCTTCAGCAGGTTCACGTAGAAGCCGATCGCCTTCTTCCATTCCGGCGACGTGAGCTGCGCGTTCCAGTTCTCGTCGAACCAGCGCCCGCCGAACGTGTTCACGACCGTCGACACGTACGCCATGTTCTCGCCCCAGCCGGCCTTGCCGCGCAGGCAGATCCCGTAGGTGCCCTTCGCCTTGTCGGTGAGCTTGTCCGCGAACTCGGCGATCTGGTCGTAGGTCGGCTGGTCGGGCATCTTGAGCCCCTTCGCAGCGAACAGGTCCTTGCGGTAGAACGTCATCGAGCTCTCGACGTAGAACGGCAGCGCATACAGCTGGCCGTTGTACGACAGGCTGTCGCGTGCGGTCTTCACGATGTCGTTCAGGTCGTAGTCGGCGGGCAGCCCCGTGATCGGCGCGAGCCAGCCGCGCTTGCCCCACTGCGGCGTCTCGTAGGTGCCGATCGCCATCACGTCGAACTGGCCGCTGCCGGTCGTGATGTCGGTGGTCGCGCGCTGGCGCAGCACGTTCTCCTCGAGGATCACCCAGTTCAGCTTGATATCCGGGTTCGCCTTCTCGAACGCCGGCGACAGCTTCTTCAACTCGATCATGTCCGGGTTGTTCAGCGTCGCGATCGTCAGCGTGCCGGCGGACGCCGCGCACGCGGCCGTCGCGAGCGCGGCCCCGGCGAAGCAGCGTACGGCGGCATCGAGCATCTTTCGTTGCATGGCATGTCTCCTGTGATTGTTCGAACTGTCGTCGGTGTTGCGTATTGCGTATTGCGTGTGTCGCGTTGCTGCACTTCCTTCGCGGCCCGTCACGCCGGCCGCTGCATCCCGCACGCGCGCGCATAGTGCGCGATCACGTCGCGTATCCGGTGGCGCACCCAGGCGCGCGGCTCCTTCGCGAGGCCACCCGCGCGGCACGCCGCGTACACGTCCGGCAGCCACTGCGCGACGAGCGTTTCGGGCACCGGTTGCCGCGCGAGGTTGTCGAACAACTGCTCGACCGCCGCCGCGACGGCCGGCTGCAGCCAGTAGTAGCGGATCCGGTCGCTGTAGCTGAACTGGCGCGCGAGCCGCTGCTCGGTCTCGTCGCCGCGGTAGTACGGCGCCCAGTGCTCGGGCTGCGCGCGCATCGCGGCATCGACCACGTCGCGCAACCGCGAGCGCTGCGCGCCGTCGCCGATCAGCGCGTCCTCGATGAAGGTGAGCGCGAACAGCGCCTCGCGCAGCGCGAAGGTCAGCGCGGGGCCAACCTTCAGCACCGCGAAGTGGTCGCGCACGAGCGCGGCGAGCGCGCCTTCGGTCTGGTAGTCGGTCGAATGCGCTTCGAACACGAGGCGCGGCGTGCGCAGGATGCTTGCACCGAGCGATGCGGCCTTCGCGCTGTCGTAGTCGAGCACGTGGCGATCGTCGAAATCGACGCCCGGCTGCGCGACGATCGCGACCACGCGCGTCCATGCGTCGTCGAGCCCGGCCGCCGCGAATGCGCTGCGATGCGCGTCGAGCGTCGCCGCGATGCTGTCGCTGCGCGTGACCGCGATCCGCGCGATCGCATCGCCGGCTGCGTCGCCGGCCACTTCGCCGCCCGGCGTCGGCACCTCGGTGCCGATCACGTAGACGGGCGCGACGCCGGCGCGCGCCGCCGCGTCTTCGGCCGCGCGGCACAGCCCGGCCGCGCGCGCGGCGATCGTCCGGTCGTCGAGCCGCGCCGGATCGTCCGCACACGCCATGCTCGCATCGAGATGGATCTTCTCGAACCCGGCTTCGACATACGCGGCGACCATCGCGGCCGCTTCGCGCATCGCGTCGGCCGCGCGGCGGTGCCGCCACGGGTTCGGTCCCAGATGATCGCCGCCGAGCACCAGCGCCGACGGCGCGAGCCCGCAGCGCTGCGCGATCGCATCGACGTCGCGCCGGAAATCGGCGGGCGTCATGCCCGTATAGCCGCCGAGATGGTTCACCTGGTTGCAGGTCGCCTCGATCAGGAGCGGCGAGCCGTCCGCGCGCGCGGCCTCGCACGCGGCCTCCAGCACGAGCCGGTGCGCGCTGCAGACCGAATAGATGCCGCGCTGCGCCTGCGCGCGGTTCGCGTCGAAGATCATTCGCAGCACGGCGCCGGCGTGCGCGCTGCGCGGGCGTTCGGCAGTGGAAGTCAGGCCGGGCATGCGACACCTCGTTCGGTCAGGAAGCGGTCGATCTCGGCCGCGCTGCTGTTGCCCTCCATCGGGCCGCGCCGCGTGACCGCGATCGCGCCGGCCGCGTTCGCGCGGCGCAGTGCGACGTCGATCGGCAGGCCGGTGACGAGACTCGCGACCAGCGTGCCGCCGAAGCAGTCGCCGGCGCCGGTCGGGTCGCGTTCGTCGACGGGATAAGCCGGCGCGTCAACGCGGCTCGCGCGGTCGAACGCCACGCTGCCGGCCGCGCCGCGCTTGAGCACGACGCGTTCGAGCAGCGGATGCGTCGCGAGCAGCCCGGCGATCGCGCGCTCGGCCGGCTGCGGCCCGCAGAAGAACGGCAGGTCGGCCTCGCTCGGCAGGAACAGGTGGCACGCGGCGAGCAGCGTGTCGAGCGCCGCGCGCATCGGGCGGAAGCTCAGCATCTCGGGCCGCACGTTCGGGTCGAACGACACCTTCGCGCCGGCGCGCGCCGCCTCGATCACGCCGCGCTGGACCGCCGCGATCGCCGATTCGCTCGTCAGCGACGAGCCCATCACGTGGAAGTAGCGGCAGCCGTCGAACATCGCGGTGTCGACGTCGGATGCGTCGACGCACGCGGCCGCGCTGGTCGACAGGCTGAACACGAAGCTGCGCGAACCGTCGTCGCGATACGCGACGAACGCGGTGCCGGTCGGACGTGCGACGCGGCGGATGCGCGCGACGTCGACGCCATCGCGCTCGAGCCGCGCGACGATCGCGTCGCCGAACGCGTCGCGGCCGACGCAGCCCGCATACGCGACGCGCACGCCGAGCCGCGCGGCCTGGTCGGCGAAGATCGCCGGCGCGCCGCTCGGGAACGGGCCCGCGAACAGGCCCGGCACGTCGAAGCCCTGGCCGCGCTCGGCGGCGACGAATTCGGCCAGCAGTTCGCCGGCAACCACGATCTCCGCCATCATGCGTGTCCTCGTGCGGCGGCGGCCGCGCGCGGCACGAACGCCAGGGGTAAGCGTGCGAGCGGCGCCACTTCAGCTCATCCAGTTGCCGCCGTCGACGTTCAGCGTCTGGGCGGTGATGTAGTCGGCGTCGGCCGACGCGAGGAACAGCGCGGCGCCCGTCAGGTCGCCCGGCACGCCCATCCGCCCGAGCGGCACGGCAACGCCGACGAGCCGCTTCTTCTCGCCGAGCGGCCGGTTCTCGTAGCGCGCGAACAACGCATCGACCTGCTCCCACATCGGCGTGTCGACCACGCCCGGCGCGATGCCGTTCACGTTGATCCGGTGCGGTGCGAGCGCGAGCGCGGCCGACTGCGTATAGCTGATTACCGCGGCCTTGGTCGCGCAGTAGTGCGAAACGAGTGCCTCGCCGCGACGCCCCGCCTGCGACGACATGTTGACGATCTTGCCGCCGCGGCCCTGCTCGACCATCCGCTGCGCGACCGCCTGCATCAGGAAGAACAGCCCTTTCACGTTGACCGCGAACAGCCGGTCGAACACGTCCCAGGATTCGTCGAGGAGCGGGCGCATGTCGAACAGCGCCGCGTTGTTGAACAGGATGTCGACGCCGCCGAAGCGCTCGACCGCGGTCGCGACGATGCGCGCGATGTCGTCGCGGCGCGTGACGTCCGCGGTAACGGCCACCGCCCGGCCGGGATTTTGCTCGATCAGCCGCGCGAGCGAGCCGCTCGGCGGCTTCACGTCGACCAGCACGCAGCGCGCGCCCTCGTCCAGATAGCGTTGCGCGACCGCTTCGCCGATGCCGCTTGCCGCGCCCGTCAGGATCGCGACCTTGTCTGCCAGTCTCACTGGTTGTCTCCGGTTCGTTCTGCTGCACGAAGGCCGCGAGGTGAGCGAACGCTCGCCGGCCGATCAATTGCTCTGTTGTTGATCGAATGATCGGATACGCGATTCATGCTGTCAAGGCGACACGGCGGCTTTCGATGATGCGCTGCGGCACGGCCGCGCCGTGCGCCGGCCGGCGACCCGCGCCCGGCAAGGCGCGGCGGGCTGGGTGCGGCGCGGCTGAAACGGCGCTGAAGGGGACAGAGCGCGTGCATCGGCAGGAATTCGGGCTGCACGGCATGGAGATACGTTATATCATCGCGATACTTCGTTTCATTGCCTGCTTCACGCCATGGCCACCTCATCGCCCATCGACGCCCGGCTGTCCCGGGCCGACGCATTCGCCGCCGAGCACGGGCTCGCGTGGACGCCGCTGCGCCGCCAGGTCTACGAACGCGTGCTGGCCGCGCAGCGCCCGATCGGCGCGTACGACCTGCTCGCCGAGCTCGAGCCCCAACGCGGCCGCGTGCCGCCCACGACCGTCTATCGCGCGCTGGATTTCCTCGTCGAGCACGGCTTCATCCACCGGATCGAATCGAAGAACGCGTTCTTCGCGTGCTGCGAGATCGGCGTGCCGCACGAAGGCCAGTTCCTGATCTGCGATTCGTGCGGCGAGACCGTCGAGATCCCGGGCAGCGACCTCGCGAAACAGTTGTCCGCGAGCGAGCCCGCGCACGGGTTCGAAGTCCACCACCAGGTCGTCGAGCTGAACGGCCTGTGCGGGCACTGCAAGGGCAAGCCCGCGCAACGCTGACACCGCACCGCGCGGCGCACGGCGCCGCCCCTTCCAACGAGGAGTTCCATGTCCATTGCCCTGAAGCGCGCGCCGCGGCGCGCCCTGCCGCTTGCCCGCCTGCTGGCCGCTGCTGCTGCCGCGCTGTCGATCGCGGCGCCCGCGTTCGCGCAGGCCGCGACCGTCAACGTGGTCGCCGCCGAGAATTTCTATGGCGACGTCGCGTCGCAGATCGGCGGCCGCCATGTCGCGGTAACCAGCATCCTCAGCAGTCCCGACCAGGATCCGCACCTGTTCGAAGCGAGCCCGAAGACCGCGCGCGCGCTGCAGCACGCGCAGGTCGTGATCTACAACGGCGCGAACTACGACCCGTGGATGGCCAAGCTGCTGTCCGCATCGAAGCAGGCGAAGCGCGCGACGATCGTCGTCGCGGATCTCGTCGGCAAGAAGGCCGGCGACAACCCGCACCTGTGGTACGACCCGGCGACCATGCCGGCCGCGGCGCGCGCGATCGCGGCCGAGCTCGGCCGGGCCGACCCGGCGAACAAGGCCGACTACGACGCGAACCTGCAGAAGTTCGTCGCGTCGCTGAAGCCGATCGACGACAAGGTCGCCGCGCTGCGCGCGCAGTACAAGGGCGTGCCGGTGACGGCCACCGAGCCGGTGTTCGGCTACATGTCGGATGCGATCGGCCTCGACATGCGCAACCAGCGCTTCCAGCTCGCGACGATGAACGACACCGAAGCCAGCGCGCAGGACGTCGCCGCGTTCGAGAACGACCTGCGCAAGAAGCAGGTGCGCGTGCTGATCTACAACAGCCAGGCCGAAGCGCCGATGACCAAGCGCCTGCTGAAGGTCGCGCGCGACGGCGGCGTGCCGAGCGTCAGCGTCACCGAGACGCAACCGGCCGGCAAGACCTTCCAGCAATGGATGGCCGGCCAGCTCGACGCGCTCGCGGCCGCGCTTTCCGCCAGCAAGAAATGATTCACGCTACGACATGACCGCCACTCCCCACGCACTCGCACTCGATCGCGTCACGCTCGAACTGGGCGGACGCACGATCCTGCGCAACGTGAGCTTCTCGATCGAACCCGGCGAATTCGTCGGCGTGCTCGGGCCGAACGGCGCGGGCAAGACGACGCTGATGCGCGCGGTGCTCGGCCTCGTGCCCGTCACGGGTGGCACGCTGTCGGTCGGCGGCGTGCCGGTCGTGCGCGGCAACGCGTCGATCGGCTACATGCCGCAGATCAGAAGCGGCCTCGCGAATCGCCGGATGCGCGGCTACGACTTCGTCGCGATGGCCGCCGACGGCCACCGCTGGGGGCTGCCGCACACGAACGCCGCGACGCGGCGCGACGTCGACCGCGTGCTCGACCTCGTCGGCGGCCCGACGCTCGCGCGCCGGCCGCTGTCGGAACTGTCGGGCGGCGAGCGGCAGCGCCTGCTGCTCGCGCAGTGCCTGCTCGGCAGCCCGAAGCTGCTGCTGCTCGACGAGCCGCTGATCAGCCTCGACCCGAACCACCAGCGCGGCGTCGTCGAACTCGTGCGCAACGTCCAGCGCGAGCTCGGCATCACCGTGCTGTTTTCCGCGCACGAACTGAATCCGCTGCTGAACGCGCTCGACCGCGTGCTGTATCTCGGCAACGGCGTCGCGGCGCTCGGCACCGTCGACGAGGTGATCACGAAACCCGTGCTGTCGCGCCTGTACGGCTCGCCGATCGACGTGATGCGCGTGAACGGCAGGATCTTCGTGATGTCGGGCGACGTCGAAATCGAGAAGCACGATCACGAACACGAGGACGACGACGGCCACTCGCACGGCGGCGGCGGTCACGATCACGGTCACCACCACCACGGACACGCTCATCCCGGGCATTCGCACGATGTTTGAATACGACTTCATGATCAACGCGTTCGCCGCGTCGGGGATCGTCGCGGTGCTCGCGGGCATCGTCGGCTACTTCCTGGTGCTGCGCGGACAAACCTTCGCCGGCCACGCGCTGTCGCACGTCGGCTTCACCGGCGCGACCGGCGCGGTGCTGCTCGGCATCTCGCCGATCTGGGGGATGGTCGGCTTCACGCTCGCGGCCGGGATCGGGATGGGCGCGCTCGGCGAACGGCTCGCCGGCCGCGACGTCGCGATCGGCGTGATCCTGTCGGGCGCGCTCGGCTTCGGGCTGCTGTTCCTGCATTTCTACACGTCGTTCGCGACGCAGGTCACCGCGCTGCTGTTCGGCAACGTGCTCGCGGTCAGCCACGATACGCTCGCGGTGCTGGCAGGCATCGGCGCGGTGAGCCTCGTCGCGCTCGCGCTGATCGCGCGGCCGCTGCTGTTCGCGTCGCTGCAGCCCGAACTGGCCGAAGCCAAGGGCGTGTCGCTGCGCACGGTGTCGATGCTGTTCCTCGCGGTGTGCGCGCTCGCGGTGGCCGCGGCGACGCAGATCGTCGGCGTGCTGCTCGTGTTCACGCTGCTGGTCGGGCCGGCCGCGGCCGCGCAGAACGTGTCGACGCGGCTGTCGACCGGCGTGCTGCTCGCCGCGCTGTTCGCGCTGTTCGAAGCGTGGGCCGGGATCGCGCTCGCGTATCACACCGACTGGCCGACGAGTTTCTGGATCACCGCGCTGTCCGCGCTCGTGTATGGGGCGAGCCTGTTGCGGCGACGCACATGACGTTCAGCGGGCGCTCGACAGGGTGCGCAATCGCGCATGTCGGCACGCCCCCAAAGGCGTGCAGGGAATCAGCAGGGTATGCGTGACCATCGAATCGACGATCGATTACGCGCGACTGAGAAACTTGCTGATCGCGCAGAAGCCGGTTCCGATCCCCGGCTCCTCCGTGCGTGCGTACGGCACGATTACAGTCAAATGAAGCGAGTCGCGTACCGAGCCGCGGTGACCGCTTGGGTACTCGTGGCATCCGTGTCGCTTGCACGGCTGTGCCTCACTCACGAGTCGTTCGCACTGCCGATACCCGAGCGCGCGTGGGCTTGGCTCGTCACGCATGTTCCCGGATTCTGGGACGGCGAGTCGGGCGATGATCTCGTCATCGTCGTGCATTTGCTGATAGCGCTTGCGGTCGTGATACCGGTGACCTGGCTCGCCTTGCGCACGCTGCGAAAGTGGAAGCGCCGCGCCACTCGCTGATGGCGGATGGCGCGGCCGGTTTATCGCACTAACGTGCCAGCACCCGCGCATGATGCGCGACGTGATCGGCGATGAACGTCGAGATGAAGTAGTAACCGTGGTCGTAGCCCGCATGGCGGCGCAGCGTCAGCGGCTGGCCGGCTTTCGCGCACGCGGCTTCGAACACGTCGGGGTTCAGCTGGTTCGCGAGGAACTGGTCGGCGAGGCCCTGGTCGACGAGAATGCCGTCCGCGAACTTCGGCGCATCCGCGCGCGCGACGAGCTCGCTTGCGTCGTGCTGTTTCCACGCTTCGCGGTCGGCACCCAGATAACCCGAGAACGCCTTCTCGCCCCACGGGCAGCGCGTCGGCGCGGCGATCGGCGCGAACGCCGACACCGACCGGTACAGGTCGGGGTGACGCAGCGCGAGCGTCAGCGCGCCGTGCCCGCCCATCGAGTGGCCGAAGATTCCGAGCCGCGCGCCGTCGATCGGCAGCTCGGCCGCGACGAGTTCGCGCAGCTCGCCCGTCACGTACGACTCCATCCGGTAATGCGTCGACCACGGTGCTTGCGTCGCGTCGACATAGAAACCCGCGCCGACGCCGAAATCCCACGCCTCCGACTCGCCCGGCACACCCGCGCCGCGCGGGCTCGTGTCGGGCATCACGAGCGCGAGGCCGTGCTGCGCCGCGTACTGCTGCGCGCCGCCCTTGATCGCGAACGTCTCCTCGGTGCAGGTGAGCCCCGCGAGATAGAACAGCGCCGGCACGCGGCCGTGCGCCGCCTGCGGCGGCAGGTACACCGAGAACTTCATCGGCAGGCCGATCGCCTTCGAATCGTGGCGATAGAAGCGTTGCTCGCCACCGTGGCAAGCATGCGAAGAAACGAGTTCGAGCATGGGGTTCCCTTCCGTTCAATACAGCACGATCGGGCGAATCGATTCGCCCTTCTTCATCGGGTCGACGCCGTCGTCGAGCATCTCGCGCGGCAGCGCATGCGTGATCAGGTCGAGCCGTACCGCGCGACACGGCGAAGCCGTATCGTGTCCGGCATGATCTCCGATCCCGCTGCCCGTCGCGCGCGGGAAACGGTCGTCGGCTTGCCGCGAGGCGTCACCGCTGTCGCAACAGGACAATCCAGGACAAGTGCCCGAGTTTAAACGCCGCTCGTGAACCACGCATCCGTTCGCGCATACAGATCGATGAAACGCGCATGACGGGCGGCCAGCGCGCGATCGTCGCGCGGCGCGGCGACGGGTGACGCAGCCGGCGCCAGCGTGCGCAGCGCGTCGTCGCGCCAGTGTCCGATCGCGACGCCGGCGAGCAGCGCGGCACCGCGCGTCGCGGCGTTCGGGCAATCGACCGCGTCCAGCGACGCGCCGAGCGCATCCGCGAGCAACTGGCGCCAGCGCGGATCGACCGAGCCGCCGCCGGCGAGGCGCAGCGTCGTCACCGGATCGGCCGGGTTCGCCGCGCGGATCGCATCGAGCCCCGCGCGCAGCGCGAACGCGACACCTTCGAATGCGGCGCGCATCATCGCGCCGCGCGTGTCGCCGAGCCCGAGCCCGAGCCAGCCGCCGCGCGCATCGGGATTCATCCACGGCGAGCGCTCGCCCGTCAGGTACGGCAGGAAGCACAGCCGCTCGGACGCCGGCTGCGCGAACGCGTCGTCGTACGCATCCGCCCAGCCCGGATAGCCGAGCCAGCCGCGCACGGCTTCGAGCGCGAGCCCGACGTTCTGCATCGCGGCCATCGTGTAATAACCATCGCCGGCTGCCGCGCGATAGCGGTGCAGCCCACGCCGCGCGGGCGGCAGCGCATCCGCGAGCACGACGATCTGGCCGCCGCTGCCGGTGGTCAGCAGCGCGTCGCCGGCCGCGACGAGCCCGCTGCCGAGCGCCGCGCACGCGGTATCGGCCGCCCCCGTCGCCAGCGGCACGCCGGCCGGCAGCCCGAGTGCCGCCGCGGCCTTCGCATCGAGCACGCCGCAGCGCGCGCCCGACGCCCGCACCGGCGCGAATCGGTCGAGCGGCAGGCCCAGCGACTCGATCAGCGCCGTATCCCATGCGCCGTCCGGCGTCGCGAGCGCGGTCGCGCACGCGTCGCTCGGATCGGCCACGACCTCGCCGCCCAGCGCCACGCGCAGCCAGTCCTTCGGCTGCACGGCCCAGCGTGCGGCCCGCAGCGCCTGCGGTTCGTGTGCGGCCAGCCAGCGCAACAGCGGCCCCGCCATGCCGGGCGCGACGGGATTCGGTGCGACGGGCAAACCGGCGGCGGGCCAATCCGCCGCGTCCGCTTCGCGCACCGCGCGCGTATCGGGCCACAACAGCGCGGGCCGCACCGGCTGCCCGGCCGCGTCGATCAGCACGACGCCATGCATCTGGCCGGAGAAGCCGATCGCGGCGACCTGCGCGCGCTCGCCGGCCGGCAGCCGCGCGGCGGCCCGCACGAGCGCCTGCCACCAGACGTCGGGCGCGATTTCGGCCCAGCCGGGCTGCGGCGACGACAACGCATAGGGTTCGCTCGCCACCGCGCGCTCGATGCCATCGGCATCGAGCGTGACGAGTTTGACGGAGCCGGTGCCGAGGTCGATTCCGAGCAGGCGCATGACGGGATGGCGTAGTCGAGTGGACGGATATCGATGATAGCGGGATCGCGCCATGCGCCCCGATTTTTGCGACGCTTTCGGCCGCGCGGCGACGCGAAAACACGGTCGTGAACGACCGGCTTCGCCGGGCCGCACCTTGCCCGCCAAAACAGCCGCCCGCGGGTTAACCCGGCGCGATCTTGCTCCGGTCGTTTTTGCCACTATGCCGCGGTCGCGATACACACCATAAAGCGGCCGATATTTGACACGGGGGTCCGCGCTATTTTGTAGGGCTATAAAACCGGGGAACCTCACTCCAGCGGCAGTTTCCCGATGATCGACACCCTGTTTCATGCCGACCAGGCATATCGAACCAGCAAAGAACGGAATAGAACCCAGCGCTCTTGTTGCGATGTGGCATTCCGCATAACTTCGTACCACCCCGAAAACAAGATCATGGAGTGAGACAGATGCAATCGAACACGGTCCATCCGTGCGATGAGGTGCTGCCGACCGGCAAGCTTGTAACGCTTGGTCTCCAGCACGTCCTCGTCATGTACGCCGGCGCCGTCGCCGTGCCGCTTATCGTCGGCGGCGCGCTGAAGCTGCCGAAAGACCAGATCGCGTTCCTGATCAGCGCCGATCTGTTTTCGTGCGGCATCGCCACGCTGATCCAGACGCTCGGCCTGTGGATCTTCGGGATCCGCCTGCCCGTCATCATGGGCTGCACGTTCGCGGCCGTCGGCCCGATGATCGCGATCGGCACCAACCCCGGCCTCGGCATTCTCGACGTCTTCGGCTCGACCATCGCGGCCGGCATCATCGGCATCGTGCTCGCGCCGATGATCGGCAAGCTGTTGCGGTTCTTCCCGCCGGTCGTGGTCGGCACCGTGATCGCGGTGATCGGGCTGTCGCTGATGGAAGTCGGGATCAACTGGGCAGCCGGCGGCGTCGGCAACCCCGAATACGGCAGCCCCGTCTACCTCGGCCTGTCGCTGCTCGTGCTCACGCTGATCCTGCTGATCAACAAGTACGGCCGCGGCTTCCTCGCGAACATCTCGGTGCTGCTCGGCATCGTCGCCGGCTTCGTGATCGCGTTCGCGATCGGCCGCGTGAATACCGACGGCGTCGCGCACGCACCGTGGGTCGGCTTCGTGATGCCGTTCCACTTCGGCCTGCCGCACTTCGACCCGCTGTCGATCGCGACGATGGTCACGGTGATGTTCGTCACGTTCATCGAATCGACCGGCATGTTCCTCGCGGTCGGCGACATGGTCGATCGTCCGGTCAACCAGGACCGCCTCGTGCGCGGCCTGCGCGTCGACGGCCTCGGCACGCTGATCGGCGGCATCTTCAACTCGTTCCCGCATACGTCGTTCTCGCAGAACGTCGGCCTGATCGGCGTGACGGGCGTGAAGAGCCGGTTCGTCTGCGCGACGGGCGGCGTGATCCTGGTGCTGCTCGGCCTGTTCCCGAAGATGGCGCAGGTCGTCGCGTCGGTGCCGCCGTTCGTGCTCGGCGGCGCGGGCATCGTGATGTTCGGGATGGTGGCCGCGAACGGCATCAAGGTGCTGTCGAAGGTCGACTTCGTGAACAACTCGCACAACCTGTTCATCGTCGCCGTGAGCGTCGGCATGGGCCTCGTGCCGGTCGTGTCGCCGCACTTCTTCTCGAAGCTGCCGCCGGCGCTCGCGCCGATCCTGCATAGCGGCATCCTGCTCGCGTCGGCCACCGCCGTGATCCTGAACGTCGTGTTCAACGGCGTGAAAGGCGAGAAAGACGCGCGTTGCGAGATCCGCCGCGCAGGGCACGACTTCGACGGACGCCCGGCCGACGTGCATCACTGATCGGTCCGACCCGGACGCGCCGAAGGACGGCGCGATACGGAAAAGGAAAAACGCCACGGCTTGCCGTGGCGTTTTGCTTTGCGGCGAGTGATTGAGCGACGATAGCGGAGGTGCCGGTGATGACGATCCGCGGTCGCGGCCAACCGAACCGGCCGCACAAAAAAAACGCCACGGACCTTCGTCCGTGGCGTTGTCGCATCCCGGGGACCGCGACTTCGGCGAACCGGCGCGGTCGCCCGCTCCTGCCCGCCGTCGCGCTTACCCGTTCGTCGCTGCCGCCGACGCAGCAGCCGGAGCAGCCGCCTTGTCGTAGTCGACCGTCTCGTCCGGTGCGCGCGGCGTCTCGCCCGCGTGCTGGATCCAGCCGCCGCCCAGTGCGCGGTACAGCGTGACGAGGTTCGTCCAGCGTGCCAGGCGCGCGCTGATCAGCGACTGCTGCGCCGAGTACAGGTCGGTCTGCGCGGTCAGCACCGACAGGTAGCTGTCGACACCGTTCTTGTAGCGCAGGTCCGACAGGTCGAAGCGACGCTGCTGCGCGTGCTCGTTGCGCTCGAG
>NZ_QTPZ01000053.1:0-44732 GCF_003853505.1 Burkholderia sp. Bp9015
CAGGCGGCCGAAGCGACGCCGCCCGTCGCGAAGATGCTGTCGAAGGGCCTCAAGGTGTCGGCCGGCACCGACGCGACACGCGTGGCGTCGTACAACCCGTGGGTGTCGTTGTCCTGGCTCGTGACAGGCAAGACGATCGGCGGCCTGCGCATGTACCCGCAGCGCAACCTGCTCGATCGCGAGACCGCGCTGCGCATGTGGACCGAATACGTGACGTGGTTCTCGAACGAGGTCGGCAAGAAAGGGCGCATCGCGGTCGGGCAACTGGCCGACGTGGTCGTCCCGGATCGCGATTTCTTCGCGTGCGCCGAGGACGACATCGCGGGCACGACCGCACTGCTGACCGTGGTGGGCGGCAAGATCGTGTGGGGCGCGGGCCCGTTCGCGTCGCACGATGCGCCGATTCCGCCCGCGATGCCGGACTGGTCGCCGGTGCGCGAGTACGGCGGCTACGGCGGTTGGGGCGCGACGCAGCGCAGCGGCGCACCGCTGCAACGCGCGGCGGCCGCGGCGATGTGCGGCTGCGCGAATGCATGCAACGTGCACCAGCATGCGCACGCGAGTGCGTGGGGCGGCGCATTGCCGACCTCGGACGCGAAGGGCTTCTGGGGCGCGTTCGGCTGTTCGTGCTGGGCGGTCTGACATGTCGACGACGATCGGCCGGTACAGCCCCGCGTGGATCCGTGTCCTGCTCGCGCAGCCGTGGGTTGGCGCGCTGGTCCGGCTTGCACTCGTTTCCGCCTTTCTGATCGGCGGCGTCGCGAAGGCGCTCGACTTCGACGGCGCGGTCGCGGAGCAGGCGCATTTCGGCCTGCATCCGCCTGCGCTATGGGCTGCACTGGCGATTGTCGTCGAGATCGGCGGTTCGCTGTGCGTGGTGTTTCGCCGCTTCACGTGGCTCGGCGCCGGCAGTCTCGGCATGCTGACGCTCGTCGCGATGCTGGTGGCGAACGACTTCTGGAACCAGACGGGCGCAGCGCGCTTCATGGCGCTCAACGGTTTCTTCGAGCACTTGGGCCTGATTGCAGCGCTCGTCCTCGTCACGATGCTGGGCGATGCCCGGGATACGCAAGGGGACGGTCGCGCCTGAGGGCATGAGCCGCGCATTGCGACGGAACGCAGATTCGATCACCAGGCGGCTTTTCCCCGTTGCGCCTTTGAAAGAGGCGCAACGGGGATTCCTTTGCGCGACGCGTTGCAGGCGTGCGGCAATTGGGGGCACGCGTGGCGTTGCCCATCGTGCTCACCGGCGAAATCACTTTTGATCTGAAATCACGAATCGGCGGCCGATTCCGTCGCCAGCCTTGTCGGGCGGGATCGCCGCGCGAACGGACCCTCCGGACGCGATATCCGCCCACCCCTTCAGACCACGTTTTAGACCTCCAGGGACTCAACTGTGTCGAATTCCGTCTTGGACAGACTTAACCCGTCTGCCTAGACTGAACTCGCTTTCCCTCACCCCTGGAGAAAATGATGAGTCTCAAAGACACGCTGCCCGGTAACAAGATCCTTGGTTTCGGTACTGCCCCGCTCGGCAACATGTTCCGCAACATCCCGGACGCGGAAGCGGCGGCCACCGTCGAAGCGGCATGGCAACACGGCATCCGTTATTTCGATTCGGCCCCGTTCTACGGCGCCGGCCTCGCGGAAATCCGCCTCGGCGACGCGCTGGCGAATCACCCGCGTGACGAATACGTACTGAGCACCAAGGTCGGCCGCGTGATCCTCGACGAAGTCGAGGACGTGTCGGCGCGCGATCTCGGCGAGAAGGGCGGCCTGTTCGAACACGGCCGGCCGAACCGCATCGTCAACGACTACACGGCCGATGCGACGCTGCGTTCGATCGAGGACAGCCTGAAGCGCCTGCGCACCGACCGCCTCGACATCGTCTGGGTGCACGACATCGCACAGGACTTCTACGGCGACGAATGGCTCGCGCAGTTCGAAGTCGCGCGCAAGGGCGCATTCCGCGTGCTGAGCAAGCTGCGTGAAGAAGGCGTGATCAAGGCGTGGGGCCTCGGCGTGAACCGCGTCGAGCCGATCGAGCTCGTGCTCGACCTGTCCGAGCCGCAACCGGACGGCATGCTGCTCGCCGGCCGCTACACGCTGCTCGATCACGAGCGCGCGCTGCAACGCGTGATGCCGGCGGCTGCCGCGCAGAACGTCGGGATCGTCGTCGGCGGCCCGTACAGCTCGGGCGTACTCGCGGGCGGCACGCACTTCGAATACCAGAAGGCTTCGCCGGAAATCCTCGCGAAGGTCGAGCGCATCAAGGCGATCGCCACACGCTACGACGTGCCGATCAAGGCCGCCGCGCTGCAGTTCTCGATGTCGCATCCTGCCACCGTCGCGGTGATTCCGGGCGCGAGCCGTCCGGAGCGGATCGCGGAAGACCAGGCTGCGCTGAACGTGGTGATTCCAGCCGACTTCTGGCGCGAAATGCGTGAACAAGGTCTGATTGCGGCCAATGCGCCGCTGCCGATCGATCGTTGATCCGCGAAGGTGATGACATGGCACAGGCCAATGCAAGCATCGAGATCGCGGCTTCGGCCGACACGGTCTGGACACTGATCGGCGGCTTCGGGTCGCTGCCCGACTGGCTGTCGTACATCCCGGCGAGCGAGCTGAGCGAAGGCGGTCGCGTGCGCAGCCTCGCGAACCCGGACGGCGACGCGATCGTCGAGCGGCTGGTCGCCTTCGACGACGCGGCACGCAGCTACACGTACGCGATCCTGGAAGCGCCGTTCCCGGTCGTGAACTATCGCTCCACGCTGCGCGTGCGCGAGAACGGCGCGAACGCCGCGACGGTCGAGTGGTCGGGCACGTTCACGCCGCACGGCGCGACCGACGACGAAGCGATCCGCCTCTTCCGCGGTATCTACGAGGACGGTCTTGCCGAGCTGGCGAAGCGGTTCGCGGCGTGACGGTGTCGTGGCGTAGCGGCGCGATCGCGTGACGGTGTGACGATGTCGCGCGCGGTGGCGCGGGTGCCGGTCGTGTCGGCACCCGCCGGCGCCGTGCGCCGTGGCGGGTTTTCATCCGTGACGACGCGCGGCACCCGCGCCACCGCGCGTGCATCGTCAATCGTCGTATGAACGTGCCGAGCCGTCGTCGGCGTTGCGGTCGCACCGTTCGTCGTCCGGCCGCCGCGGCGGCATGCGATGGACGCGGAACGCGCCCGCATGCGGCGGCGGGGCAACGACCGATAACGCGCGGTTATACCGGTATCACATCCTGTCAATTGTCGCGCGGGGGCGGACTCCGTATGCTGGCCCATTGCGCGGCTTTCCGGCGCATTTCGGACGTGCGCGTCAGTCGGTGCGCCGCCGGCACGCGCTGCGCGCACGGCAGCGCCGGCGCGCGAGCGTGCCGGCCGGCGCAGGCGGCGGCACCCGAGCCCGGCATCGAGCGCACCGCCGCACGGATTCGAACCGCCCGGCCCACTCACGGCGACGCGACAGGCGCGCCGGCACGACAAACAACACACAACACCTATGCGAGCCCGTGATCGCACGGCGTTCGCCCTCGATCCATCTACAGAGGAAACGAACATGACACTCGCAGGCAACCTGCTGATCGGCTCGCGCGCACGGCGCGGCACGAACGGCGACACATACGCGGTCAACGCATCCAGCGGCGAACGCATGGCGCCGGCCTTCGGCGGCGCGAGCAGCGTCGATCTCGAGGAAGCATGCGCGCTCGCCTGGGCCGCGTTCGACACGTATCGCGAAACGCAACCCGACGCGCGTGCGACGTTCCTCGAGACGATCGCGGCGAACATCCTCGCGCTCGGCGACGAGCTGGTCGAGCGCTGCGTCGCGGAAACGGGCCTGCCGCGCGCCCGCGTCGAAGGCGAGCGCGGCCGAACGGTCGGCCAGCTGCGGATGTTCGCCGACGTGGTGCGCGCGGGCGATTACCTCGACGCGCGCATCGATCCGGCGCAGCCGGCACGCCAACCGGCGCCGCGTCCCGACCTGCGCCTGCGTCATATCGGCCTGGGGCCGGTCGCGGTGTTCGGCGCGAGCAATTTCCCGCTGGCATTCTCGGTCGCGGGCGGCGATACGGCGTCCGCGCTCGCGGCCGGCTGCCCGGTGATCGTGAAGGCGCATCCGGCGCATCCGGGCACGTCGGAACTGGTCGGGATCGCCGTGCAGCGGGCGGTGAAGACCTGCGCGATGCCGGAAGGCACGTTCTCGCTGCTGTTCGACACCGGCCTCGAGATCGGGCAGGGGCTCGTGCGCGATCGGCGCATCAAGGCGGTCGGCTTCACCGGTTCGCGCCATGCCGGCACCGCGCTGATCGCGCTTGCGAACGCGCGGCCCGAGCCGATTCCCGTATACGCGGAGATGAGCAGCATCAATCCCGTGCTGCTGTTCCCGAACGCGCTCGACGCGCGCGGCGACGCGATCGCGCAGCAGTTCGTGCAGTCGCTGACGCTCGGCGCCGGGCAGTTCTGCACGAATCCGGGGTTGATCCTCGCCGTGGACGGGCCGGCGCTCGAGCGCTTTACCGCCGCGGCGGCGGAGCGGCTCGCCCAGGCCGCGGCGGCGACGATGCTCACGCCGGGCATTCATCAGGCCTTCGAGCGTTCGGTGGCCGCGCTCGCGCAGCATCCGCAGGTGCGCACCGTCGCGCGCGCGCATGCGCCGGCCGGCGCGAACCAGGGGCAGGGCGCGCTGTTCTCGACGAGCGCGGATGCGTTCCGCGAGTCGAAGGCGCTGCATGAGGAGATGTTCGGCGCGGCGTCGCTGATCGTCCGCTGTCCGGACCTCGAGACGATGCTCGATCTGATCGAGTCGCTGGAAGGGCAGCTGACGACGGCGCTCCATATCGACGAAGCCGACTACGCCGCCGCGCGCACGTTCCTGCCGGCGCTGGAGCGGCGCGCGGGCCGCGTGCTCGTCAACGGTTTCGGCACCGGCGTGGAAGTCGCGCATGCGATGGTGCACGGCGGCCCGTATCCGGCCACCGCGGACGGGCGTACGACGTCGGTCGGCAGTCTCGCGATCCGTCGTTTCCTGCGGCCGGTCTGCTATCAGGACATGCCGGAGGCGCTGCTGCCCGATGCGCTGAAGACCTCGAACCCGCTGGCGATCAACCGGCTGATGGACGGGAAGGTCACGCTCGCGAACTGACGCGCGAGCGGGGGGAAGCCGGCATCCGGTGTCGCGCATGCAATCGCATGCGGACCGCTGCCGGCGCGATCGATTTCAGCCGCATTCGTGTGCGGGGATGCGGACGGCACGATAGATTCTTTGTCTTTGCCGGCGATCGCGCCCCCCGTCACGTCACTTGACCGTCGCGACCACATCCTCGCCGGTCAGAATCTCGCGAAACACGCCGACCAGCGGCCGCAGGTTGACCTTGTGCCACGCGGCCCACAGCGGCGTGCGATAGCTGAACCACGGCAGCTCGCGCAGCACGACGCCTTCCGGCACCTGGTGACGCAGGCTCTGCTGGATCATCGTCACGCCGAGCCCGGCGGCGACGAGCCCGAGCGCCGCGAGCGGCTCGCTCGCCTCGACGGAAATATCCGGCGAGAAACCGGCCTTCGCGCACGCGGCGACGAACGCGCCGTGACGCGGCGCGCTTTCCTGCTGCGTGACCCCGATCCACGGCTGCGTCGCGAGATCGTCGGCCACAAGCGTCTTCTTCTTCGCGAGCGGATGGCCTTCGGGCAGCGCGAGCAGCATCGGGTCGTTCAGCACGCGCATCGATTCGAGTTCCGGATCGTCGGGCGCGGGCGGCTCGGTCACGAGCGCGATGTCGAGACTGCGCTCGCGCAGGCCTTCGAGCTGCGCGGCGGACGTGTAGTTGTACAGCGCGATGTGGACGGCCGGGCGGTCCGCGCGCAAAGTCTTCAGCGCGCGCGGCAGCACGCCCGAGTGCGTGGCCGTTTCCAGGTAGCCGATGCAGAGCCCGCCTTCGTCGCCGCGGCCGAGCCGGCGCGCGAGCGATTCCAGCCGGTGCGCATGGCGCAGGAACGCCTGCGTCTCGCTGAGGAACGTGCGGCCGTCGCGCGTCAGACGAATGCGCTGCTGGCTGCGTTCGAACAGCGTCAGCCCGAGCTTTTCCTCGAGCTGCGCGATCTGGCGACTGAGCGGCGACTGCGAAATGTGCAGCCGTTCGGCGGCGCGGCCGACGTGTTCTTCCTCCGCGACCGCGATGAAATATTGAAGCTGACGGATGTCGAGCATATAAGACCTCGGGGGACTCAACTTTGATGAATTATGTCTTGGACAGACATAACCATGCAACCTAGACTGGACGCACTTTTCCGTGACCTGTGGAGAAATGCATGCGTCTCAAAGCCACGCTGCCGGCCGACAACACGCTCGGTTTCGGCGCCGCCCCGCTCGGCAACATGTTCCGCGACATCCCCGACGACGAAGCCGCCGCGACCGTCGAAGCCGCGTGGGCGCGCGGGATCCGCTACTTCGACACCGCGCCGTCGTACGGCGCGGGGCTGGCCGAGTCGCGTCTGGGCGACGTGCTCGCAGGCCATCGGCGCGACGACTACGTGATCAGCACGAAGGTAGGCCGCGTCGTGCTCGACGAAATGGAAGGCGCGAGCGCGCGCGACTACGGCGAGAAGACCGGGATCTTCGCGCATGGCCGCGCGAACCGGCTCGTCAGCGACTACACGGCCGACGCGACGCTGCGCTCGATCGAGGGCAGCCTGAAGCGCTTGCGTACCGATCGCCTCGACATCGTATGGGTGCACGACATCGCGCAGGACATCTACGGCGACGAATGGCTCGCGCAGTTCGAAGTCGCGCGCAAGGGCGCGTTCCGCGTGCTGGGCAAGCTGCGTGAAGAAGGCGTGATCGGCGCGTGGGGGCTCGGCGTGAACCGCGTCGAGCCGATCGAGCTCGTGCTCGATCTCGACGAACCGCAGCCGGACGGCATGCTGCTGGCCGGCCGCTATACGTTGCTCGATCACGAGCGCGCGCTGCAGCGGGTGATGCCGGCGGCAGCCGCGCGAGGCGTCGGGATCGTCGTCGGCGGTCCGTACAGTTCGGGCGTGCTGGTCGGCGGCGCGCACTTCGAATACCAGAAGGCTGCGCCGGAAATCGTCGCGAAGGTCGAACGCATCAAGGCGATCGCCGCACGCTACGACGTGCCGGTCAAGGCGGCCGCGCTGCAGTTCGTGCTCGCGCATCCCGCGGTCGCGTCGGTGATTCCCGGTGCGAGCCGTCCGGCGCGCATCGCGGAAGATGTCGACGCGCTGAACGCGACGATTCCGGCCGACTTCTGGCGCGAGATGCGCGAGCAGGGGCTCGTCGCCGCGAACGCGCCGCTGCCGATCGATCGCTGATCGGGCCGGTCGACGCGAGTCGATAAAAAATGCCCGCGCAAGCGGGCATCGTCGGGACGGTGCGGTGCGGCGCGCCGTTCGGGCGCGCGCTTGGCCGTTCAATTAGAATCTCTAACAAAATGAACGGATGGGGCTGCCAACCTGTCGCCCGCTCTGCTCACCACTTCGTTGTTTCGCTGACGACGAGACCATGGCAAAACCGATACTCGATGGCGAAATGCGGTCACTGATCCAACCGCTGCGATATTTCGTGCGCGAATGACTGGTTTAGCGCTTGCGTGCCGTTGCGGTCATCGCCGACAAAGGTACGACTCGAACGCCTTTGTGGAGAGTATTCACTCTCCGCGTGCGAAGGCCGTCATCCCGCTTCGCTCGAACAGAAAAACCAAGCGTCGCTATAGCCGCGTGCTGTATCGGATGAGCTTTATCGATGATCGCTCTGCCCCTGAACAAGCCGCTTGACTTCCTCGATCACTTCGTCTGCCAGCGACTCGGGTACGCCCCAGTAATCGAAGATACCGCCATCCGCATGATTCTGTCCGCACGTCACAAATACGCCGGTGCCAAATCGATTCTTGAGATGGGTAGCCAGCCAGCCAACGAAGCCACTATTGTCTGCCCCTGCCGGGAAGTGGAATCGAAAGATGCCGAACTGTTCCTGGTGTGAACCGTCACTCGGCACAAGCTGACTCCACACGTTGTCGTCTCGCACCAAGGCAAGTGCGTCGGCCCGCACAGCGCTTGGGAATTGATCCAGCGGAAATTCAATGAACGTGTACGTGCCGGAGTAAATCCGTAGGCGTGCCTCGGTGATGACTCGTCGAAGGCGACGCTCAGTTTGTTCGACGGTCTCACGTGAAATATCAACCATGTCTACTCCGAGAATGAGGCGGTTACAGGTCAGATCATCAATGCAAGTAGAAACGAACTTCATCCTACCAGCATGTGACGCAATCACCGGCGAATAGTCGCCCGAACCGAGCGGACCGGATAACCCGACAACCCGCACAAATGTAAACAGACCCTGGAGCTGCCCGGAGCAGGCGTTTGGCGGACAGACAGGTCGCTCAACATCACCCTGCACTCGAATCGTCGATCGCGGCCAGCGCCTGCCCTGTCAGTCCGACTCCGATGGCGAGGCGACGAAGCGCATGCCAGCCAAGCCTTGTGGCGCCGGCTACTGCTGCATCACGGCGCCTGCGCTGGCACCGATGACAAACAACGTGCCGATACTTTGCAGCAGGGTCACGGGCTGCCCGAGTACCGCAAATCCGATTGCCGAGGCGATCGCAGGCTCGACGCTCATCAGGATGCCAAACGCCGACGCCGTCATGCGCCGTAACGCAATCATCTCCAGAACATAAGGCAGGAGCGGGACGAGCACGGCGAGACCGGCAGCGTCGATCAATTGCCCGGCCGGAAAATGCCCGCCGCTTTCCGCGAGGCCGAATGGCGCGGTCACGAGCGCCGCGACGATCAGCGACGTGGACAGGCCTTGCAAACCATCGAACAGCGACCCCACGCGCTTCATCATCAGGATGTAGGCGGCCCATCCGAGCGCCGAGCCGAGCGGGAATACGAGCGCCGAAACCGGCACGATCCACATGTCGTCCTGGCGCGCGAGCAGCACGATTCCTGCCAGGGCGAGCGCGGCCCACGCAAGCATCCGGATCTTGCGTACGCCGATGGTCGCGACGCACAGCGGCCCCAAGAAATTGATCGCGACCGCGAGCCCGAGTGGCACGCGCTTGACCGCCTCGAAGAAGCACAGTGTCATGCAGGCCATCGCGCAGCCGAGCGCGATGGCGGCGATCCAGCGCTGCCGGGAATAGCGCCGGACGGGCGGGCGCACGATCACGGCCAGCGCGAAGGCGGCGAAGCACAGGCGCAGCCAGGTCGTGCTGAACGTTCCGTACTCGATCATCGCGGGCCGCGACAGTGCAGCGCCGAGCTGGACGCTGCACATCGACACCACGGCGAACCCGGGCGCCAGAGCCGCTTGGAAGCGTCGTGTCCGCGACGCGCCAAACGACGCATTCGCCGTGAACGCGTCGCGCGCAACCGGTGTGGAAGCGGTCGTGTGCCGGCCGGCCCGGATGCTTCCGGTTTCTTCGTTCATGCAGTGCTCCATGATGGCGATGCGGCGATGGTAACCACGCATGTTCGTTTGGTATAAGCTCGAATTTTTTATGGGCGCTTCAAGAATATTTATGGCTCGGGATCTCGACAGCGGCTTGTTGCGCACCTTTCTGATCGTGGTCGAAACCGGTAGCGTGAGCGAGGCGGCGCAGGCGCTGCATCGCACGCAGGCCGCCGTCAGCATGGCATTGCGCCGGCTGGAAGAATCGGTCGGGCAGCGCCTGCTCGAACGTTCGCCACGCGGCATCAAGCCGACAGCGGCGGGCAGCGTGCTGCTGCCTTACGCGCAGCGCATGCTCGACATCGGTATCGCGGCGCGCGCTGCGCTGAATGCAGGTGAGATCTCAGGGACGGTCCGGCTCGGCCTCCTCGAGGACATCGCTGTTGGCCATCTGCCGCACACGCTGCGTGATTTTGGCGCGTCGTTCCCGAATGTCGCCGTGGAGATCGTCGTCGATTCGAGCAAGGCGCTGTCGCAGGATTTCATGAATGGCTCGCTCGATTTCGCGATCATCGACCCGACGTTCATCCATGCGGAACCGCTCGTGCGGTGGCAGCATCCGCTGTTCTGGGCGGCTGGCCTTGCGTATGACGGAGATGTCCGCCACGGTCCATTGCCGTTCGTCGCATTCGGCGGTGCGTGCCCGTGGCAAGACAGGCTGTATGCGTCATTGCGCGATGCTCGGGTCGCATGGAAAGTCATCTGCACGAGCACGAGCCTGGCCGCCATTCAATCCGCAGTCGAGGCAGGGCTGGGGGTCACGGTCCTGCTCGAATGGAACGTCCGGCGCGATTCGATGCGCGTGCTCGATCCGGCTGCCACCGGATTGCCGCACCCGCCATCTGCGGAATTCGGCTTGTTCAGCCGTGCGGATGGCAGCGATCGCATGTCGGCGGTACAGGCCTTGCAGCGCTTTCTCCTTCGCGAGTTGCGCGATGCCGCAACGCTCCAGGAAGCGCTCACACAATGAGTCTTGAAGCCGTCGCCGGCAGTTGATGCAAGCGGCGATCTTCATGAACGCTTCGTGGATCGCCGCGAGGCGCTCGAACCGGATGTGCAGTCGCCCGAAGTTGTGCAGCCAGGCTGTTGCCAGTCGCGCGGTCTGCGCCAGCAGCTGATGCCCGAGCCGCAGCCCGTTTCCTGCGGAAGCATCTTCCAGGAAATGCCGGACTGCGGCACGAACCCAACGGCATCGCGAACGCGGCGCTGCTGCGTTCGTGATCGACTTCAACCGCTCCGCGTGCCCGACGCTCTACCGCGACATGGCGGCGGCGTTCGGCCGCGTTCTCGCCGATCAAGTAGGCAGCGGCTGCTGTAGCGTCTCGACGAGCATGCGCGCACCGGGTGTCAGGTGCGCGAAGGTGCGGGCCACCACGCCGAACGGCTCGTCGAGCGCGGGGATCGCGACCGGCAGGCATGCGACGAGGCCGAAGCGTTCGCCGAACTCGGCGACTTCGCGCGGAATCACCGCGACCAGTTCCGGGTTCGCCTGCAGCAGCGTCAGTGTCGCGAACGTCGACGCCGTCTCGATCGGATAGCCCGGCACCTCGATGCCGGCATCCGCGAGCGCGCGTTCGAGCGCGAGCCGCATCGGCGTGTTGACCGGATACGCGACCCATTCCGCGTCGGCGAGATCGCGCAGCGTCAGCGCGTCGCGTTCGGCCAGCGCATGCGTGCGCGCGGTCACGACCGCGAGCGGTTCGGACTGCAGCGGGATATGGTCGTAGGCTCCCGGGCGCCGGTTGTTGCCGTTGCGGCAGATCGCGAGATCGATGCGGCCGTCGTCGATCAGGGTCAGCAGGCTCGCGCTGGTGCCTTCGACGATCTCGACCGACAGGTGCGGCTGGCGGCGGCGCAGGTCGGTCAGCGCGCGCGTGAGCAGCGGCACCGCGCCCATGACCACGCCGACGGCCAGATGGCCGCCATGCCCCTGCGTGATCGCGAGCACTTCGGTATGCAGGTGTTCGAGGTCGCTGTAGATGAGGCGCGCATAGCGCGTGACGCAGCGGCCGAGGTCGTTCGCGACGAGGCCTTTCGGTTGCCGCTCGAACAGCGGCATGCCGAGGATGTCCTCGATTTCGCGCAGCACCTTGGTCGCACCGGGTTGCGATATCGCGATTTCTTCGGCGGCCTTGTGCAGCGAGCCGTGGTTTTCGAGCGCGATAAGCAGCTTGAGCTGCTTCAGGCGAAGGCGCGACGCGATGTTCGCGAGAGAGGGAACGGCCAGCGGTTTCATGGCGTCGACCAAACCGAAAGCGGCGATTATAGCCCTGCCGGGCCGAAAACGATCTTGAGGATCGCCAATGCAGAACCGGTCAGCGCGCGTGCGGTGAAGCGGCCCCGCACGCGACGCGGCCCGTGATGTTCGTCGTCAATTACCGTACATGTCGAAGTCGAAGTATTTCGACTGGATCCGGTTGTACGTGCCGTCGCCGTGGATCTGCGGGAGGCATTTGCGCGGATGCGGGATCGGCGCGACGCATGAGCGGGGGAGCGGAGGAGCGGATCGCGATTGCGCCGCACCGATTGGCCGTTGCCCGTCGATCATGCTCGGCCCGTATCGCAATGCAGGCAGGTGTTTGCCCACACGTAGCGGAGTGTTCGGCGTGTTGCGGTTGCTCGGGCGAGCACACAAGCGAGCGTAGGGTGCCACTACGCTCGCTTCAGCGCTCCTTGCGAGCGGCTTCATCGACGCGATGACGTGCATTGCCGAAGCACATGATCGGCGCTCGATGAGCGTGTTGCCGCTGATCGAGCCGCGGCGTTATCCGGAATGGTTCATTCCTGAATCAGGAATCGATTCCGGTTCTTGGCATCCTTGATCCATGCGGGCGCGCGGCCACGGCCTGACCAGGTTGCGCCAGTCTTGGGATCGCGATACTTCGCATTCACGGTCGACGGCTTTTTTGCCGTCGCTCGATCCCGACGAACACCGAAGATGTCTTTTTCGGTAATTCCGTACTCCGCGACCTTGGTACGGATGTCTTCGATTACAGCCTGGAGCTCGGTGAGACGGGCGGTTTCCGCTTTCTCCGCCAGCGCGTCCATTTGAGCCTTCAGTTCCTTGTATGTAGCCATGCTTTCCTCCGCGGGTTGTACTGCAAACATGATATGCGGCTTTTTGCCGAAATGATAATGATTGGCTATGCCTAATTCGCCAAGTTTAAAGCAAATTGAACTTTGGATCTCCCTTGCCTTCGGCGCGAGGAACTGTCCGGCTATCGAATTCTATTTTCATATGATGTGAGTTTCGCTGCCGATCGCACCGCCTACGACTGGAAATCGGCGATGAATCCGTTTGCCATCGTGTTTGGCGAGCGATTCACGCCATCGTCGCGACAAGCAGGTCGATCCTGAGTGTCACCAAAAGCGGAGCGGGACCCGCAGGCTACAACATAGTTACCGAATGGCAACGGAAAGCCGGCAATAACGTCGCGAAACGAAAGATGATCTAAAGAGGACACCTGGTTTATGAACTCCGCCAAAGGCAGCGGGGCCGCTGCGCTTACTCGAACGGCGGACTTTCGTGCTCTGTTGGCGAAATTGCTTTACGAACGGGGCCCGAATTTCGCGCTCGAGGTTCTTGTGGTGACCACGACGCCGGGTTGGGAAGAAAACAGACGAGCGCAAATTTGCGACATCCTTTCAGATGAGGCGAGGCTTGCGGTTATTCAGCGTATGGCGGCAGCGCAGCAGCCTGAAATCGTAGACCAGACAGCGTCCACAACGGTGATTGACGAAATTGCGAGATTTGCTCTGGAATTCCGGATCGAGTCGAAGCGTTTAAGGCAGGGTGCGGCGAAAACGCTCCGTACGAGGATCTTATCTTCCGCCGGCGATCGATTACCTCGCTGTCAGACCGCGTGATCAACCGCTTTTCCCGTGCGTTTTCGCAGCCACGTTGCGGCCGATGATCGTCCGAGAGGGCGGGCATACCCTACATCAGGTAGCAGGACGGGCTCGGCGGAAAGCTTCCGCCGAGCCCGTCCTCGCCGTTCATGTACTCGGCGCGTCACGCGATCGAGCGCGAGGAACGCGCGGCACCTCCCGCGCGCGGGCGGGAAGATCGCGCGCGTTGCCGCTCGAGTTCGGACTCGTGCTTGCGCTCATGCACACGCTCAGGCTCAGGCGAGCGCGGCATCCGTGGTGCGGGAGGCCGACACGCCGGCCCCGCTGGACGAAGACGTACCGGCCAGCGCAGTGCCGGCCAGACGCCGATAGCGCGCAAGCGCCCACAGCGGGAAGTACGCGGTATAGCCGTGATACTTCAGGTAGAAGATGCGCGGAAAGCCCGGAGCATTGTGCGAGCGGTGCCACCAGAAGCCGTCGTCCTGCTGCACCGATTGCAGATACGCGATGCCGCGTTTCACCGAGTCGGATTCGCAGTCGCCGAACGCCATCTGCGCGAGCAGCGCCCACGCGGTGAAGTTCGACGTGCTTTCGCCCGCATTGGTGCCGGCGAGCGCCGGGTCGATGTAGCTGTCGTTCGTCTCGCCCCAGCCGCCGTCCGCGTGCTGACGCGCGCGCAGCCAGGCCAGCGCGCGGGCAATGTACGGCTGCGCGGGGTCTTCGCCCGCGAGCGCGAGCCCGGCCAGCACGCTCCACGTGCCGTAGATGTAGTTCGTGCCCCAGCGGCCCCACCAGCTGCCGTCGGGCTGCTGCGTGCGCTTCACGTAGTCGATCGCGCGCGCGAGCGACGCGCGGTCGGCCGCGCGCTTCGTGACACCGAAGCACAGCAGCACGCGGCCCGATACATCCTCGGTCGGCGGATCGAGCAGCGCGCCGTGATCGGCGAACGGGATCGCGTTCAGGTACATGCGGTCGCAGTCGGCGTCGAACGCCGCGAAGCCGCCGTTGCGCGATTGCAGCCCGCGCATCCAGTCGAGTGCGCGTGCGACGCGCGCCGCATACGGGTGCGAGCCATCCGCGTTGCGGTGCGTGCGGCCACGGCGGTCGAGCATCGCGGTGACGACCGCGGTGTCGTCGATGTCGGGGTAGTACGGGTTCGCATACTGGAACGCCCAGCCGCCCGGTTGCGTGTCGGCGGACGCGTTCTCGATCCAGTCGCCGCGCAGGTCGTTCACCTGGCGCTCGGCGAGCCAGTCGTATGCGCGGGCGATGCATGCGTCGAGTTCATTCTGTGAGCCTGACGGCGCGCCGGCGTCGGGCGCGGCCACGCCACGCGCCTGCTCGAGCGCCATCGTGCTCCACGCGGTGTCCCATACCGGCGACAGGCACGGCTGGCAGTACACGCTGCCGTCGGGCCGCGTGACCAGCAGCTTTTCGAGCGCGTTCTCGCAGTCGCGGCGCAGCGGATGATCGTCCGGGTAGCCGAGCACGTCCATCATCTGGTAGCTGTACACGATCGGCGGAAAGATCCCGCCGAGCCCGTCCTCGCCGTTCATGCGCTCCGCGCACCACGCTTCCGCATGCCGGATCGCACGTTGCCGCAGGCGTTTCGGCAGCAGCGGCTCCACGTGACGCACCACGCGATCGAGCGCGAGGAACGCGCGGCGCATCCCGCGCGCGGGCGGAAAGTATTGGCGTTCCTGGTCGGGCGGCGTGACGAACAGCTCGGGGATCGCGATGTTGCGCGGGTTGCGCGCACGCGCCTTCAGCGAGCACAGCACGAGCAGCGGCACCATCGTCGTACGTGCCCAGTACGCGACCTTGTACATCGAGATCGGCACCCACTTCGGGAACAGCACGAATTCGACCGGCATGAACGGCGCCGCGCGCCACGGCACCTGGCCGAAGGTCGCGAGCAGGATGCGCGTGAACACGTTCGCGCGTGCCGCGCCGCCGAGCTTCAGGATCGCGTCGCGCGCGCGGACCATGTGCGGCGCCTGCTCGCTGTCACCGGCGGCCTTGAGCGCGAAGTACGCCTTCACGCTGCACGACACGTCCGGATCGCCGTCGACGTACAGATCCCACCCGCCATGCGTGTCGAGCCGCTGGATCGCGCGCAGGTAGCGCGCCATCTGCTCCTGGCGCGCGTCGTCGATCTTGTCCATGAAATGCATCATCAGGATGTATTCCGCGGTGATCGTCGCGTCGGATTCGAGTTCGAAACACCAGCTGCCGTCGGGCTGCTGAAGACGCATCAGCGCGTCGCGGCCGCGGGCGATCGCGGTGTCGAGCGCGGACCAGGAGGAGGGGGCGGGTTTATTCATGCGGCGGATCATACCATCCAGCCGGAATGTTTATATCGAGACCACGGGTGCTAACATCGCCGCCATGAAGAAACGCCCCGAACCCGCTTTGCACGACATCCCCGCGCCCGTCGACACGGCCGAATCGGCCGCCCCGCAGGCGTCCGGCGCACCGGCTGTGCCCGGTTCTGAGGCTGATTCCGCGCCCGTCGCCGGCGTGCGGCGTAAAAAGGCGCCGGAACAGGTGCGCGCGCAACTGCTGAAAGCCGCGTCGGAAATCGCGACCCATCACGGCGTGGCCGCGTTGACGCTCGACGCGGTCGCCGAGCGCGCAGGCGTGACGAAAGGTGCGCTGCAGTATCACTTCGCGAACAAGCAGGGCTTGCTCGACGCGCTGTTCGGGCAGGCGACCGAGCGCTTCGCGACGCAGATGGCCGCACGCCGCGCGGCCGATTCGCACGGCGACGGCGCGGCGGCGCGCGCATATCTGCATGCGGTGCTCGACACCGCGCAGCCGGCCGCGAGCACCGACGTGCTGCGCGTGCTGGTCGCGTCGATGATCACCGAGCAGGAGACGCGTGCGCGCTGGTCGGTGCCGATGCGCGAGTGGACGCGGCCGGACCCGGTGCCGCTCGAACGGGCGGCGACGCTGATGATCTGCCGGCTCGCGGCCGACGGGCTGTGGATCTCGGAGCTGCTCGACAGCGTGGAGATTTCGGCGGAACTGCGCGCGGAGATCGTCCGGCAACTCGACCGGATGACCGCGGCCGAGCCCGCGGGCACCGGCACGATCAAGGGGGCGCGCGGCCGGCGCCGCTGAGTATTCGCTCGCCGAACGGCGCGACGAGATCGGCAATACGTCGCACACCCGTCTTCGCGAAGACTGCCTTGCTCTGGCTGCGCACGGTGCGAATCTGTACGCCGTTGCATGCCGCGTGCTCGGCCGGCGCCAGGCCGCCGGCTATGCCGGTCGCGACGGCCGGTTCCGCGCGGGTGAGCGAGAGCGGACGCCGGTGCCGGTGCGCGCGTCGCGCACGAAGCAGTTCGCCGCTCGCGCGTCGGCGAGCGCCATGAGGGCCTCGAGCGCGACGTCCGACTGTTCGGGATCGACGGCGGCCGTGCAGAGCGCCGCGATCGACTCGTCGGCAGCGCAAATCCTCGCGTCCCCGTTCCCCGTTTGCCGCACGCGCTACGTTGCGCGTGTTGCCGCATCGCGTTCGCCGGATCTGGCATGCCGGCGTGTCGCACGGATGCGGTGCGGTCGACTTCTGCAGGCATCCTCAATTTTGGGGATGCCATCGTGAGGCGGAGTGTCTACGATCGGCAACGAAGAGAGGGGCCGTGGACGTGACGCGTGCGGTACGACATCGATCCGACGATATGAAGAAAATCGTCGTGCTGCCGGGTGTTTTTCTGACATACGACGCGCGTACCGTGAAGCGAAACGAGGACGACGCGTCGAGCAAAAGGACCATGCGGCGACGCGCCGATGAAGACAGGCCAGGTGCTCTGTTTCGGGGAGTGGCAAGCACATGCTGACGAGAGACTATGTGGAGCGCGAGCTCTCTCATATCGAGAGAATGGTCGCGCTGCTGGAAAGCGATACCGATACCGGCGCGGCGGTGATGCCGGTTGCGATGCGCGTGAGTCACCCGAGTTACTGGCGCGAGCGGATCGAGGCGCTGCTGGCGATCCCCGGCATGCCGCGCCATCTGACGAAGCTCGGCAATGCGCTGCTCGCGAAGATCGACGGGATGGAGTCGCGGCCGGCGCCGGCGAAGCCCTGAACGGATGGACGCGCGCGGCCCGGGACGTGCCGCGCCCGCCCGCCTGTATCCATTATCGAGATAGTCCATAT
The DNA here is from genome assembly GCF_003853505.1 of Burkholderia sp. Bp9015. NCBI lineage: Bacteria > Pseudomonadati > Pseudomonadota > Betaproteobacteria > Burkholderiales > Burkholderiaceae > Burkholderia > Burkholderia sp. Bp9015. Next base: position 17,469 of record NZ_QTPZ01000053.1, read on the forward strand.
TCCGGATATCGCGTTGCGGGATAGCACTCGTCGCCGCCACACTTGCGCAAAATCAATCCCAACCGGAGACATTCATGCGTACGCAAGTCGGCATCATCGGCGCCGGGCCCGCGGGCCTGCTGCTTTCCCATCTCCTTCATCTGCGCGGTATCGAGTCGGTCGTGCTCGAGTCGCGCAGCCGCGAACAGATCGAATCCACCATCCGCGCCGGCGTGCTCGAACAGGGCACGATGGACGTGCTGACCGAATCGGGCGTCGGCGACCGGATGAAGGCGGAAGGCGCGCTGCATCACGGGTTCGAACTGGCATTCGAAGGCAAGCGCCGCCGCATCGATTTGACCGAACTGACCGGCAAGGCGATCACCGTCTATGCGCAGCACGAGGTGCTGAAGGATCTCGTGGCCGCGCGCGTGGCGGCCGGCGGCGCGCTGTACTTCAACGTGTCCGGGACGACGGTTGCCGGCATCGAGACCGATGCGCCGTCGATCCGCTTCGTGCACGACGGCGTCGAACAGACGCTCGACTGCGACTTCGTGATCGGCTGCGACGGCTCGCAGGGCGTGTCGCGCACGATGATCCCCGCCGCCTTGCGGCAGGACTACGAGCGCGTGTTTCCGTTCGGCTGGTTCGGCATTCTCGTGGAGGCGCCGCCGTCGTCGGACGAGCTGATCTATGCGCGCCACGAACGCGGCTTCGCGCTTGTCAGCACGCGCTCGCCGAACGTGCAGCGCATGTATTTCCAGTGCGACCCGAAGGATTCCGTCGACCAATGGTCCGACGATCGCATCTGGGCCGAGATGCACGCGCGTGTCGACTCCGCCGATGGCCGGCAGGTCGTGGAAGGGCGGATTTTCCAGAAGAACATCGTCGGCATGCGCAGCTTCGTGTCGACCACGATGCAGCACGGCCGCCTGTTCCTCGCCGGCGACGCGGCGCACATCGTGCCGCCGACCGGCGCGAAGGGTCTCAATCTCGCGGTGTCGGACGTGCGCATCCTGACGTCCGCGCTGCAGGCGTTCTACGACGAAGCGCGCACCGACCTGCTCGACGCCTACAGCGAAACCGCGCTGCGCCGGATCTGGCGCGCCGAACACTTCTCGTACTGGATGACGCGCATGATGCATCGTCTCGACGACGCGTCGCCGTTCGAGCAACGTTTGCAGGTGGCCGAACTCGAGCACGTGACGACATCGCGCACGGCGGCGATGGCGATGGCTGAAAACTACGTCGGCGCGGTCGCGGTCTGACGCGCGGCGATCGAGCGGGCTGTTGCGGTCGCGGCTTTCGGGAGCCGCGACCGCGCGCATCGCCCGCACCGCGCCCGCTTACGAGCGGCCCGGCATCAGGTCGCGATGGGCCGCTTCCCTGAACTCGCCCGGCGTCAGGCCGGTCTGCTTGCGGAAATAGCGGCTGAAATACGCGCTGTCCGCAAACCCCATCTCGTGCGCGATCTGCTTCACGCTCAGATTCGAATAAACCAGATCGCGCTGCGCTTCGCGAATCAGATGCGCGTTGACGACCGCCGTCGTCGAGATACCCAACTCCTCCCGGCACACGCGCGCAAGCTGCGCGGCCGTTACGCCGAGCCGGTCCGCGTAGAATTCCACCGGCCGATGCTCGCGAAAATGCGTGTCGATCAGTTCGCGAAACCGCCGCAGCAACGTGGCGCGCCGATCGGTGCCGGCATGCGACGGCGCGGCCGCGAGATCGCTCAGGCGCGCGACATGCACGATCAACGCCACCAGCAACGCCATCCCGGCCGCGCCGCGTCCGCGTGAGGCACTGCGGAATTCCTGTTCTAGCAACGCGAACAGCGGCATCAGCATCGACGCGCTCGCGTCCGGCTCCTTGACCGGAATCACCGCCGCGCGTTGCAGGATCGACAGCGCGCCCGGCGCGGCGGTCTTGACCAGCGTTTCGAGCGCGCGCTGCACGACCGTGATCACGAGGCCGTCGATCTGCGGCGAGAACTCGAACGCATGGACCGTCTGCGCGGGCAGCACCACGAGGCACGGCGGCGCGAACGTGTGCTTCCCGCTCTCGATCACGACATGCCCCTGCCCGCCGCGGATGTACAAAATCTGCAATAGCGCATCGTGACGGTGCGCGGCGATATGCCAGTCGTTCGGCTGGCTGCGCTCCGGTATCCATTCGAAGTTGAACGCGTCGTACCAGGGCGGACGCGCCGATTCGCCATACAGATCGTAGTTAGGGATTCTCCTCATGCCGCACGGCCTCCTGTGTACAAATTGTCCTGTTGCTTGCGGCGTTTGTCCAATTTTCGCGCGATGCGCGCTTCTATACTTTTCCCATCGACGTAGCGCTTGCCACTGACGCAGCGCGCGACGTTCGGGTAGCGTGTGCCGGATCGAGCCGGATCTCTCAAGCTCATTTCAAGAGGATACCTAATGATATCGCAAGCGAACAATAAACAGCAGGACTGGCTTCGTCTCGACGGGCAGGTGTGCGTCGTGACGGGGGCCGCGGGCGGCATCGGCGCGTCGATCGTCGAAACGTTCGTGGCGGCCGGCGCGCGGGTCGCGCTGCTCGACCGCGACGCGGACGGCACCATCGCGATCGCCGAGCGGCTGCGCGCGGCCGGCGGCAACGTCGTCGCGATCGGCTGCGATATCGGCGACGCCGCCAGCGTGACCCAGGCCGCCGAACGCGTGGAGCGCGACCTCGGTCCCGCCGACGTGCTCGTGAACAACGCCGGCCTGTTGCGTGCCGGCGGCATCGAGACCATCGACCTCGACGCATGGAACGCGATGCTGCAGGTCAATCTCACCGGCTACATGTTGTGTTCGCAAGCGTTCGGGCGCGCGATGCTCGCGCGCGGCTCGGGTGCGCTGGTGCATGTCGCGTCGATCGCGGCGCGCCACCCGCAGACGTACAGCGGCGCCTACAGCGCGAGCAAGGCGGCGGTCGCGATGCTCGCGCGGCAACTGGCGGCGGAGTGGGGGCCGCGCGGCATCCGCAGCAATACCGTGTGCCCGGGAATGATCCGCACGCCGCTGTCCGAGTCGTTCTATGCGAGCGGCGACATCGAGGCGCGCCGCAGCGCGATGACCGCGAACCGCCGCATCGGCCGGCCCGACGACATCGCGAACGTCGTCGCGTTCCTCGCGAGCCCGCGTGCGGCATACGTGAATGGCGCGGAACTGGTGGTCGACGGCGGCCTCGACGCGATGCTGATGGATCTCGTGCCGCGGCCCGGCTACGAGGCCGGTGCCGGCGCACGCTGATTCGCGGCCTTGCCGCGCTGCACGCACGGCGCGCAGCACGAGCTCGGCGACGCACATTTATTCAAGAGATGGAGGAAGACATGATGAACGACCAGCAGCGTTCGAAGCACGTCACGTGCGATCTGCTCGTGATCGGCTCGGGAGCGGGCGGCCTGTCCACCGCCATTACCGCGCGCAAGGCGGGGCTCGACGTGATCGTCGTCGAGAAGGAAGCGTGCTTCGGCGGCACGACCGCATTTTCCGGCGGCGTGCTGTGGATTCCCGGCAATCGCCATGCGCGCGCAAACGACGTGCAGGATACGCGCGAAGCGGCCCGCACGTATCTGCGCGGCGAGACGGGCCCGTTCTACGACGATGCGGCGATCGACGCGTTTCTCGAGCACGGCCCGCGCATGCTCGACTTCTTCGAGCGCGAGACGGACGTGAAATTCGTGCCGACGCTGTATCCCGACTATCACCCGGACATGCCCGGCGGCGTCGACATCGGCCGCTCGGTCGTCGCCGCGCCGTACGATGCGCGCGGGCTCGGGCGCGATCTCGAGCGCCTGCGTCCGCCGCTGAAGACGATCACGTTCATCGGGATGATGTTCAATTCGTCGAACGCAGACCTGAAGCACTTCTTCAACGCGACGCGCTCGCTTCGGTCGGCGTGGTACGTGACGAAGCGGCTTGCCGCGCATCTGAAGGATCTCGCGCTGTACCGGCGCGGCGTGCAGATCACGAGCGGCAACGCGCTCGCCGCGCGCCTCGCGAAGTCCGCGCTGGATCTCGGCATTCCGATCCTGACGAACACGCCCGCACGCGAACTCGTCGCGGACGGCGCGCGCATCGCCGGCGCAACGGTCGGGGCCGACGGCGCGACGTATCGCATCACCGCGCGCCGCGCAGTCGTGCTCGCGAGCGGCGGCTTCTCGCACGACGTCGCGCGCATCGCGCGTGCTTATCCGCACGTTGCGCGCGGCGGCGAACATGTATCGCCGGTGCCGGCCGGCAACACCGGCGACGGCGCGACGCTCGCCGAGCGCGCGGGCGGCCGCGTCGAGATCCGCTATCCGCAACCGGCCGCATGGATGCCCGTCTCGCGCGTGCCGCTCGGCGACGGCAGCTTCGGTGTGTTTCCGCATCTGCTCGATCGCTACAAGCCCGGCGTCATCGGCGTGACCCGGCGCGGCACGCGTTTCACGAACGAATCGAATTCGTATCACGACGTCGGCGCCGCGATGATCGCAGCATGCCAAGGCGAGACCGAGACGGCGATGTGGCTCGTGTGCGATCACGCGACGATCCGCAAATACGGGCTGGGCTTCGCGAAACCCGCACCCGTGCCGCTCGGGCCGCTGCTGCGCAACGGCTATCTCGTGCAGGGGCGCACGCTGGCCGAACTCGCGCAGCGCGCCGGCCTCGATGCGGCGAATCTGGAAGCGACCGTGCGACGCTACAACCGCGATGCCGCGCGCGGCGAGGATCCCGAATTCGGCCGCGGCACGACGTCGTTCAACCGTTATCTCGGCGACGCCGACCATCGTCCGAATCCGTGCGTGGCGCCGCTCGGCGACGGGCCGTATTACGCGCTGAAGGTCGTGATGGGTGACCTCGGCACCTTCGACGGCATCCGGACCAACGTGGTCGGCCAGGTGCTCGCCGCCGACGACCGGCCGATCGCCGGCCTGTATGCGGTCGGCAACGATCGCGCCAGCATCATGGGCGGCAACTATCCGGGCGCGGGGATCACGCTCGGGCCGATCATGACGTTCGGCTATCTGAGCGCACGCCATATCGCGGGGCTGGCCGATCTAGGCGACCAGACCGACCTTCGTGACCGACTCGATCTTGCCGAGCCGACACCATCCGCCGCCGAGCCGACACCACCCGCCGCCGCGCGCGCGACCGCCTGACCCCGGAGCCGACCATGACTACCGCTAAATCCTTCATCGACCATCGCATCTATACGATCCGCCCGCGCGGCATGGCGGAGTTCATCGAGATCTTCGACCGGCTCGCGATGCAGATCCAGGTCAAGTATCTCGGCGCGCCCGTCGGCTTCTACATGAGCGACATCGGCGCGTTGAACCAGGTCGTCCATCTGTGGGGCTACGACAGCATCGCCGACTACGACGCGCGGCGCACCGCGCGCGATGCCGATCCGGACTGGCCCGCGTATCTGCAGGCGTCCGGCCACCTGATCGTCGCGCAGGAGAGCCGCATCATCCGCCGCGTCGAGTTCCCGAGCCTCGCGTACCTGACGCGCTGAGCCGATGACGATGAAACCCGGACCCGACACGGACGACACCCCGCGCGCGTGGCGATCGTCACGGGCGGCGCGGACGGCATCGGCCGGGCATGCGCGATGCGGTTAGCCGCCACGGGCTGCCGCGTCGCGATCGCCGGCCTGCAAGGGCGCCGGGTTCACGACGAAACCATGACCATGAACAGGTCCGCGCGCGGGCGGTGCATCGGCACCGTCGTGCGACCGGACCGAAGGAGACATACGATGAAAACCCCCCAGCGTACGCTCGACGTGCAGTCGTTCATCGACGCCGAGCGCTTTTCCCCCTGTCAGTGGCTGATCCTGATCCTGTGCTTCCTGGTCGTGGCCGCCGACGGCTACGACACGGCCGCGATCGGCTTCATCGCGCCCGCGCTGACGCACGACTGGGGCATCGCGCGCAGCGCGCTCGGCCCGGTGATGAGCGCGGCGCTGGCCGGGCTCGGCATCGGCGCACTCGCCGCCGGCCCGTGCGCGGACCGGCTCGGCCGCAAGACCGTGCTCGTGCTGTCGGTTGTGTGCTTCGGCGCGTGGAGCATGGTGTCCGCGCATGCGCAGTCGATCGAAGCGCTGACCGCATTCCGCTTCCTGACCGGGCTCGGCCTCGGTGCGGCGATGCCGAACGCCGTTACGCTGATGGCGGAATATGCGCCCGCCCGGATCCGCGGCGTGGTCGTCAACGCGATGTTCTGCGGTTTCTCGTGCGGGCTCGCGGCGGGCGGCATCACGTCGGCATGGCTGATTCCCCATTTCGGCTGGCAAAGCGTGCTGACCGCGGGCGGCATCGGGCCGCTCGCGCTGGCGGTCGCGCTCGTGATGCTGCTGCCCGAGTCCGCGCAGTATCTCGCGGTGCGAGCGGGCACGCATGCGCGCATCGCGCGCATCCTCGCGCGGATCGCACCGCGCGAGCGCTTCGACGACTGCACGTTCGTGGCCGCCGGCGCGCGAGCGCAAACGGGCGGGGCGTCCGCGCTCGCGCAGGTGGTATCCGCACAGTTCCGTTCGCGCACGCTGATGCTGTGGGCGGCCTACTTCATGGGGCTGCTGATCTACTACCTGCTGACCAACTGGATGCCGACGCTGCTGCGCGACGCAGGCTTCAGCGCCGAAGGCGGCGCGCTGATGACGTCGCTGTTTCCGCTGGGCGGCGTGCTCGGCAACCTCGGTGCCGGGTGGCTGATGGATCGCTTCAACCCGAACCGGACGATCGTGTGCGCGTATGCGCTGGCGGCCCTGCTGGTGCTCGCCGCGAGCCGCACGATCGGGCATGCCGCGTGGCTCGGCACGTTGATCTTCCTGTGCGGCACCGTGGTGACGAGCGCGGTGACGTCGATGTCGGCCTATGCGGCGAGCCTGTATCCGACGCGCTGCCGTGCGACGGGCGTGGCCTGGATGCTCGGCATCGGCCGGATCGGCGGCGTGGCCGGCGCGTTCGCCGGCGCGATGCTGATGGGGCTCGGCTGGCACTTCGGCGACGTGTTCAGCCTGCTTGCGGTGCCGGCGCTCTGCGCGGCCGGGGCGGTGTACGCGATCGGCCGTTGCCGCATGGAAATCACGGAACAGGAGCGCGCGAGCGGCGCGGCCGCGCAGCAGCACTGATTCGGCAGGTGCGCGATTGCAGCGCACAGCGCGAATGAAAAAAGCCACGGAGGGTTCCGTGGCTTTTTGTTTTCGTCACGCAGCCGTTTCATGGCTGCGTATCGAACGGTTTCGTGCGAACGCGCTTACGCGATGCTCTTCGACCAGTTCGCATACCAGTTGCGGAACAGCGTGTACTGCGCTTCCGCGTAGTTGCGCTGCGCGTCGCTCAGGGCGTCGGTTTCGTTGAAGTGCAGCGTGTATTCCTTGTCGCCGTTCAGCACCATCAGGTGCTTGTAGAACAGGACCAGGTCGCAGCCTTCGTCGAACGACGACAGCACGGCCAGCGCCGCTTCCAGTTCCTTCGCCCGCACGCGCGCCACTGCGTCGCCTTGCGCGGCCTTCTTGCACAGGTCGACCAGTTGCAGCACTTCACGCGGCAGCGCGTTGCCGATACCGGTGATCGCGCCTGCGGCGCCGCAGTTCACGAAGCCGTGGAAGACCTGCGTGTCGACGCCGGCCATCAGCGTGACGCTGTCGTCCTGCGACGTGATGTTCTCGGCTGCGTAGCGCATGTCGGCGGCGCCGCCGAATTCCTTGAAGCCGATCAGGTTCGGGTGCTGGCGACGCAGTTCGAAGAACAGGTCGGCGCGGGTCGCGAAGCCGTAGTACGGGCTGTTGTAGATCACGGCCGGCAGGTTCGGCGCGGCGTTCAGGATCGCGGCGAAGTGCGCCTTCTGGGCCGCCGGCGATGCGCCGCGCGACAGCACGCGCGGGATCACCATCAGGCCGTGCGCGCCGACCTTCGCGGCATGCGCGGCGTGCGACACGGCTTCCTTCGAGTTCACCGCGCCGGTGCCGACGATCGTCGGGACGCCGGCTTCGACCAGGCGCGCGACGCCTTCCTGGCGCTGCGCTTCGGTCAGCAGCGGCCAGTCGCCCATCGAGCCGCAGTACACCACCGCGCGCATGCCGAGTGCAATCAGTTCCTTGCCCTTCTTCACCAGCGCGTCGAAATCCGGCTGACGGTCAGCGGTGCACGGCGTCATCAGGGCCGGAATGGTGCCGGTAAAAATGTTGTCGCTCATCTCGTTTCCTCACATTCAGATAGGGTCAACTGCCATTGCTGGCAACCTGGGCTGTACGCGCGCTCGCCGTCTCGTCGGTGCTGCATGCGATCCGGACGGCGGCTGGCCGCCTCTTGTTTGCCTCGGTGCCGAAACGTTGCCTCCGGTTTCGCCCGAGAGTCAGCCATCGACGGAAGTCATTCTAGCCAGTTCGAATATTTTATACAATATAAAATAAAAAGGGCGTGACGAAGGTCGTCGTGCCGGAGCCGCGGGGAGGGTGGCGAACCGCGCCGCAGCGGCTTTGGGCGGGGGCGACGGACGATCCCGTCGACGCCGGAAAATTCACGCCACGCCCCGTCCGTCGGCCCGCGAGCCGCGGTCGGCGTCCCATAGACGGGTCCTGCCGTACTTTCCTCTGATCAGAACCATCGCGCTCGCAGGCTCGGAACCTGACGGCCAGATGCCGCCCCGCATGTCGCATTTCTGCCGAAACCTTTTTTGAGATTGCGTGGATTGTGTATTGGATATTGTATAAAATCTTTCGACGTGCTTACGCGCGAACCCGGCCCGCCAAGGGAAATGGAAGACAACGAGAGGAGATACGGAGATGACAAGTCAGGTCGGCGAGGCAGTCTCGCCTGGTAGTGCAGCAGCCGTGCGGGACACGGCGTCGAAGCGGGAATTGAAGCGGGTCGTCGCGGCGTCGATGGTCGGCTCGGTGGCGGAGTGGTACGAGTTCTTCCTGTATGGAACGGCGTCGGCGCTGGTGTTCGGCACGCACTTCTTCAAGAAGACCGGCAACCCGATCGACGGCCTGCTCGCCGCGTTCGCGCTGTATGCGGTGGGATTCGCCGCGCGCCCGATCGGCGGGCTGGTGTTCGGCTACTACGGCGACAAGTTCGGCCGCAAGTATCTGCTGCAGGTGAGCCTGATCGTGGTCGGCGTCACGACCTTCCTGATGGGGTGCCTGCCGACCTTCGATGCGATCGGCTACTGGGCGCCGGTGCTGCTGGTGTCGCTGCGGCTGATCCAGGGCTTCGCGTTCGGCGGCGAGTGGGGCGGCGCGATCCTGCTGGTCAGCGAACACAGCCCGGACAACCGCCGCGGCTTCTGGGCCAGCTGGCCGCAGGCCGGCGTGCCGGCCGGCAACCTCGTCGCGACCATCATCCTGCTGGTGCTGTCGAGCTCGCTGTCCGAGGCCGACTTCCTGGCGTGGGGCTGGCGCGCGGCGTTCTGGTTCTCGGCGGTGGTCGTGCTGATCGGTTTCTGGATTCGCCGCAAGGTCGACGATGCGCCGATCTTCAAGGAAGCGCAGGCGCGCCGCGCGCAGAAGCAGGAAAAGCAGCTCGGCGTGGGCCACGTGCTCAAGTATCACTGGCGGCAGGTGCTGATCGGCATCGGCGCGCGGTTCGCCGAGAACATCCTGTATTACATGGTCGTCACGTTCTCGCTGACTTACCTGAAGCTGGTCGTCGGCTTCGACACCACGCGGATCCTGAAGCTGATGTTCGCCGCCAACGCGATTCACTTCTTCTTCATCCCGCTGATGGGGCTGATGTCGGATCTCGTCGGGCGCAAGCCCGTGTATCTGACGGGCGCCGTGCTGACCGCCGGCTGGGGCTTCGTCGCGTTCCCGATGATGGATACCGGTAACGACTGGATCATCATGGCCGCGATCGTGCTCGGCCTGTTCATCGAATCGATGACGTACTCGCCGTATTCGGCGCTGATGACCGAGATGTTCCCGACCAACGTGCGCTATACCGCGCTGTCGCTGTGCTACCAGGTCGCGCCGCTGATGGCCGGCTCGCTTGCGCCGCTGATCGGGCTGTCGCTGCTCGAGCGCTATCACTCGTCGACGCCGATCGCGTTGTATCTGGTTGCGGCTGCGGTGATCTCAATCGTGTGCGTCGGGCTTGCGAAGGAAACGCGCGGCAAGTCGCTGCGCGAGGTCGATGCGGAGGCGAGTCGGCGCACGCACGTGTGAGGCGGGTGATCGACGACTGATTGCGCGCACGGAAGCCACCCGTGAGGGTGGCTTTTTTGTGCTTCATCGAGGATGTCCGGGGAGCGCGGGGAAGACGGCCGGCGTTCGGTTCACTACGGTCGTCACTGATTGCGCCCGGCAGCGGCCATCGACGGGTGCTTGTCGAGGGGGGATCGAATCTGCCGCGGTGCACTGCACTGCGTTCGTTCCCGGGTGATGTCGCGCATGCCGTCGGATGGCGACGCGTCGGCAACGGGCGTAGCATTCAGACATGCGGCCGGCCGCGATGCTCGCTGCCGGATCGGCGGCACGCCAGGTCCGGCCGCGGCCGGCCACCCATGACGGCCCGGCAAAGGAGCCTCGATGCGCTCGCAAGCAACGTCCGTCCCACGCCTGAGACGCTACGGGATCGCGGCTGCGATCGTCATCGCCTGCCTGATCGTCGTCGGGCGCGTCACCGGTCTCCTGGTCGACTGGCTCTGGTTCGCGTCGATCGGCTATGCCGGCGTCTTCTGGACGATCCTGTCCGCGAGGGTGCTGCTGTTCGCCGCGGTGTTCGCCGTGTCGGCGGCCGCGATCGGCGCGTCGGGGTGGCTCGCGCATCGTCATGCCAGGCCCGTCGATGTCTGGCAGGTAGCGGACGCTTCGTCGACGCGTGCGGAGGATGTCCTGCGCGCGCTGGCGGGGGAGGTCGCGTCGCGCATTCCCTGGCGCGCGGTCATTGCCGCGGGTGCCGTCATTCTCGGGCTTGCGATCGCCGCCGGTGCGATGTCGAGCTGGGATGTCGCGCTTCGCTTCCTGCATCGGGTGCCGTTCGGCGGGCGCGATCCGATCTTCGGCAAGGACATCGGTTTCTATCTGTTCGCGCTGCCCGTCTGGATCGTGCTGAAGAACCTGCTGCTGCAAGTGGTCGTGTGCTGCGCGATCGTCGCGGGCGGCGTCTACTGGCTGCGTGGCGACATCATGCTCCGCCCGCCGAAGGGGCTTTCGTCGGCCGCCGCGGTTCACGGGTCGGCGCTACTGGCACTGTTCTTCCTGCTGAAAGCCTGGTCCTGGTGGCTCGAACGCTTTCTGCTGCTCTACGACAACAACGGGGTCGTGGTCGGCGCCGGTTATACGGATGTCCACGTGATGCTGCCGGTGCTGTGGCTGCTCGTCGGCCTCGCCGTTGCGTCGGCCGTTGCGATGCTGGTCAACCTGCGCCGGCCCGGCTATCGGTTGCCGGCCGCCGCGATGCTGCTCGTGTTCGGCACGTCGTTCGCGCTCGGCATCGTCTATCCCGCGCTGTTCCAGCGCTTCTACGTCAAGCCGAGCGAACTGCAGCTCGAGACGCCCTATATCCAGCACAACATCGCGTTGACGAGGCAGGCTTACGGTCTCGCGCAGATCGAGGTCAAGCCGTTCGCGGCCGAGCAGGGCCTGAACATCGCGTCGCTGCAGGCCAATCGCGCGACCGTCGACAATATCCGCCTGTGGGATGTGCAGCCGCTGATGGATACCTACGCGCAGTTGCAGGAGATCAGGACTTACTACAAGTTCTTTTCCGTGGATATCGATCGCTACCGTCTCGACTCCGGCTACCGGCAGGTCATGCTGTCGGCGCGCGAACTGGAGCAGTCGATGCTGCCGGAGAACGCCCGAACCTGGGTGAACCTGCATCTGCTGTTCACCCACGGCAACGGCATCGTGATGTCGCCGGTCACGGAGAAATCGACAGAAGGCTTGCCGTCGCTCTATCTGCGCGACATTCCGCCCGTCGCCGATGGCGGACCGGCGATCGACGAACCGCGCATCTACTTCGGCGAAGGCGGGCAGGGCTATGTGATCGTGAAGGGCAGCGTGCCCGAATTCGACTACCCGAAGGGGGACAGCAACGTCTACACGTCGTACAGCGGGCGCGATGGTGTCGCGATCGGCGGCGCGGTGCGGCGCAGCCTGTTCGCATGGCAGTTCGGCGATCCCAACATCCTGCTGACGCACTACATCACGAACGAGAGCAGGATCCTCTTTCACCGCAACATCCGGGACCGGATCCGCACGATTGCACCGTTTCTCGCGCTCGACCACGACCCCTATGTCGTGGCAAGCAACGGACGCCTGTTCTGGATGCAGGACGCCTATACGACCAGCCAGTGGTTTCCGTATGCGCCGCCCGGCACTGGCGATGGTGCCAACTACATTCGCAACGCGGTCAAGGTGGTGGTCGACGCGTACAACGGCACGGTCGACTTCTACGTCAGCGATCCTTCCGATCCGCTGGTGCGGACTTACGCGCGCATCTTCCCGGGCATGTTCAAGCCGCTCGACGCGATGCCGCAGGATCTTCAACGGCACATCCGCTACCCCGAGGATCTGTTCCTGATCCAGGCGAACCTCTACCGCGCTTATCACATGGATGCACCGGAAGTGTTCTATAACCGCGAGGACCTCTGGCAGTTTCCTCGTGCGCTCGGCGACATCGACGGGGGCGACGCCGCGAACCGGCAGATGGCGCCGTACTACACGATCATGCGGCTGCCCGGCGATGCGCAGGCCGGCTTCGTGCTCATGCTGCCGATGGTGCCGAGCCAGCGCGAGAACATGATCGCGTGGCTGGCCGCACGTTGCGATCCGCCCGGGTACGGCAAGCTGATCGTCTACGCGTTCCCCAAGGAAAAGCTGATCTACGGGCCGTACCAGATCGAGGCGCGCATCCAGCAGAGCACGGAAATCTCGCAGCAGATCTCGCTGTGGAACCAGATGGGCTCGCGCGTCATCCGCGGACATCTCGTGGTCGTTCCGATCGAGCACTCGATTCTCTACGTGTCGCCGCTCTATCTGCGCGCGTCGTCCGGCCAGTTGCCCGAGCTGAAACGGGTGATCGCGGCCTATGGCGATCGCGTCGTGATGGAGGAAAACCTGAGCGAGGCGCTCGCGGCGCTCTTCAAGGAGACGAGGCCAGGGCCGGGGCCGGTGGCGACGCCGGCCGGCGCCGCCGCGGATACGCGCGCCCGCGACGCGCTGGCCCATTACGATCGTGCGATCGAGCGGCTGAAGGCGGGGGATTGGGCCGGCTTCGGCGCGGAACTCGATGCGCTTCGACCGTTGCTCGAAGCGCTGGGCGCCGCTCGCGCGGATCACAAACAGTGAGTGAGGCGCGGCTGAGAGGGCGTGGGCGTAATTGACCGCAATCAAGCAGTTGTCGTGTCGTTCCGGGCGCACACGTTGGCTTGAATCGGGACCGGGCGCGGAAAGCGGGCCGGCAGCCGGCTCGTCGTCCCATGCATCGAGCGAACCGGCCAACCCGTCAGGTCAGCGGCGGCGCGTGCCCATGATCCTCCAGACTTCGCGCGTCGTCGTATTCCCGCGAAATATCCTTGTTCGTGTAGTCGCCGAGCTTCGATGCGGCGACCAGGCTCAGCACCGCACATATCAGCACGTACACCGCGATCGCATACCCCGAATGGTAGTAGGCAAACAGCGCGGTCGCGATCAGCGGTGCCGGGCCGCCCGCAATGACCGAAGCGAGCTGATAACCCATCGACGCACCGCTATACCGCAACCGCCCGGTAAACGATTCGGCGATCAATGCCGCCTGCGGTCCGTACATCATCGAATGCGGGACCAGCGACAGCACGATGGCCGCGAAGATCCACGCCGGATTCCGGCTGTCGACCATCGCGAAGTAGAGGAATCCGAATACACCGACGGAAACCGCACCGATCATGTACATCCGCCGCCGCCCGATCAGATCCGACACGTGGCCGAACAGCGGAATGGTGACGAATTCGACCACGGACGCCACCAGCACCGCCGTCAGCAGCAGCTCTCGCGTGACGCCCAGCGCCGTGATCCCGTAAGTGAACACGAACGCCGTGAAGATATAGAACGGCGCCTGTTCGGCCATCCGCGCGAACGCCGACAGCACGATATCCCTCGGCTGCTTGCGCAGCACTTCGAGCATCGGCGCCTTCTCGATCCGGCGCTCGGCCAGCAGTTTCGCGAAGATCGGCGTCTCGAGAATGTTCAGGCGGATATAAAGCCCGATCGCGACCAGCAGGATGCTGAGGACAAACGGCACGCGCCAGCCCCACGTGAGAAAACTGCTGCCGGACAACCAGCTCATGGCCAGCACGGCGAGGTTGGCGAGGAACAATCCTGCCGGCACGCCGAACTGCGGCCACGACGCGACGAAGCCGCGATGCGCATTGGTGCGCGCCCACTCCATCGACATCAGGACCGAGCCGCCCCATTCGCCGCCGACGCCGACGCCCTGGATGAAGCGCAGCACCGTGAGGAGAACGGCGCCCCAGATGCCGATCGTCGCGTAGGTCGGAACGAAGGCCACGGCGAACGTCGCGAGCCCCATCAGCAACAGGGTCACGATCAGCGTGGCCTTGCGGCCGATGCGATCGCCGTAGTGGCCGAAGATCGCCGCGCCGACCGGCCGCGCGACGAAGCCGACGGCATAGATCAGGAACGCCTGAAGCGTGCCGACGAGTGGATGGGATTGGGGGAAATACAGCTTTGCGAAGACCAGGCCGGTGACCGTGCTGTAGAGGAAAAAGTCATACCATTCGATCGTGGTGCCAATCGTGCTGGCGATGACGGCGCGGCGCAACTGGCGCCGGGCTTCCTCGTCGGAGAGGGGCGTGGCCGCGGATTGCATGGCAGCCATTTTGGTATCTCCCGGAAAAGGGCGATAGAGAAATAAACCATACGCCCGGCGACAGGTTTCAGCAAGCGCAGGCCACGAATGGACTGCAGGGCGCTCAAGACTTTCAATAAGAAGTCCTGATATATAGCCAGATCAACCGCCCGCGCGCGCATGCATGTCGATGAACGCGCGGTTGCACGATGGCTCGGTGATTTCCGTCCATTGAAGATGCGCGTATTTGCAGTACGCGATCCGCAGCGATTCCCGGTTTCGTGAGAAGGCACCGGCGCGGTGCCGGTCGAAACGGCGGCCGTGGAATCGTGGAGTAGTATTCCCAATGTCCAGGTTATGGCTCGGCCTCCACGGCGCATAGCCAACCCGTCCGCGACGAGGGCGGCCGCCTCGTCAAAGGATTTGGAAGCTGCTTCAACGATACGTATGGTGGCGTCGGCCGTGACGACGGCATTGAGGGGAGTGCGTCATGTCAACCGAGTGGAAGCAGCGCGTCAGACTGTTCATCCAGCGCTTCTGGCAGCCGACCAGTGCGTGCATGACCTGCATGCCGGGGAGCTGGGGCAACATCATGAGCCTCGCTCACTGGTCGATTGCATTTCATACCGGTCTGTTTACCGGACTCCTGGCTGTACTGCTGACTTTCACGCCCGCGGCGAAACTCTACGCGCATCGATACGGCAATGCGGTGATCGTCGGCGTCCTGACGACGTTGGGCGACGCCTACTCGCACACGAGTCACTACCGTATCCCCTATGTCGAGCACATCGTGACGGGTGCGATTTCAGGTCTCTTGACGCTGGCAGCCTCATATCTGTTCGAAGACCGCGCGCGACGCCTTCGGGCGGTATGGGCCCGGGTGTTCGGATAGCTCGTCCGCTGACTTTTCGAACCCGCCGGGCCGAACGGCAAGAGGCTCCACGGTGCGGCGGCGCTTCGTCGGCGCGCAGCCGCACCCCGCCCGCCGCCAGAGCGGCGACGGTCCTCCCCGACAGGTCGCGTCAGCGCGAAGCCGCGCCGTAGCGCCGTAGCGCGGCGACGATCCTCGACAGCCGACGAGGTTCAGGCTGCCGCCGCGATTTGAACCGAGTCTTGCCGCTCGCCACCCAGGATATCGACGAGATCGGTCAACATCCGCGCCAATTCACCCGTCATCAGCGTGACATCCGAGTCGAAGCGTTCGTCGTCGTTCTGCGCGGTAGGATCCGACGCCTCCTTGATCACGTCGAGCGGCGTGACACGCTTGATCGTCAGCGACGGCGTCAGCACGAAGGAGATGCGGTCATTCCAGGTCATCGCGAGGCGCATGCATTGTTTGCCGGCCTCGATGTGCCGGCGCATGTCGTTCGCCTCCAGCGCGTGGCCGACGTATCGCACCGTGGCGCCACCTTCGCCGCTCGAGCGCAGCTCGGCGTCCTGATCCACGGTGAATCCGCCCGGCGCCTCGCCGGACAGCAGCCAGTCCGTCATCGCGGCGACCGGCGACAGCGCCACCTGGACGCCGGTGAGCGGCAATTGATCGATCGATTTGACGAGCAGGCCGCGAACGTCGTCGGCAAGTGCCTGTGCGGCCGCATCGATGACGAGCCAGCCGTTCACCGTATCGATCCACACGCGGGTATCGCGGCGAATGGTGAACGCGCGCGGCAGCAGTTCGTCGGTCACCTGCTCCTTGAGTTCGCGCAGTTGTTTTCGCCCGACCTTGAAACCCTGCTGCTCCTCGACCTCGAGCGCCCGGGCCTTGGTCACCTGATTGACGACCGACGCCGGGAGCAGCTTCTTTTCGGCGCGAAACGTCAGCAGCATCTGCCGGTTGATCGAATACACGAGCGCGCCGTCGTCACGCGGCGACGCCCATCCCGAGCGCTGCATCTCGACGCTGGTGCCCGGCTGAAACGCGTGGGGCGCCAGCCATGCTTCCATCTGATCGGGGGTAACGGCCCACGGTGCCGGAAGACGGTGAAGCTGAAGATTCTTGAACCACATAGGCGTGCGGGCAAAGCGCGTCATTCTATATGACGGTGACGTCTACCGGCCAGAAGCGCCGGTCGGGATGCAACATCGGCAGGCCGCTTCGATAGCTCGAGCGGCCGTTCGTCGTCGTGTCGTCAAGCGGGTTGCGCCGCCGAGAATGCGTGTGCCGCGGCCATCGTATCCGGTGCTTCGCGCCACACCGTCATTGCATGAATGCAATGACGAAACGCCGGCTGATCGACCGTGCCGACGCATCATTTCGGCCATCGCCAGGTCGGCTCGGAAAGGTGCTCGGCGAGATAATCCGACAGCGCCGCGACTTTCGCGGGCCGCGCGCGCGCCGAGGGCGTGACGAAGTAAATGCCGCCCTTCGTCAGCGACCAGTCGGTCAGGATCGCTTCGAGACGACCGTCGGCCAGGTAATCGCCGGCGATGAACTCGGGCAGTTCGGCAATCGCCAGTCCGGCGAGCAGCGTGGGCAACAGCGCATCGGCGTTCGTCACGCGCAGCGGGCCCGTCGGCATCACCGGCTCTTCTTCGCCTGCGTCGTTCGTGAAGCGCCATACGGCGCTACGCGCGCGGTATGCGTACGAGAGACAAGGACGATCCGCGAGTTCGCGCGGATGGGCGGGCCGTCCTTCACGCATCAGATATTCCGGCGACGCCACCACGAATTGCGTCACCGCGCACAGCCGCCGCGCGACCAGCGACGAGTCCGGAAGCGCGGCGATCCGCAGCGCGGCGTCGAACCCGTCGGCGACCAGATCGACCGACGCATCCGACAGATGCAGGTCGATCGACACTTCCGGATACGCGCGAAAGAAGCCCGGCAGCAGCGGCGCGACCCAGCGCAGGCCGTACGACATCGGCACGGCCAGACGTACCAGCCCGCGTGGCCGCACCGACATTTCGCGTGCCGAGCTTTCCGCCTCCTCGGCCTGGCGATAGATCTCGCCGGCTTTCTCGCTGATCGTGCGGCCGAACTCGGTGAGCGAGAGCTGACGCGACGTGCGATTGAACAGCCGCGCGCCCAGCCGGTCCTCCAGGCGGGCCACGCCGCGCGAGACGGTCGCGACCGACACGCCGGTCGCGCGCGCCGCGGCGGCAAACGAACCGTGCTCGGCCACCTTCGCGAACATCGCGAGCCCCTCGAAATCGGGTAGTTGAGCCATCTTCCCTCATCTTTTCATTTCTGCAACGTTTGTTTGCAATCAATTCTATTTCGAAAAGATGAGGCCGTCGATATTCTCCTCACATCGCAGTACGCGATGCAACGAAACCCCCACCGACCCAACGAAAGGAGCAATACCATGGCACGCAAACTCGACAACAAGATCGCACTCGTCACCGGCGCAACCAGCGGCATCGGTCTCGCCACCGCCCAGCGCTTCGCGGCCGAAGGTGCGCACGTCTATCTCACCGGCCGCCGACAGGCCGAACTCGATGCCGCCGTGAAGGGCATTCGCGAAGCCGGCGGCAAGGCGACCGGCGTACGTTCGGATTCCACCAAGCTCGATGAGCTCGACGCGCTGTATGCGCAGATCAAGGAAGAACAGGGCCGCCTCGACGTGCTGTTCGTGAACGCCGGCGGCGGCTCGATGCTGCCGCTTGGCAGCATCACCGAAGCACACTACGACGACACCTTCGAGCGCAACGTGAAGGGCGTGCTGTTCACGGTACAAAAAGCGCTGCCGCTGCTTGCCGAGCGTGCCTCGGTGATTCTCACCGGCTCGACGGCGGGCAGCGCGGGCACCGCGGCGTTCAGCGTGTATTCGGCTTCGAAGGCAGCGGTGCGGGCCTTTGCACGCAGCTGGATTCTCGATCTCAAGGAACGCGGCATCCGCGTGAACACGATCAGCCCGGGCGCGACCCGCACGCCTGGCCTGCTCGATCTCGCCGGCGACGATGCCGCGCAGCGCCAGGGTCTCGCCGATTATCTGGCTGCCCAGATCCCGATGGGGCGCCTCGGCGAGCCTGGCGAGATCGCGAGCGCGGCGCTGTTCCTGGCCTCGGACGACGCGAGCTTCGTGAACGGCATCGAATTGTTCGTCGATGGCGGCCAGCAGCAGATCTGAGCGCAGCCACGGCGCGCGGGTGCGGAAGACGCCGTCTGCGACGATCGCGATCCGCGCCCGGCGTACTCGAACCGGGCTCCGTCATGATTGAACATCGGCCATTTCTTGCGCTTGGCGCAATCCGGCGCGGCCGTGTCGACATTCGCCAGCATTTCCGCATCGGCGAATCCGGGCGCGCCGACGATGCGCCGCTCGGTCCGCTCTACATGTGGAGCGACGTCGAATTCGCGCCGCGCTCGGGCCTCGGCCCGCATGCCCACCGCGACGTCGAGATCGTCACGTGGGTGCGGTCGGGCGCCATCACGCATGAAGACGACGCAGGCAATCGCGTGCGTCTGGTCGCCGATTCCGTCCACGTGACGAGTGCCGGCACGGCGATCCATCACGCCGAGCGCAACGACGAGAATATGCCCGCGCGGCACTTCCAGATCCGGCTGCGGCCGCGCACACCTGCCGGTACACCGCGCTGTGCGACGCGAGTCTGTTCGCCCGGATGTCGCGAGGGCCGATTCGTGACGCTGGCGAGCGGCGATCCGGAGGATGTCCGCGCCGGCGCGTTGCCCGTTCATGCCGATGCACGCGTGCGTATCGCGACACTGCGTGAAGGCACTGCGTTGCGGCACGCGTTGCCGATGCCCGGTTCCGCTTATCTGGTTGTCGATCATGGCCGGCTGGACGTAGGGCCGATCAGGCTGGCACGACGCGATGGCGTTGCCGTTCGCGATGAAACGTGGCTCATGTTGCGGGCGCGGGACGACACGGACGTCATGATCGTCGAGCGCTTATGCTAGGGCGCATGCTCGATCAGCGCGCGGCCGCAGCCTGGTTCATTGCCGTGCCGACTTCGAGAAAGCGCGCCGGTGAGCGTCCGGTGCCGTATTGCGGGAACACCGGACGTCGATGCCGACGTCGCCTGTGGTGGCGACCGCCGACGCTCGGCCGCAAGGCCGCTCTGCTAATATCGTAGAAAGTATGCAATATCCAGCGCCGCGTCGGCGCTTGCCTGACCGCCATCCCCAGTCCGAACCGCAACATGAACGAGAAACGCCCCGCTCTTGTCTACGCCACGCGCGCCGAAGCCGCAGCGAATGAACTGCGCCGCCGCATCCTGACGGGGGAATACGTCGACGGCTACCAGCTTCGCCAGGATGCGCTGGCGACCGAACTCGGCATCAGCCGGATCCCGCTGCGCGAAGCGCTCGTGCAGCTCGAGAGTGAAGGGCTCGTGAAGATCCTGCCGCACAAGGGCGCGATCGTGTCGGAGCTGTCGCCGGAGGACATCACCGAACTGTTCGAATTGCGCGCGCTGCTGGAGCCCGTGCTGCTGAAAAAGTCGATTCCGAAGCTGACCGCCGAGGATTTCGCGCGGCTCGATGCGATCCTCGACGAATACAGCGCGGTGCTGCACGCGAGCCAGTCCGGCCGCTGGGGCGAACTGAACACCGAGCTTCATCATCTGCTGCTGTCGCGCGCCGACCAGCCGAAGACGGCGGCGATCGTCGCGTCGCTGCTGCAGCAGACCGACCGCTACACGCGCGTGCAGCTGTCGCTGTCCGAGGCTGCGCGCGACGTGGCCGAATCCGAGCACGCGGAGCTCGTCGCGCTGTGCCGCAAGGGCGATGCGCGCGCGGCGGCGTCGCTGCTCAAGCGCCACATCGAGCATGCGGGCGGCGAGTTGAATGCGTTTCTGCGGGACCGGCGGCTCGGGCGTTGAGGTCTTTCACGCGCCGCGCGCCGCGCGGATACCCGATTCCGGTCGATCGCGGCGTTGCAGCGCGGTCGCATGCGATCCGTGGCCCGTCCGGGCGCCGCACGGCGCCGAAGGCGGCCTGCACGCATCGCTTCCGTTTGACCGTCTAGCCGCCGCCGATCCCCTGCAGTACCTTACCCGTCCCTCCGCACACCGCGCATGGCTGTCCTTCGACCATCCCGGTGCCGCGACACACGCCGCATAGATCCTCGCCGACGGCCGGCGCATCGGGCGGCCCTTCGTCGCCCGGATTCAACGGCGTGTCCTGACGCTGTCCCGCCGGCGTTCTGGTCGTCTGCATCGCACACCTCCTTGCGTGTTTCCGATGTCGCGGCAAGCGCGCATCGCGCGTGCCTGCCGCGACGGCATGCGCCGTGGCCGACGCGCGGTGCCGCCAGCACGCGTGAGCAGGCACGCCGGCAACGATGACGCGACGCACCGCATGACTGCGGGGCATCGTCGTCGTCACGTCCTCATTACAACGACGGCGGCCACGTCGAACCGGCCATCGCCGACGGCAGTCAGTCATCCTACGACTGTAGAAATAGAAACGAAAGAGAGTATCCGGCTCCGGAAAACGACACGGCACCGCGCCGGCTCAAATGCAGCCCCATTTCCGGAAAACGTTTCGCCGGCTACGTGCTGAACTGAGAAGGCTTTTCCCTTCGCCTCGCCGAAAACCCGCTACAGAAGCGCCTATAGGGTATGCACCAAGTGAGTTAAACGATTAACCGACGTACATTCGCTTCCACACGTCATACAACGTATGACTGCGATTCAGTGGAGGCCGTGCCCCGACTGATGCGCAAGCCGCCCGGATCGCCGCCAGACGACGAACAACCATCAAGGAGACTGACGATGAAGCACCGATTCACCCGCTCCCGTACCGCCCTGGCCGTCGCGCTCATGGCCGGCTTCGCGGTGTCCGCGCAGGCCCGCGTGTTCCGCTCGGCGGACGTGCACGGCGACAGCTTCCCGACCAACATGGCGGTCAAGTACATGGGCGACGAGCTGTCGAAGCTGACGGGCGGCAAGGACTCGATCAAGGTGTTCGGCAACAGCGCGCTCGGCTCCGAGAAGGACACGGTCGACCAGGTGCGGATCGGCGCGATCGACATGGCGCGCGTGAACGGCGCGTCGTTCAACGAGATCGTGCCGGAGTCGCTGATCCCGTCGTTCCCGTTCCTGTTCCGCGACGTCGACCATTTCCGCAAGGCGATGTACGGCCCGGCCGGCCAGAAGATCCTCGACGCGTTCGCGGCGAAGGGGATGATCGCGCTGACGTTCTACGAGAGCGGCGCGCGCTCGATCTACGCGAAGCGCCCGGTACGCACGCCGGCCGACATGAAGGGGCTGAAGGTGCGCGTGCAACCATCGGACCTGATGGTCGACGAGATCAAGGCGATGGGCGGCACGCCGACGCCGATGCCGTTCGCCGAGGTCTACACGGGCCTGAAGACGGGCCTCGTCGATGCGGCGGAAAACAACCTGCCGTCGTACGAGGAAACCAAGCACTTCGAGGTGGCGCCCGACTACTCGGAGACGCAGCACGCGATGACGCCGGAAGTGCTGGTGTTCTCGAAGAAGATCTGGGACACGCTGTCGCCGCAGGAACAGGCCGCGATCAGGAAGGCAGCATCCGATTCGGTGCCGTACTACCAGAAGCTGTGGACCGCGCGCGAGGCATCGGCGCAGCAGACGGTGACGAAGGGCGGCGCGAAGATCCTGCCGGCCGCGCAGGTCGACCGCGCGGCATTCGTGAAGGCGATGCAGCCGCTGTGGGCGAAGTACGAGAAGACGCCGCAGATGAAGCAGATCGTCGACGAGATCGAGGCCACCAAGTGACCCGTCGCACTTCCCTGAACGGCGCGGCGGCCGTGGGCGCATCGGACGCGGCCGCGGACGGTGCGGCGCCGTGCCGGCCGCATGCGGCGGCGCCGCGCCTGCGCTGCATGAACGACCTGTTGTTCCGCGCGCTGGCCGTGGTCGCGTCGCTGTGTCTCGCCGCGCTCACGGTGCTGGTGTTCTACGCGGTCGTGATGCGCTACGCGTTCGAGAACGCGCCCGACTTCGTCGAGCCGATCGCGCTGCTGCTGGTGATCGTGATCGCGATGTTCGGCGCGGCGATGAAGGTGCGCGACGGCGGCCACATCGGCCTCGACTCCCTCGTGCGGCGCCTGTCGCCGGGCCCGCGTACCGTGGTGATCGCGATCCAGCACCTGAGCCTGATCGCGTTCGCGATCGCGATCATGGTCGGCTGCGGCAGCATGGCCGCGGAGACGATGGGCGACCGCATTCCGATCATCGGATTGCCCGAAGGCGTGCGCTACCTGATCACGATTCCCGCGGCGATCGCCATCATCCTCTTCTCGCTCGAGCACCTGCTCGCGCTTCGTCGTTCTTCGTCGGGACAATAACGCCATGGAACTCGCGATCCTGTCCGTCAGTTTTCTGGTTTTCCTCGTGCTCGGCGTACCGGTCTCGTTCGCGCTCGGCATTTCCTGCGTGCTGACCTACCTGGTCGAAGGGCTGCCGATCGCGACCGCGATGCAGGCGATGATCTCGGGGATGAACGCGTTCTCGTTCCTCGCGGTGCCGTTCTTCATCTTCTCCGGCGAGCTGATGCTGCACGGCGGCATCGCGGACCGGATCCTGCGCTTCGCGCAGGCCACCGTCGGCCATTTCCGCGGCGGCCTCGGGATGGCCAACGTCGTCGCGTGCACGCTGTTCGGCGGCGTGTCGGGTTCGCCGACGGCCGATACCTCCGCGATGGGCGGCGTGGTGATTCCGCTGATGAAGCGCGAAGGCTACAGCGCGGCTTACGCGGTCAACGTGACGACCCACGCGTCGCTCGCCGGCGCGCTGATGCCGACGTCGACCAACATGATCATCTACGCGTTCGCCGCGCAGGGGATCACGGGCATGCTGCACGGCCAGCCGGTGAGCGGCGTGTCGATCGGCGACCTGCTGTTCTCCGGCCTCCTGCCGGTGCTGTGGGTGATGGGCTTCGTGCTCGCGGCCGCATACTGGCAGGCCGTGCGCCACGGCTATCCGCGCCGCGAGGACGGTTCGTCGGCGCTGCCGTCGTTCCCGGGCTGGTATGCGGTGCTGCGCAGCTTCGTCGGCGCGGTGCCGGGCCTGATGGTGATCGCGATCATCCTCGTGTGTGTCGCGAAGGGGATCGCGACCGCGACCGAAGCCGCCGCGATCGCCGTCGTGTACTCGCTCGTGCTGACCGCGCTCGTCTACCGGACGCTGACGGCCGGGAAGCTGCGGCGCGCGCTGTCGCATGCGGCGCGCACGACGGGCGTCGTGCTGCTGCTGATCGCCGTGTCCAACATGCTGCGCTTCCAGATGTCGTACCTGGAGATTCCGGATGCGATCGAAGGGCTGCTCAAGCAGTCGACCGCCGCGCCGTGGCTGATGCTGCTGTACATCAACATCATCCAGGTGTTCCTCGGCACGTTCGTCGACATGGCCGCGCACATCCTGATCACGACGCCGCTGTTCCTGCCGATCGCGATGGCATGCGGCGTCGGGCCGGTGCAGTTCGGGATCATGCTGCTGCTGAACTGCTCGCTCGGCCTCGTGCACCCGCCGATCGGCTCGGTGCAGTTCGTCGGCTGCGCGATCGGCAACGTGTCGATCGGCGAGACGACGAAGATGGCGTGGCCGTATTACCTCGCGATCTTCAGTGCGATCAACATCGTCACGTACATGCCGTTCTTCTCCACCTGGCTGCCGAGCCTCATCAGCGGGCACGCGGTGTTCTGAGCGCGCGTTTCGCCCGTCGCGGCGCCGGACGATCCGAGGTCGTCCGGCGCCGCAGTCACGTCGGCGGTTGCTTCACGCGCGGCGTGGCGCGCCATCGCGGCGGCCGCACCTGCGCCGGTCGCGTCGCGCGATCGGTGTCGTCCCGGCCGCACGGCGCAAGTGCGCGATGCGATGCGTCGCGGCACGCGCGGCAGTCACCCGCAACGGCGGCAACCTGTGCGATGATTCGCCGCTTCGCGTTCGTCGCAGAACGCCGCGGATCGCGACGCCCGTTGCCGGGCCGCCGCTCACCGCCCACCGCATTGACATCCGGAGACGACATGCCCGCACACATCGTTCATGGCAGCACCCTGCATTACCAGGATCACGGCACCGGATTTCCGGTGCTGTTCGGGCACAGCTATCTGTGGGATGCCGCGATGTGGGCGCCGCAGATCGACGCATTGTCGAGCCGGTATCGCGTGATCGTGCCGGACCTGTGGGGACATGGCGCGTCGGGCCCGCTGCCTGCCGGCACGCAGACGCTCGACGATCTCGCCGCGCACGCGAGCGCGTTGCTCGATGCGCTGGAGATCGGGCAGTGCGCGGTCGTGGGGCTGAGCGTCGGCGGGATGTGGGGCGCGCGGCTCGCGTTGCGCGAACCGCAGCGCGTGCGCTCGCTCGTGCTGATGGATGCGTCGCTCGAGGCCGAACCCGACGCGACGCGGCTGCGCTACTTCGGGATGCTCGATGCGATCGCCGCCG
Organism: Burkholderia sp. Bp9015; assembly: GCF_003853505.1. NCBI lineage: Bacteria > Pseudomonadati > Pseudomonadota > Betaproteobacteria > Burkholderiales > Burkholderiaceae > Burkholderia > Burkholderia sp. Bp9015. The sequence goes on from NZ_QTPZ01000053.1 coordinate 42,580, forward strand.
CCGGCTGCATCGCGCCGCCGCTGCTCGATGCGATCGTGCCGCTGTTCTTCCGGCCGGACGTGAACCTGGCCGACCCGGTGCCGCGCGCCTTTCGCGCGGCGCTCGCGAACCTGCCGGCCGACCGGCTGCGGGAATCGATCGTCCCGCTCGGCCGGCTGATCTTCGGGCGGCCGGATACGCTCGCCGCACTCGCCGGGCTGGATGCCGAACGCACGCTGCTGATGTGCGGCGCGGGCGACATGGCGCGCCCGCCGTCGGAGACGGTGAAGATGGCGAGCGTGATCGGCTGCCGCCATGCGCTGGTGCCGGACGCCGGCCATATCTCGAACCTGGAGAACCCCGCGTTCGTCACGCGGATGCTGCTCGACTGGTTCGACGAGCAGCAGCTCGCGGCGGGCTGAACGCCGCACGCGATGCCGGCGGCGGGCGCCGCGCGGCATCGCGTGACGACGCAACGACTTGCGTTGCGACGTGGCCGCGGCAATGCGACGTTACCGCGTCATGCGCGTTCGCCGACCGGCGTGAACTGGCGGTCGCGCACGCGGCCCGCGTCGGCACCGCGGCGGATCAGGTCCTGCGCCTCCGCACGGCTCGCGACGCACGGTGACGGGCGGGTGGAGCTTCGCATGTGCATCCGCATGTGCATCCGCCCGCAACGGAAGTCGCGCCGAAACCGGATGCATCGCTGCAGGCCGGCTTCGGCGAAAAACGATTCGGAGTGCGAATGCATCGGGGCGGTGGTTCGATGCAGCCTCCACCGCCCGTGCATCAGAACATGTGGCGGATCCCGAGGTTCGCGCCGACGGTCGTGCCGGTGACCGCGTAAAGCGCGTTGGTGATCCCCAGCCCGGTGTTCATCGCACCGTGGTTGTTGACCATTGCGACCTGCGCGTACAGCGCGGTCGCCTTCGACAGGCTGTAGGTCGTGCCGATCGCCGCGAGCAGCGAGTGATTGGCCGTGTCGTTGCGATCGCTGGTGAACCAGACGCCGCCGTTCAGGTCGACGGCCGGCGTCGCCTGATAGTCGAGGCCGCCGCCGTACACGTTGTTGCTGAACGAGCCGCCGACCTTGTAGCTCGTGAACGACGCCTTCGCGGTGACCGGGCCGAAGCGGTAGGCGGCGCCGATCGTGCGCCCGACGAACGCGACGGTGCTCGGCGTCGGCGTCGGGTTGGTGCCGTCGTTGCCGTCGTAGAACGCGGCGTCGATCATGAAGCCGTCGCGCTCGTACTTGAGGCTCGCCGAATACTGGCGGCCGGCCTGGAAGTCGCCGGCCTTGCCGCCGAACGCGAACATCGCGCTGCCGGTGAGGCCGGCGATCGTCGGGCTCGTGTACGACACGGCGTTCGGGTTGAACAGGCCCGTCACCAGCACGTTGTCGACGTAGTTGATCAGCCCGCTGCCGAAGTGCGAGAAGCTGCGCGGATCCGAATCGAAGATCGCGAGCAGGAACGGCGAATACTGCACGCCGGCCTTGACCGTGCCGAACCCGCCGTCGAGCCCGACCCACGCCTGGCGGCCGAAGAAGTTGCCGTTCGAATGCGCGAACGCGCCGTTGGTGACGGCGAAGCCGCTCTCGAGCTGGAATTTCGCCTTGAGGCCGCCGCCGAGATCCTCGGTGCCGGTCATCCCGAACGTCGTCGGCGTCATGCCGGTGTCGGTCATCGCGAACTGATGGCCGGCGTTCGCGCCGGTGGCGGCGTCGCGTGTCTTGCTGGTGTACAGCAACGCGGCGTCGAGGTTGCCGTACAGCGTCACGCTGCTCTGCGCGAAGCCGCTGCTGCTGGCCAGCGTGCCTGCCAGCGCCGCGCAACCGATCACGATTCTGCTTTTCATTGAGGTGTCTCCAGTGTTGTTGTACGTCGATGCATCGAACAAGGGGATGCGGCGGATGCCCGCGTGGCGGTGTCCGTCGCATGAGCCGCGCACGCAGGGTGGGGCGCGGCGGGACGCACGTGCGCGGCCGGGTGGCGGCCGCGTGCGACGCGTTCAGGGCGGGGATGGGCGCCCGAACGCGCGTGTGTCGACAGTGTCGGGTGCGGCCGGTGCCGGCCGCGTCATTCAGAGAGACCGGTTGAGCTGCTCGAGGATCGCCGGGTTCTCGAGCGTGGACGTGTCCTGCGTGATCGCCTCGCCCTTCGCGAGCGAGCGCA
>NZ_QTPZ01000054.1:0-43225 GCF_003853505.1 Burkholderia sp. Bp9015
CAGCCGCGCGGGCTTCCAGCGCCAGCCGAGCACGACGAGCGCCGGCACGGTGCCGATCATCACCGCCTTGTCGTAGTAATTCATGTGTTCGTTGTAATGCACGAACGCATAGCCCGCGCCGACCACGAGTGCCAGTGCGAACAGCCAGTCGATGACCGACAGGCGCGCGAGGAACGGACGGTCGTCGAACAACGGCGCCGGATTCGGGGCCTGAACCGGCCCCGAACGGGAAGAGGAAACTTGCGTGAGATCCATGATGTTACCGGGTGGAATTCTCGGAATCGCCGCCGGCAGGCGGACGGGCAGTCGCTGCCGCACCGGCGGGCGCGGCGTCGCGCGGTGCGGCGCGCAAGGCGGCGCCGGCCGCGTCGCGCGTCTGCACGAATTCTTTTTCGAAATCGAAGGTCTTGCGGGCCGTGGACATCGCCATCACCACATCGACGCCCGAACCGGCATCCTTGAGCCAGAACCAGAGGCGCCGCTCGCGCACGTAGAACATCGAGAAGATGCCGGCGACCAGCAGCAGGCTGCCAAGATACACCAGATTCTTGCCGGGTGCGCGCGTCAACTGAAATACCGAAGCTTGCACCTGCTTGAAGGAGTCAAGCTGCAAATAGACCGGCGATCCATACAAGAAGCTGTCCGATAGCGCATTGATCGCGTTCTGCACGAAGCGGATCGTGTCGGCGCCCTGTTGGGCAGCCGGCTCGCCGGCGCGCTCGCGCGCGATCTGCCAGACCTCCCACATCGAACCCTCGAGCATGCGCAGCAGCAGGCTCGCCGCCTTCTCCTGCTCGGCCTTCGGCACCGAACGATCGATGAAGGTCGCCACCGCCTGGAAGCCGCCGACCGGCTGGCCGTCGGCGCCGCGGCCGATGCTGTCGTCGCTCGCCGCAAAAAGGGTCAGCACTTTGAACGCGCTGTCCTGCAGGCGGCCACGCAGCGACGCTTCGGTCGTCGGCAGCGAACGCTGCGCGAAGCGCGCGGCGGCGTCGGCACGCACGGCTGGATCCTCGAGCGCGGCGCGCAGGCGCATCCATTCGCCGATCGAATCCTGGCTGTCGGCCGGAATCCGCATGTAGCGGAACGGATCGTTCGGGCTCGCGCGCACGCCGGCGAGGAACACGCGCGTGCCGCCCATGTCGACGGGCAGCATGTAGTTATTGAATTCGCGCGCCTGGCCGTCCTTGCCGCGAATCTTGTATTGCACCGACGGGCCGATGTTGTGGAGCTGCACCGGCTTCGACGTCTTCGCGCCCGAACCGAGCCGCTCGTCGAACGCTTCCTTCAGCGACGCCGTCTTCGCGACGCCGCGCACGTCCGGCTTGCCGTTCGCGTCGGCCATGTTCTCGACGTTGATCGCGCGGAAGTCGGAGAACTCGATCGTGTCGCCGTCGCTGCCCGGCATCTGCAGCGGCGCCGTGCTGCCGATCGTGCCCTTCACCGCGAAGGTCTTCGCGTTGCCGCCCGTCATCGGGTAGGCCGTCATCTCCATCTGCGAGCCGCCGTCCTGGAAGCTCGACTGGTAGATCGACACGCCCTTGTACGTGAACGGCTTGTTGACCTCGACGCGCGCCGGGATCTTCTGGCCCGTCTCGCGATCGATCACGACGATGTCGCTCGCGAACAGCTTCGGCATCCCGGTCGTGTAGTAGTCGACGATGAACTTGTTGAGCTGGATCGAGAACGGCAGGTCCTGGATCAGCGAGCCGCTCGGCTGGTTCAGGATCGCGGTCGACACGAACTGGCCTTCCGGCACCCACGCGTAGCCGCGGAACGTCGGGTTCGACACGGACAGCCGGTGGTCGGGCGAGATTTCGCTGATCGTCGCGCTCGTGTTGACCGGGCTCTTGCCGAACATCCACATCTGGAATTTGATCGGCAGGTTGCTGTCCAGCAGGCCGCCGATACAGATCACGACGATCGCAAGGTGCGCGGAGATGTAGCCCCACTTCGTCAGCGCGCCGCGCTTCGCGGAAATCAGCGTCGCGCCGTCGGTTTCACGCACGACGTGCTTGTAGCCGGCCTTGGTGACGAACGTGGCGAGCGTGGCCGCGACGGTCGCGCGCGTGCCGGACGCCGAGTATTCGGCCTTGTGGTGGAACGCGCGCAGGCTGCCTTCGCGGACCTTGTCCTTCCAGCTCTTCGCATCGGCAAGCATCTTCGGCGCATTGCGGATCACGCACAGCGAGATCGACACGACGAGGAAGATCAGGATCAGCATGAACCACCAGGCGCTGTACACGTTGTACAGGCCCAGCGAGCGGAAGATGTCCGCCCAGAACGGCCCGAACTGGTTCACGTAGTTCGGATACGGATCGTCCTGCGTCAGGACCGTGCCGACGATGCTCGCGATCGACAGCACTACCAGCAGCGCGATCGCGAAGCGCATCGAGCTCAGCAGCTCGATCGCGCGCCTGGACGCACTTTGACCCGACTTCGACTGCAACCCCGACGTGGTAACGCTCATTCAAACTCCGACTAAGGGGAAACAGCCCCTACGCTCACTATGTTCGCTGCCCCAAGGGGGCGGTCAGCACGCTGGGGACGACCCGGCGAGTGCCGACAAAAAAGGGCGAGGCAACCGCAATCACGCGGCGCCCCACCCTTTTTCTTGTTCTGACGCCGGCCGCCCTTCGGGCGCCCGGTCATTCCATTCGCGACCGTCCGGTCAACGCAGGCCCGCGATGTAATCCGCGACGGCCTTGATCTCGTTGTCCGACAGACGCGCTGCGATCTGATGCATCGCCTCGTTGTTGTTGCGCGCGCCGACACCCTGCTGGAACGCGGTCAACTGGGCAACCGTGTAATCGGCCCATTGCCCCGACAGACGCGGGTACTGGACCGGAATGCCCTGCCCCGTCGGCCCGTGGCAGCTCGCGCAGGCGGGTACACCCTTTTCCGCGATGCCGCCGCGATAGATCTTCTGGCCGATCGGCACGGTCGCCGCGTCGCGTGCGGTGCCGAGCTTCGTCGTCTGCGATCCGTAATACGCAGCGACGTTGCGCATGTCGTCCGCGCTCAACGCGCTCGCGAACCCGACCATCACCGGATTGGTCCGCGCCGGCCCCTTCGCGCCCGGCTGGGCCTTGAAGTCGTTCAACTGCTTGACCAGATAGTCGGGATGCTGGCCGGCCAGCTTCGGGAAACTGCCCGACGCGCTGTTGCCGTCCGCGCCGTGACACGACGCGCAAACTTGCCCGGCAATCGCCTTGCCGCGGTCCAGATCCGGCTTTGCCGCATCCGCCGCATTTGCCTCCGCTACGAAACCTACGAACCCTGCTGCAACCTGAAGCACCATCAGAGACTTGCACAGTCGATTCATTCGCACACCCTGTTTCGTCTTGTGGGAATTTGAGGTTCTGCAAAAAACGACGTCGACCAGTCTACCGCAGAAGCTGCATAAAAGCGCGAGGCAGGCGCCCGCAGCCCTTCGGCAAAACCGCCGTATTGTACAATATCGCGCTGAAAGCTCCCGCGCCTATCGGGGCTACCCCGCCTCCACCAAGCGGCTCGCGCCGCCCCGTCCCACCGGTTTCCCCCATGGCCTTTTTGCTCCACCAAGCCCGCTTCTACACGACCGTCAACCATCTGCGCGACCTGCCGCCGACGGTACAACCGGAAATCGCGTTCGCGGGCCGCTCGAATGCCGGCAAATCGACGGCGATCAACGTGCTGTGCAACCAGAAGCGGCTTGCCTTCGCGTCGAAGACGCCCGGCCGCACCCAGCACATCAACTACTTCTCCGTCGGCCCGGCCGCCGAGCCCGTCGCGAACCTCGTCGACCTGCCCGGCTACGGCTACGCGGAAGTGCCGGGGGCCGCGAAGGCCCACTGGGAAATGCTGCTGTCGTCCTACCTCGCGACGCGTTCGCAGCTGTGCGGCCTGATCCTGATGATGGATTCGCGCCGCCCGTTGACCGACCTCGATCGCCGGATGATCGAGTGGTTCGCGCCGACCGGCAAGCCGATCCACACGCTGCTGACGAAGTGCGACAAATTGACGCGGCAAGAAAGCATCAACGCGCTGCGCAACACGCAGAAGGGACTCGACGCGTACCGTGACCAGGGCGTGAAGGGCAAGCTGACGGTCCAGCTGTTCTCGGCGCTGAAGCGCACGGGGCTCGACGAGGCCCATGAACTGATCGAGAGCTGGGTGCGGCCGTCCGTCGCCGACGAAAAAAGCGAGCCTGTAGCACAATGAGCGGGCAACGCGCGGCCGGGACCGGCCGTGCGCACCTGACGGCACCTGCGGATTCGGCCGGCTCATAAAAAAACCCGCCGTTGAACGGCGGGTCAAACAGCCTAATCGAATAACGACAGGCACCCGCTCAGGGAGGAGAAGCGGGGAGCGGCACGCGACGCGTGCCGCTCGATCGCTATCATATACCAACGCTCTCGAAAATGACCTAAGGGTTCCGTAAGGTTCTTACTACCCTGATTTCTGCCCAATCGCCATGAGCTTCCATCCGCTTCACCGTCCGCGCCGGATGCGCCGCGACGACTTCTCCCGGCGCCTGATGCGCGAAAACCGCCTGACCACCGACGACCTGATCTATCCGGTGTTCGTCGTGGACGGCACCAACGAACGCCAGAGCGTCCCGTCGATGCCCGGCGTCGAGCGCGTGTCGGTCGATCTGCTGATGCATGTCGCCGAGCAGTGCGTCGAACTCGGCGTGCCCGTGCTGTCGCTGTTCCCGGCCATCGAGCCGTCGCTGAAGACGCCTGACGGCCGCGAAGCGGCAAATCCGGAAGGCCTGATCCCGCGCGCGGTGCGCGAACTGAAGAAGCGCTTCCCCGAACTCGGCGTGCTGACCGACGTCGCGCTCGACCCGTACACGAGCCACGGCCAGGACGGCGTGCTCGACGAGAACGGCTACGTGATCAACGACGACACGATCGAGATCCTGGTCGACCAGGCGCGTGCGCAGGCCGAAGCCGGCGTCGACATCGTCGCGCCGTCGGACATGATGGACGGCCGCATCGGCGCGGTCCGTGAAATGCTGGAAAGCGACGGTCACATCCATACGCGCATCATGGCCTATTCGGCCAAGTTCGCGTCGGCGTTCTACGGCCCGTTCCGCGATGCGGTCGGCTCGGCGTCCAATCTGGGCAAGGGCAACAAGATGACCTACCAGATGGATCCGGCGAACAGCGACGAAGCGCTGCGCGAAGTGCGCCTCGACATCGACGAAGGCGCCGACATGGTGATGGTCAAGCCCGGCATGCCGTATCTCGACATCGTGCGCCGCGTGAAGGACGAGTTCCGCTTCCCGACCTACGTGTACCAGGTGAGCGGCGAATACGCGATGCTGAAGGCCGCCGCGATGAACGGCTGGCTCGATCACGACAAGGTAGTGCTCGAATCGCTGCTCGCGTTCAAGCGCGCAGGCGCCGACGGCGTGCTCACGTACTTCGCGCTCGATGCCGCGCGTCTGCTGAAAGCGCAGCGCTGAGCCGCGCGCCGGCCGGCACAAGGAAAAACGGCGGGACACTTCGGTGTCCCGCCGTTTTTTTTGCACCGTCCGGTCGGCGCAGCGGGCCGCCCGTGCGCCGACGAGCGCGCGTCACACCGTCGGTACCGCCGCGCGATCGAGGCTGCGCAGGAACGTCTCGGCCGCCTGATAACCAACCACACGGCCGATTTCGTTGCCGTTGCGATCGAAGAAGATGATGCCCGGCGGCCCGAACAGGTTGAAGCGCTTGAGCAGCGCCTGGTCGTCCGGATTGTTCGCGGTGACGTCGGCACGCACCAGGTGAAGCTGCGCGAGCCGCGCCTGCACGCGCGAATCGGTGAACGTCAGATGCTCCATCTCCTTGCAGCTCACGCACCAGTCGGCGTAGAAGTCGAGCATCACGGGCTGACCCGACGTCTTCAGCAGCGCATCGAGCTCGCGACTGGAGCGCACCGACGCGAACGCGGGCCCCTGCCCTCCGGTCGCCGCACCGGCTGCCGACGCATCGCCCGACGCAACCGTGCGCGCCGCGAGCACGGCCAGCGGCTTCACGGGGTCGTTGGAGCCCGCCGCAAGACCGACGAGCAGCGTTGCAGCCCAGATCGCAAGCGCAGCACCGAGGCCGCGACCGAGACGGCGCCAGATCGATGCGGCGCCGGCATGCGGCGTAAACAGGCCAAGCGCCGCAGCCGCGACGAGCAGCCACAATGCGGCGAGCACCATCTTCAGAGCACCCGCGAGCACCGGCCACACGATCCACAGCGCGGCGGCAAGCAGCACGATGCCGAAGAACACCTTCACGCCGTCCATCCATGCGCCCGCGCGCGGCAGCACCGTACCTGCACCGATGCCGACGACGAGCAGCGGCACGCCGAGCCCCAACCCCATAGCGAACAGCGCAGCGCCGCCGAGCAGCGCATTGCCGGTGTGCGCGATGAACGCGAGCACCGCAAACAGCGGCGCCGTCATGCATGCGCCGACGACCAGCGCCGACAACGCCCCCATCGCGGCGACCGCGACGAAGTGGCCGCCCCGGCGCGCGCTCGAGGCTTCCGCCGCGCCGTTCTGCCAGCGCTCGGGCAGCGCGATGTCCTTGCCGGAAATCAGCGATACGGCGAATGCGGTGAGCAGCACGCCGAATGCACCGAGCACCCACGGGTTCTGCAGCCATGCGCCCAGGCTCTGGCCGACCAGCGCCGCCGCGATGCCCAGCACCGTATAGACGAGCGCCATGCCGACCACGTACGTCAGCGACAGCGCGAAACCGCGTGCGTGCGTCGCGCGCGTGCCCTGGCCGATGATGATCGCGGACACGATCGGAATCATCGGATACGAGCAGGGCAGGAGACTCAGCACGACGCCGGCGACGAAATACAGTGCGACGATGGTGAAGAAACCGTGCCCCTCGAGCAGCGACTGCGCGAAATCCGCGCTCGTGACCTTGTCGAACCAGCTGCCCGAAGCCGCCGTGCGATCGACCGGCGCGGCCGCGCCCAGCGCAGCGCCGTCGACCTTCACGACGTGCTCCGCAGGCGGATAGCAGATTCCTTCGTCGGCGCATCCTTGCGACGTCACAGCGAGCTCGAACGGCCCCGCCGCCTGCTTGACCGGAACATGAATCACGACCTCGTCGCGATAGGTCTCGACTTCCTTCTGGAACGTCTGGTCGAACTTCACATGGCCGGCCGGGAATTGCGGATCGCCGAGCGTCGCCTGCCCGCCCTTCACCGCGAACGCGAACCGCTCGCGGTACAGGTAATAGCCGCTGGCAACCTTGAAACGGACGTCCACCTGCCCCGGCGATTCGCTCGCGCTGAACTTGAATGCGACCGACGGATCGAGAAAATCGTCGGCCGCGCGCGCGACCGACAGGCCGCCCAGCACGAACATGAACGACATCAGGACTGCGAGGAACCGCAGCGCGCGCACGCGCACGGAAAGCGCCATACCGTTAAACATGAAATAGACGTTGAGTTTCGCTGGTCACCCACTGGCCGTACGCGGCCGTGGCCGTCCCCTGCCACGAGACGATTTCCGGCGTCTCGTACGGATGATGCGCGAGAATAAATCGCTCCAGTTCGAGCGAGCGGACGGGGCTCGTCTTGAACAGCAACTGGATCTCGTCGGCCGTCTCGACCTTGCCCTGCCAGTGATAGCGCGACTTGATCGCACCGAGCTCCGACACGCACGCGGCAAGCCGCGCGTCGAGCGCGCCGTCAGCGAGCGCCGCGGCCGTCACCGCATCCGGCACCGTCGTCAGCATCAATACCACCACCATACGCGCCCTCCTGACTGGCCTTTACCGGCTTCCGCCGCCACGAATCGCCCCATCGAGGGGCCCGCGCCAATAACTGCATATCGTAGCGCAGCCCGCGCGGCACTGCCGGCACCGGCCTGCGACAATCGATCGCAGCCGAGGCGCCGCCAAAAACAAAAAGGGCCAAGCAATTGCTCGGCCCTTTCGGATCCTGCTGCGTACCGGAAGCTTACTCGGCTTCTTGCACGTTTTCCGTTTCGTCGACTTCCGGACGATCGAGCAGCTCGACCAGTGCCATCGGTGCGTTGTCGCCGACGCGGAAGCCGAACTTCAGCACGCGCAGGTAGCCGCCCGGACGGTTCGCGAAACGCGGACCGAGCACGTCGAACAGCTTCGCCACCGAGTCACGATCGCGCAGGCGGTTGAACGCCAGGCGACGGTTTGCCAGCGACGGCTTCTTGCCGAGCGTGATCAGCGGCTCGACGACTTTACGGAGTTCCTTCGCCTTCGGCAGCGTCGTCTTGATGACTTCGTGCTCGATCAGCGAGTTGGACATGTTACGGAGCATAGCCAGACGGTGGCTGCTCGTGCGGTTCAGTTTCCGCAGACCATGACGATGGCGCATTTCAGTTTCCTTGATTCAAAGTTTTGATCCAGCTCTTCTATCGCACCTCTGGGGTGCACGGGCCGGTAGAGAAAAAAGCAAGATGCGGATTTTAAAGGAAAATCCGCATCTTTGCCAACTACTGCTACAGCCGGGCTACAACCGGGCTTACTTGTCGAGACCAGCCGGCGGCCAGTTTTCGAGCTTCATGCCCAGCGTGAGACCGCGCGAAGCGAGCACTTCCTTGATCTCGTTGAGCGACTTGCGACCGAGGTTCGGCGTCTTCAGCAGCTCGTTTTCCGTGCGCTGGATCAGGTCGCCGATGTAGTAGATGTTCTCGGCCTTCAGGCAGTTCGCCGAACGAACCGTCAGCTCGAGATCGTCCACCGGACGCAGCAGGATCGGATCGATCTGCGGTGCGCGCGACGGTGCTTCGGCAGCCGTTTCCGTGCCTTCCAGTGCCGCGAACACGGACAGCTGGTCGACCAGGATGCGGGCCGATTGACGGATCGCCTCTTCCGGGGTGATCACGCCGCTCGTCTCGATGTTCATCACGAGCTTGTCGAGGTCGGTACGCTGCTCGACACGTGCGCTTTCAACGGCGTAGCTCACGCGGCGAACCGGCGAGAACGATGCGTCGAGGACGATGCGGCCGATGATCTTGGCCGTGTCTTCGCCGTAGCGACGGACGTTGCCGGGCACATAGCCGCGACCCTTTTCGATCTTGATCTGAACGTCGAGCTTGCCGCCCTTCGACAGGTGTGCGATCACGTGATTCGGGTTGATGACTTCGCAATCGTGCGCCAGCTCGATATCGCCGGCCGTGACGACGCCTTCGCCTTCCTTGCGCAGGGTCACCGTCACTTCGTCACGGTTGTGCAGCTTGAACACCACACCCTTCAGGTTCAGCAGCAGGTTGACGACGTCCTCTTGCACGCCGTCAAGCGTCGAATACTCGTGCACCACGCCAGCGATCGTGACTTCGGTCGGCGCGTAGCCAACCATCGACGACAGCAGCACGCGGCGAAGCGCATTGCCCAAGGTGTGGCCGTAACCGCGTTCGAACGGTTCCATGACCACCCTCGCGTGGTTCTCGCCCAGCGATTCCACGGCGATGATCTTGGGTTTCAGCAAACTGGTTTGCATGGGCTTTCCTTTTCAATACCCTCGGCTCGTTACACCGATAAGGCTGACCGGTAACAACCAGAAAATAAACAGCCGAGGCCCCTCCTTGCATAACGCAATCGGGGTACCTCGGCCGTCAATCGGATTAACGCGAATACAATTCGACGATCAGGCTTTCGTTGATGTCGCCTGCGATTTCAGCGCGTTCCGGCATTTGCTTGAACGTGCCTTCGAACTTCTTCGCATCGACTGCAACCCAGCTCGGCATGCCGCCTTGCTCGGCCAGCGACAGCGCTTCGACGATACGCGCCTGCTTCTTCGCCTTTTCGCGGATCGCGACGACGTCACCCGCCTTCACTTGCTGCGACGGCACGTTCGCGACGACGCCGTTCACCGTGATCGACTTGTGGCTCACCAGCTGACGCGCTTCAGCGCGGGTCGAGCCGAAGCCCATGCGATACACGACGTTGTCGAGACGCGACTCGAGCAGTTGCAGCAGGTTTTCACCCGTGTTGCCCTTGCGGCGGTCGGCTTCAGCGAAGTAGCGGCGGAACTGACGCTCCAGGACGCCGTAAATACGCTTGACCTTCTGCTTTTCGCGCAGCTGCGTACCATAGTCGGACGTACGTGCGCCCGAGGTACGGCCGTGCTGACCCGGCTTGCTGTCAAGCTTGCACTTGTCGGCGAGCGAGCGGCGCGCGCTCTTCAGGAACAGGTCGGTGCCTTCACGGCGGGACAGCTTGGCCTTAGGGCCGATATAACGTGCCACTTTGCATTCCTTTATCAATCAGTCACGCGGACCGGAATCCGCGCTAGTTCGCGCCCTTTGGGGCGAACGGTGGGCTTAGTCAATCAAAAAAGCAACGCCCGTCGACGCTACGCGGCGACAGGCAAATGCGCCAGCACGAACGTGCCAGCAGCATTCTTAGATACGACGGCGCTTCGGCGGACGGCAGCCGTTGTGCGGAATCGGGGTGACGTCCGAAATCGCGGTGATCTTGATGCCGAGGCCATGCAGTGCACGCACTGCCGACTCACGACCCGGGCCCGGGCCCTTGATCCGCACTTCCAGATTCTTCACGCCATATTCCATCGCCACGCGACCGGCCGACTCAGCAGCAACCTGAGCAGCGAACGGCGTCGACTTGCGCGAGCCCTTGAAGCCCTGGCCGCCCGACGTCGCCCATGCCAGTGCATTGCCCTGGCGATCGGTGATCGTGATGATCGTGTTGTTGAACGACGCGTGAACGTGAACCACGCCTTCAGCGACGTTCTTCTTAACCTTCTTGCGAACGCGTTGCGCCGCGGTGTTCGAAGCCTTAGCCATTACGTTTTCCTGTAACTGTCAGTTCCGCTTACTTCTTCAGCGCTTGCGCTGCACGACGCGGACCCTTGCGGGTACGTGCGTTCGTACGCGTACGCTGACCGCGCATCGGCAGGCCCTTGCGATGACGAACGCCACGGTAGCAACCGAGGTCCATCAGGCGCTTGATGTTCATCGTCACTTCACGGCGCAGATCGCCTTCGACGATGAACTTGCCCACTTCTTCACGCAGCTTTTCGAGGTCTGCGTCGGTCAGGTCCTTGACCTTCTTCGAGAATTCCACGCCAGCTGCCGTGCAGATGCTGCGCGAGCGCGTGCGGCCGATACCGAAGATTGCCGTCAGGCCGATCTCGGTATGCTGGTGATTCGGGATGTTAACCCCTGCGATACGAGCCATTGTTTTTCCTCAAACAAAAAGCGCAAACAAACGCGCGGTCAGCCTTGGCGCTGCTTGTGGCGCGGATCCGAGCTGCAGATCACGCGAACGACGCCTTTGCGCTTGATGATCTTGCAATTGCGGCAAATGCGCTTAACCGATGCCATCACTTTCATGATAATACCCTTTTTTCAAATCACTTCGCCCGGAACACGATCCGCGCACGAGACAGATCGTAAGGCGTCAATTCAACCGTCACCTTGTCGCCCGGCAGGATGCGGATGTAGTGCATCCGCATCTTCCCGGAGATATGCCCCAACACGACATGGCCGTTTTCCAGCTTCACGCGGAAGGTCGCATTCGGGAGGTTTTCGATCACCTCACCTTGCATCTGGATTACATCGTCTTTGGCCATAGTCCTTGATTAACGCATTGGGATGTTGCCGCCCTTGAAGTTTGCCTTCTTGAGCAGCGACTCATACTGTTGCGACATAACGTACGACTGCACCTGCGCCATGAAGTCCATCGTGACGACGACAATGATCAGCAGCGACGTTCCACCAAAATAAAACGGCACGTTCCAGCGCAGCACCAGGAATTCCGGCAGCAGACACACGAAGACGATGTAGATCGCACCGGCCAGCGTCAGACGCGTGAGGATGCGGTCGATATATCGTGCGGTCTGGTCGCCCGGACGAATGCCCGGAACAAACGCGCCGCTCTTCTTCAGGTTGTCCGCGGTTTCCCTGCTGTTGAACACCAGTGCGGTGTAGAAGAAGCAGAAAAACACGATCGCCAGCGTGTACAGCAGCACATAGACCGGCTGGCCCGGCTTCAGCGCCTCCGCGACGTTATGCAACGTGTTGGAGATCCAGCTTCCCGACGGCTGACCCGTGCTAAACCAGCCGAGAATCGTGGCCGGGAACAGGATGATCGACGATGCGAAGATCGGCGGAATCACGCCCGACATGTTCAGCTTCAGCGGCAAGTGCGACGACTGGCCACCGTAGATCTTGTTGCCGACCTGGCGCTTCGCGTAGTTCACGAGGATCTTGCGCTGACCGCGTTCGATGAACACGACCAGGTAAGTCACCGCGGCGATCAGAACGACGATGATGATCGCCGAAATGATGCTCATCGAACCCGTACGCACCAGCTCGAACAGCCCACCGACGGCATTCGGGAACCCTGCTGCGATCCCGCCGAAGATGATGATCGAGATGCCGTTGCCCAGACCACGCTCGGTGATCTGCTCACCCAGCCACATCAGGAACATCGTGCCGGTAACCAGCGTCACGACCGTCGTCAGCCGGAACAGCATGCCGGGGTCGATCACGAGGCCCGGCTGGTTTTCCAGCGCAGCCGCGATACCGAACGCCTGGAAGGTCGCGAGCACCACGGTGAAATACCGCGTGTACTGCGTGATCTTCCGTTGCCCTGCCTGCCCTTCCTTCTTCAGCGCCTCGAGTTGCGGCGAGACGATCGCCAGCAACTGCATGATGATCGACGCCGAGATGTACGGCATGATCCCCAGCGCAAAGATCGTGAAGCGGGAAAGCGCGCCACCCGAGAACATGTTGAACATGCCAAGGATGCCGCCCGCCTGGCTCTGGAACAGCTTCGCCAGTTGATCCGGATCGATGCCCGGCACGGGGATGTGCGCGCCGATGCGATAGACGATCAGCGCCAGGAGCAGGAACATCGCTCGCCGACGCAGATCGCCGAATTTCGCCGTGCTTCGACCGGGTTTTGCAAGACTCGGGCTGTTAGCCAAGTACCTTCTCCGATGAATGCAAGTAACGACGCGCTACGCGTGTCACTCGGCGAACGAACCGCCAGCCGCTTCGATCGCAGCGCGCGCACCCTTGGTGGCGCCGAGACCCTTCACGACGATCTTGCGCTTCAGTTCGCCCGTCGCGATGATCTTTGCGCTCTTCGTCAGCTCGCCGACCAGGCCGGCTTGCTTCAGTGCGAGCAGATCGATTTCATCGACCGGCAGCTTCTCGAGGTCGCCCAGGCGCACTTCACCGACGAATTCCTTCGTCAGCGACGTGAAGCCGCGCTTCGGCAGACGACGTTGCAGCGGCATCTGACCGCCTTCGAAACCGACTTTGTGGAAGCCGCCCGAACGCGATTTCTGACCCTTGTGACCACGGCCAGCCGTCTTGCCGAGGCCCGAACCGATGCCGCGGCCGACACGACGCTTGGCGTGCTTTGCACCAGCGGCCGGCTTCAGGTTATTCAATTCCATATCAACTCCTTGATCCGTAGGGCCGCTTACGCGATGACCTTAACGAGGTACGAGACCTTGTTGATCATGCCGCGGACCGCCGGCGTATCCTGCAGCTCGCTAACCGAGTTGAGTCGGCGCAGGCCCAGGCCACGCACGGTCGCACGGTGCGATTCGCGGGTCCCGATCAGGCTCTTGACGAGCTGAACCTTGACAGTTTTTTCAGACATGGTGACCACCCGGGCTTAGCCCAAAATATCTTCGACGGACTTGCCGCGCTTCGCCGCGATGTCTGCCGGGGTCGACTGCTTCCGCAGACCGTCCAGCGTGGCGCGAACGAGGTTGTACGGGTTCGTCGAACCGTGGCTCTTCGCCACGACGTTCTGAACGCCCATCACGTCGAACACTGCGCGCATCGGGCCGCCGGCGATCACGCCCGTACCTGCCTTCGCCGGAGCGAGGAGGACAGCGGATGCGCCATGCTTGCCGTGCACTTCGTGCTGCAGCGTGCCGTTCTTGAGCGGCACCTTGAACATGTTGCGGCGAGCTTGTTCCATTGCCTTCTGGACAGCGACCGGCACTTCCTTCGCCTTGCCCTTGCCCATACCGATGCGGCCATCACCGTCGCCAACCACGGTCAGTGCGGCGAAGCCGAGAATACGGCCACCCTTCACGACCTTGGTCACGCGATTGACCGAAATCATCTTTTCGCGAAGGCCGTCGTCGCGCTCGTCAGCCTGAACTTTCGCTTGCATCTTTGCCATGACGAATTCCTTCCTTAGAACTTGAGCCCAGCTTCGCGAGCTGCCTCAGCCAGCGCCTTGACGCGGCCATGGTAGCGGAAGCCCGAGCGGTCGAAGGCGACGGATTCGATGCCGGCAGCCTTTGCCTTCTCGGCAATACGCTTGCCGATCAGCGTCGCGGCATTAACGTTGCCGCCCTTGCCCGACTTGTCGGCCAGTTCAGCGCGCACTTCTGCTTCGAGCGTCGACGCGCTGGCGAGCACCTTGGTGCCGCAGGGCGAGAACACTTGAGCGTAGATGTGCGTGTTCGTGCGATGCACGGCGAGACGCGCGACCTGCAGCTCAGCGATCTTGATACGCGTCTGGCGAGCGCGGCGCAGGCGAGATTGAGTCTTATCCATGATTGCGCACCCTTACTTCTTCTTCGTTTCTTTGAGGATCACAACCTCGTCGGAATAGCGCACGCCCTTGCCCTTGTACGGCTCCGGCGGACGGTAACCGCGGACTTCCGCAGCCACTTGACCGACTTGTTGCTTGTTGATCCCCTTGATCACGATTTCGGTTTGCGTCGGGGTTTCAGCCTTGACGCCTTCCGGCATCTGGTGCACCACCGGGTGCGAGAAACCCAGCGACAGGTTCAGCTTGTCGCCTTGCGCTTGCGCACGATAACCGACGCCAACCAGCGTCAGCTTGCGCTCGAAACCCTTGGTCACGCCGTGCACGGCATTCGCGATGATCGCGCGCATCGTGCCCGACAGTGCGTTTGCTTCGCGGCTTTCGTCGACCGGCGACAGATTCAGCGTGCCGTCGTTGTTCGCCACGTTCACGAGCGGATTGATCGCTTGCGTGATGGTGCCCAGCGGGCCCTTGACGGTGATCGCACCGTCGGCCAGCTTGACTTCCGCGCCTTGCAGCGCGATCGGGCTCTTACCTACTCGAGACATGTTTCTCTCTCCTCGGCTTTAAGCAACGTAGCAGATGACTTCGCCGCCGACGCCGGTAGCGCGCGCCTTGCGGTCGGTCATCACGCCCTTCGGCGTCGACACGATTGCCACACCCAGGCCGTTCATGACCTGCGGAATGTCGTTACGGCCGCGGTACACGCGCAGACCAGGCTTCGACACGCGCTCGAGGCGTTCGATGACCGGGCGACCTGCGTAGTACTTCAGCGCGATATTCAGTTCGGACTTCGCACCTTCCGCCTTGACGGCGAAATCGTCGATATAACCTTCGTCCTTCAGGACTTGCGCGATTGCAACCTTGACCTTCGACGAGGGCATCGCGACCGATACCTTCTCGACCATCTGCGCGTTGCGGATGCGAGTCAGCATATCGGCGATAGGATCACTCATGCTCATTTACGTTTCTCCTATTACCAGCTCGCCTTGGTCAGGCCAGGAATCTCGCCACGGAATGCGATTTCACGAATCTTGTTACGCGCGAGGCCGAATTTACGGAACGTGCCACGCGGACGGCCCGTGATCGCGCAGCGGTTACGCTGGCGGGTCGGGTTTGCGTTGCGGGGCAGTTGCTGCAGCTCAAGGCGTGCTTCGTAGCGCTCTTCTTCCGACTTGCTTTGGTCTTCGACGATCGCCTTCAGCGCTTCGCGCTTTGCTGCGAACTTCGCGACCAGGCGGGCGCGCTTCTTTTCACGTTCGATCAGTGCCAGTTTAGCCACGGTAACCTCAGTTTCTGAACGGGAACTTGAAGCTGGCGAGCAGAGCCTTTGCTTCGTCGTCGGTCTTCGCAGTCGTCGTGATGCTGATGTTCAGCCCACGCAGTGCGTCGATCTTGTCGTAGTCGATTTCGGGGAAAATGATCTGCTCTTTCACACCGATGTTGTAGTTGCCGCGGCCATCGAAGGCACGACCCGACACACCGCGGAAGTCACGCACGCGGGGCAGGGCAACGGTCACGAAACGGTCGAGGAATTCGTACATCGCTTGGCCACGCAGCGTCACCATCGCGCCGATCGGGTAACCCTGGCGGATCTTGAAGCCTGCGATTGCCTTGCGTGCCTTCGTGACGACCGGCTTCTGACCAGCGATCTTCGTGAGGTCGCCGACGGCGTTCTCGATGATCTTCTTGTCAGCGATCGCTTCGCCAAGACCCATGTTCAGCGTGATCTTGGTGATGCGCGGCACTTCCATGACCGACTTGTAACCGAACTTCTCGATCAGGCCGGGCACAACCTTTTCTTTGTAAAACTCTTGAAAACGAGCCATTTTTTACTCCGCTGCGTCAGGCGCTCAGTACGGCACCGGTCGTCTTCAGGAAGCGAACCTTCTTGCCTTCCTCGACCTTGATGCCAACACGCGACGCCTTGCCATTCGCGTCGACCAGTGCGACGTTCGAAATATGCAGGGGCATCGTCTTCGCTTCCACGCCGCCCGTCGTACCCTTCATCGGGTTCGGCTTCACATGCTTCTTGACGAGGTTGATACCTTCAACCGTCACATGTTCTGCACCGACAGCCAGCACGACGCCGCGCTTGCCCTTGTCTTTGCCAGTGACGACGATGACTTCGTCACCTTTGCGAATCTTGTTCATCGCGACTCCTTACAGCACTTCCGGCGCCAGCGAAACGATCTTCATGAATCGTTCGCTACGCAGCTCACGCGTCACCGGCCCGAAGATACGGGTGCCGATCGGCTCAAGCTTGTTATTCAAAAGCACAGCGGCGTTGCCGTCGAACTTGATCAGCGAGCCGTCTTGACGGCGAACACCCTTGGCGGTGCGGACCACCACGGCGTTGTAGATTTCGCCTTTCTTCACGCGCCCGCGCGGCGTTGCTTCTTTGACGGTCACCTTGATGATGTCGCCAATGCCGGCATAACGACGCTTCGAGCCGCCGAGCACCTTGATGCACATGACTTCACGTGCACCCGTGTTGTCGGCTACTTCGAGCCGAGATTCGGTCTGGATCATGGTTTGTCTTTCCCAACTTAATCCGATTGCACCACCATGATGCATTCGGTCAGTCTTGGTCCCGTCAGCCAATCGGCTGCTTGGGTTGGAACAGCAGCGACGGCAAACGAAACCCGCCATCGCAATTCGGTGAATCTTTCGGACAGGCTGGCGCCAGTCCGCTTCCCCCACCAACTTCGCCCGCGACGGGGCTCCCATAAAGAGGGAAGACCAGGATTATAACAAATAACCCTGGTCACGCAAGCAAAAACTTTGCGATTTCAAGCACTTCGTGGCGAAGTGCTTGTTACTGCCTACTGCTCTGCCCGCTTAGATGACGCGAGCTGCTTCGACGAGGCGCGACACCGTCCAGGCCTTCGTCTTCGAAACAGGACGAGTTTCCTGGATTTCGACGAGATCGCCTTCGTTGCAGGTGTTCGCTTCATCATGCGCGTGGTACTTCTTCGAGCGCACGACATACTTGCCGTAGATCGGGTGCTTGACGCGGTGCTCGATCAGCACGGTGACGGTCTTGTCCATCTTGTTGCTGACGACCCGACCGACCAGCGTCCGCTTCAGCGAGGTTTTCACGCTATCGTTCATTTCTGGTTCGCCTTCTGAGTCATGACGGTCCGCACACGTGCGATGTCGCGACGAACCTTCTTCAGCTGGCTCGTGTTCGTGAGCTGCTGGGTCGCGAGTTGCATGCGCAGGCCGAATTGCGCCTTCAGCAGGTCCGCCAGCTCCTTGTTGAGCGCGGCCTGGTCTTTCTGGAGAAGTTCGGAAGCCTTCATGTTTTCTCCTTAGGCGCCGAGCTGGCGCACGATGAATGCCGTCTTCAGCGGCAGCTTGGCTGCAGCCAGACGGAACGCTTCGCGTGCCAGTTCTTCGGTTACGCCGTCCATTTCATAGAGCATCTTGCCCGGCTGGATCTCGGCGACGTAGTACTCCGGGTTACCCTTACCGTTACCCATACGCACTTCTGCCGGCTTTTGCGAAATCGGCTTGTCCGGGAAGATCCGGATCCAGATGCGGCCGCCACGCTTGATGTGACGCGTCATTGCACGACGCGCCGCTTCAATCTGACGTGCGGTCAAACGACCGCGACCGATCGCCTTCAGACCGAATTCACCGAACGACACTGCGTTGCCGCGCGTCGCCTTGCCGGTGTTACGACCCTTCTGCTCTTTACGATACTTTCTGCGTTTCGGTTGCAGCATCGTTATTCTCCAGTCTTGCCGTCTTCGGGCTTGCCGGCGCCACGGCGCGGTGCGCCACGACGAGCACCCGGAGCGCCGCCTTCGCCGTCACGGCGCGGACGACGGTCGCCCGGACGCGCATTGCGACGCGGACGCTTGTCTTCGGCTACTTCTTCGACCACCGGCGCGTCATTGCGGCCGAGCGTGTCGCCCTTGTATACCCACACCTTGACGCCGATGATCCCGTAAGTCGTCTTCGCTTCCGAGGTCGCGTAGTCGATGTCGGCACGCAGCGTGTGAAGGGGCACGCGACCTTCGCGATACCACTCCGTACGAGCGATTTCGATACCGTTCAGACGGCCTGCGCTCATGATCTTGATGCCTTGGGCACCCAGACGCATCGCGTTCTGCATCGCACGCTTCATCGCGCGACGGAACATGATCCGGCGCTCGAGCTGTTGCGTGATCGAGTCAGCGATCAGTTGCGCATCGGTTTCCGGCTTGCGGATTTCTTCGATGTTGACGTGAACCGGCACGCCCATGCGGCGTTGCAGTTCCGTCTTCAGCTGTTCGATATCCTCGCCCTTCTTGCCGATGACGACGCCCGGACGCGAGCTGTAAATCGTGATGCGCGCGTTCTTCGCCGGACGCTCGATGACCACCCGACCGACCGAAGCGTTCTTCAGCTTCTTCTTCAGGTATTCACGAACACCGATGTCTTCCTGCAGCATCGCCGCGAAATTGTTGTTGTTCGCGTACCAACGCGAAGCCCAATTGCGGCTGACAGCCAGGCGGAAGCCAGTCGGATGAATTTTCTGTCCCATCGTATGGCTCCTTAATTCCCGACCGTCACAGTGATGTGACAGGATTGCTTCTCGATGCGGTTACCGCGGCCCTTGGCGCGCGCGGTGAAACGCTTGAGCGATGCCGCCTTGTCGACGTAGATGCTCTTGATCTTGAGCTCGTCGATATCAGCGCCTTCGTTGTGCTCCGCATTCGCGATTGCCGACAGCACAACCTTCTTCACGATGCCAGCCGCCTTCTTCGGCGAGAACGTCAGAACGTTCAGCGCCTTGTCGACCGGCAAACCGCGGATCTGGTCAGCCACAAGGCGCGTTTTTTGCGCCGAGATGCGGGCACCGCGATGAATTGCTTTCACTTCCATCTTGATTGCCCCTTATTTCTTGGCCTTCTTGTCGGCCGCGTGACCCTTGAACGTACGGGTCAGTGCGAACTCGCCAAGCTTGTGGCCGACCATGTTTTCCGAGATGTACACCGGAACGTGTTGACGGCCGTTGTGAACAGCGATCGTCAGGCCGATGAAATCCGGCAGAATCGTCGAGCGACGCGACCAGGTCTTGATCGGCTTTTTGTCGCGCGAAGCTGCAGCCGCCTCAACTTTCTTCAGCAAATGGGCGTCGCAGAACGGACCTTTTTTTACAGAACGTGCCATTGCCTACTCCTTAACGCTTGTGACGGCGCTGGACGATCATCGTCGTCGTGCGCTTGTTGCTGCGGGTGCGGTAACCCTTAGCCGGCGTACCCCACGGGCTCACCGGGTCGCGACCTGCAGCCGTCTTGCCCTCACCACCACCGTGCGGGTGATCAACCGGGTTCATCGCAACGCCACGCACCGTCGGGCGGATACCGCGCCAGCGGTTCGCGCCAGCCTTGCCGATCTGGCGCAGGCTATGCTCTTCGTTACCGACTTCACCGATCGTTGCACGGCACTCGATGTGCACGCGGCGGATTTCGCCCGAACGCAGACGAACCTGCGCGTAGACGCCTTCACGTGCCAGCAGCATGGCCGACGTGCCAGCCGAACGCGCCATTTGCGCGCCCTTGCCCGGCAGCATCTCGATGCAGTGGATCGTCGTACCGACCGGAATGTTGCGGATCGGCAGCGTGTTGCCTGCACGGATCGGCGCTTCCGAACCCGACATCAGCTGTTGGCCGACGGTCAGGCCCTTCGGGGCGATGATGTAGCGACGCTCGCCGTCTGCGTAGAGCACCAGCGCGATGTTCGCGCTACGGTTCGGGTCGTACTCGAGACGCTCGACCTTTGCCGGAATGCCATCCTTCGTGCGACGGAAGTCGACGATACGATAGTGCTGCTTGTGACCACCACCCTTGTGACGCGTGGTGATACGGCCGTTGTTGTTACGGCCGGCGGTCGAGCTCTGCGAGTCGAGCAGTGCCGCGAACGGCTTGCCCTGGTGCAGGTTCTTGTTGACCACCTTGACCATCGCGCGGCGACCCGGCGATGTCGGCTTAACTTTCACGATTGCCATGATTACTTGGCCTCCGCTTCAAAGTTGATTTCCTGGCCGGGCTTCAGGCAAACGTACGCCTTCTTCACGTCCTTGCGGCGGCCCATCGAACGGCCGAAGCGCTTTTGCTTGCCCTTCTGAACCAGCACGTTGACCGAATCAACTTCAACCTTGAACAGCAGCTCGACAGCCGCCTTCACTTCCTGCTTCGTGGCATCCGGTGCGACTTCGAACACGACTTGCTCGTTCTTGTCGGCAACCAGCGTCGCCTTTTCCGAGATCACCGGTGCGAGCAGGACCTGCATCAAACGATGATCGTTCTTGCGAATCTCGCTCATGACAGCAACTCCTCGATCTGGGCGACCGCAGCCTTCGTGACCAGCACTTTCTTGAAGTAGATCAGCGACAGCGGGTCAGCGTAGCGCGGCTCGACAATCGCCACGTGCGGCAGGTTGCGCGAAGCCAGGTACAGGTTCTCGTCGACCGTGTCCGTGATGATCAGAACGGAGTCGAGACCCATGGTCTTGAATTTGTCAGCCAGCAGCTTGGTCTTCGGCGCTTCGAGGATGATGTCCTCGACGACCGACAGACGGCCTTCGCGGGCCAGCTGCGAGAAGATCGAGCAGAGACCTGCGCGATGCATCTTCTTGTTGACCTTGTGCGAGAAGTTTTCTTCCGGCGAGTTCGGGAAGATGCGACCACCGCCACGCCACAACGGGCTCGACGACATACCGGCACGAGCGCGGCCCGTACCCTTCTGACGCCACGGCTTCTTGGTGGTGTGCTTGACTTGCTCGCGGTCCTTCTGTGCGCGGTTACCCTGGCGAGCATTCGCCTGGTACGCGACGACGACCTGGTGGATCAGCGCTTCGTTGTAGTCACGACCGAACACGACGTCCGACGCGTTGACCACTGCACCTTCCTGACCATTTTCGTTCAGGAGCTTGAGTTCCATTATTTCGCCCCCTTGGTCTTGACGGCCGGCGTCACGAAAACCTTGCCGCCCTTCGCGCCCGGAATCGCGCCCTTGACGAGCAGCAGCTTGCGCTCTGCGTCGATACGAGCGATTTCGAGGTTCTGCACCGTCACCGTAACGTCACCGAGGTGACCCGTCATGCGCTTACCCGGGAAAACGCGACCCGGATCCTGCGCCATACCGATCGAGCCCGGCACGTTGTGCGAGCGCGAGTTACCGTGGGTAGCACGGCCGGAGGAGAAGTTATAACGCTTGATCGTACCGGCGTAGCCCTTACCGATCGACACGCCTTGCACGTCGACCTTCTGGCCTACTTCGAAAAGATCAGCACCGACCACGGCGCCATTCGACAGCTCAGCTGCCTTGGCCGCGTCAATGCGGAATTCCTTGAGGATTTCACCGGCTTCGACACCGGCTTTGGCGAGATGACCTGCCAGCGGCTTCGTCACGCGCGATGCGCGGCGGGAGCCGAATGCAACCTGCACGGCCGTGTAGCCGTCGGTTTCAACAGTCTTGATCTGCGTCACGCGGTTGTCCGACACGTCCAGCACGGTGACGGGAATCGAATCCCCTTCAGCCGTGAAGATACGGGTCATGCCAACCTTGCGACCTACGAGTCCAAGGCTCATCATTTTCTCCATTCCCGACTGCGATTGGTCGGGGCTGATTTACAAAATGCCGGGCACGCAAGGCCCAACTTTTTTACGCGAATACGCGAAAAGCCAAGCAGTATAGCCCGACTTCTCGATTTCCGCAAGCAATACAAAGACTTAGCACCGCCCGGCACGCCGGGAGGCGCCGAAAGCCTTACTGCAGCTTGATTTCCACGTCGACGCCAGCCGGCAGGTCGAGCTTCATCAGCGCGTCAACCGTCTTGTCGGTCGGATCGACGATGTCCATCAGGCGCTGGTGGGTACGGATTTCGAGCTGATCGCGCGACGTCTTGTTGACGTGCGGCGAACGCAGGATGTCAAAACGCTGAATGCGCGTCGGCAGCGGCACCGGGCCACGGACGATTGCGCCAGTCCGCTTCGCGGTATCGACGATCTCGGCAGCCGATTGATCGATCAGACGATAGTCGAAAGCCTTCAGGCGAATGCGGATTTTCTGTTGCTGCATGACGATTCCTTGAAAAGAGCGAGGCGATGTTGCATCGCCGGACACTAAAAGAACGCGAAACCTGTTGCCTGCGGGGAGCGAGGCG
Organism: Burkholderia sp. Bp9015; assembly: GCF_003853505.1. NCBI lineage: Bacteria > Pseudomonadati > Pseudomonadota > Betaproteobacteria > Burkholderiales > Burkholderiaceae > Burkholderia > Burkholderia sp. Bp9015. Next base: position 22,671 of record NZ_QTPZ01000054.1, read on the forward strand.
CCCGGTCCCGAACGGTACTTCCACTGCTAAGCCCGCGATTCTACACGAAAAATCGAAGCGGTGGTGTGCGTTTGTCAATATGGCAACGCGCACGCCACAAAGAAAAACCGGGTGCCAGATCGAACTGGACACCCGGTTTCGACGGTACGACTGCCTACCGTGGAATCGCGGACCCCGGAGGGATCCGCGGATCGTCGATATTACTCGATGATCTTGGCGACGACGCCGGCGCCGACGGTACGGCCGCCTTCGCGGATTGCGAAGCGCAGACCTTCTTCCATCGCGATCGGAGCGATCAGCTTCACCGTGATCGACACGTTGTCGCCCGGCATCACCATTTCCTTGTCCTTCGGCAGCTCGATCGAGCCCGTCACGTCCGTCGTACGGAAGTAGAACTGCGGACGGTAGTTGTTGAAGAACGGCGTGTGGCGGCCGCCTTCGTCCTTGCTCAGCACGTACACTTCAGCCGTGAAGTGCGTGTGCGGCGTGATCGAACCCGGCTTCGCCAGAACCTGGCCACGCTCCACGTCTTCACGCTTCGTGCCGCGCAGCAGGATACCGACGTTGTCGCCTGCCTGACCTTGGTCCAGCAGCTTGCGGAACATTTCAACGCCCGTGCAGGTCGTCTTCACCGTCGGCTTGATACCGACGATTTCGATTTCTTCGCCGACCTTCACGATGCCGCGCTCGACACGACCCGTCACCACCGTACCACGGCCCGAGATCGAGAACACGTCTTCCACCTGCATCAGGAACGCGCCGTCAACTGCACGCTCCGGCGTCGGGATGTACGTGTCCAGCGCGTCGGCCAGGCTCATGATCGCCACTTCGCCCAGCTCGCCCGTGTCGCCTTCCAGCGCCAGCTTGGCCGAACCCTTCACGATCGGCGTGTCGTCGCCCGGGAAGTCGTACTTCGACAGGAGTTCGCGAACTTCCATCTCGACCAGCTCGAGCAGTTCAGCGTCGTCCACCATGTCGCACTTGTTCAGGAACACGATGATGTACGGAACGCCAACCTGACGTGCCAGCAGGATGTGCTCACGCGTCTGCGGCATCGGGCCGTCTGCTGCCGAGCAAACCAGGATCGCGCCGTCCATCTGTGCCGCGCCCGTGATCATGTTCTTCACATAGTCAGCGTGGCCCGGGCAGTCGACGTGTGCGTAGTGGCGGTTAGCCGTTTCGTACTCGACGTGTGCCGTGTTGATCGTGATACCGCGCGCCTTTTCTTCCGGTGCCGCGTCGATCTGGTCGTAAGCCTTCGCTTCGCCGCCGAACTTCTTCGTCAGCACCGTCGTGATCGCTGCCGTCAGCGTCGTCTTGCCGTGGTCAACGTGACCAATCGTACCAACGTTGACGTGCGGCTTGGTCCGCTCAAACTTTTCTTTTGCCATGATTCTCTTCTTTCAAAAAATATCGGTTGGTAGCTGCAGATTTACTTCGACTTCGCGCTGATGATCGCTTCAGCAACGTTGCGCGGAGCTTCAGCGTAGTGCTTGAACTCCATCGTGTACGTTGCACGACCTTGCGTCAGCGAACGCAGCGACGTCGAGTAACCGAACATTTCCGACAGCGGCACTTCGGCGCGAACGATCTTGCCGCCGCCAACCATGTCTTCCATGCCCTGGACGATGCCGCGACGGCCCGACAGGTCGCCCATCACGTTGCCCATGTAGTCTTCCGGCGTCTCGACTTCGACAGCCATCATCGGCTCGAGGACGACCGGGTTCGCCTTGCGCATCGCTTCCTTGAACGCCATCGAACCGGCCATGCGGAACGCGTTTTCGTTCGAGTCAACGTCGTGGTACGAACCGAACGTCAGGTGAACCTTCACGTCGACGACCGGGAAGCCAGCCAGCACGCCCGACTTCAGCGTGTCCTGGATACCCTTGTCGACCGCCGGGATGTATTCACGCGGAATCACACCACCCTTGATCTCGTCGAAGAACTCGTAGCCCTTGCCTTGTTCGTTCGGCTCGAGCGTGATGACCGCGTGACCGTACTGGCCGCGACCACCCGACTGCTTGACGAACTTGCCGTCGACATCCTTCGCCGTCGAACGGATCGTTTCGCGGTATGCAACCTGCGGCTTGCCGACGGTCGCTTCCACGCCGAATTCACGCTTCATCCGGTCGACCAGAATTTCGAGGTGGAGCTCGCCCATGCCCGAAATGATGGTCTGGCCCGACTCTTCGTCGGTCTGCACGCGGAACGACGGATCTTCCTGCGCCAGACGGTTCAGCGCGAGGCCCATCTTTTCCTGGTCAGCCTTGGTCTTCGGCTCGACAGCCTGCGAAATCACCGGCTCCGGGAACACCATGCGTTCGAGAACGATCGGGTTCGCCGGGTCGCACAGCGTGTCGCCCGTGGTCGCTTCCTTCAGGCCGACCGCAGCAGCGATGTCGCCCGCACGGACTTCCTTGATTTCTTCACGCTGGTTCGCGTGCATCTGCAGAATCCGGCCGAGGCGTTCCTTCTTGCCCTTGGTCGAGTTCAGCAGCGTGTCGCCCGAATTGACGACGCCCGAGTACACACGGAAGAAGATCAGCTGGCCGACGAACGGGTCGGTCATGATCTTGAACGCGAGCGACGAGAACTTCTCTTCGTCCGACGCCTTGCGCTCTGCTTCTTCACCGTTTTCGAGCTCGCCCTTGACCGGCGGGATGTCGACCGGCGACGGCAGGAAGTCGATCACGGCGTCGAGCATACGCTGCACGCCCTTGTTCTTGAACGCGGTACCGCACAGCATCGGCTGGATTTCGCACGCGATCGTACGGTCGCGCAGCGCCTTGACGATGTCGGCTTCCGGCAGATCGCCTTCTTCCAGGTACTTGTTCATCAGGTCTTCGCTGGCTTCAGCAGCCACTTCGACCATCTTTTCGCGCCATTCCTTGCAGGTCTCGGCGAGCTCGGCCGGGATGTCGACGTAGTCGAACTTCGTGCCTTGCGACGCTTCGTCCCAAATGATCGCCTTCATCTTGATCAGGTCGACCACGCCCTTGAAGTTTTCTTCCGAGCCGATCGGCACCACGACCGGAACCGGGTTCGCCTTCAGGCGCAGACGGAGCTGGTCGTAGACCTTGAAGAAGTTCGCGCCGGTACGGTCCATCTTGTTGACGAACGCGAGACGGGGCACCTTGTACTTGTTAGCCTGGCGCCACACCGTTTCCGACTGCGGCTGCACGCCGCCCACTGCGCAGTACACCATGCACGCGCCGTCGAGCACGCGCATCGAACGCTCCACTTCGATCGTGAAGTCGACGTGGCCCGGCGTGTCGATGATGTTGATGCGGTGTTCCGGATAGTTGCCGCCCATGCCCTTCCAGAAGGCCGTGGTAGCAGCGGACGTGATCGTGATGCCACGCTCTTGTTCCTGCTCCATCCAGTCCATCGTTGCTGCGCCGTCGTGGACTTCACCGATCTTGTGGTTCACACCGGTGTAAAACAGAATGCGCTCGGTCGTCGTCGTTTTGCCGGCGTCGATGTGAGCGCTAATACCGATATTGCGGTAGCGCTCGATAGGAGTCTTGCGAGCCACTTTGATCCTCTACTGGGATGACATGATGCAGCCCAGCTGCATCATGCTTCAACACAAACGGGCGAGGCGCCTGAAAAGCGCACCCGCCCGGAATTTATTTCCGCAAACAGCCCAGCCAGGCGCTTAGAAACGGAAATGCGAGAACGCGCGGTTGGCTTCTGCCATGCGGTGAACTTCATCGCGCTTCTTCATCGCGCCGCCACGGCCTTCGGCCGCTTCGGAGAGTTCACCAGCCAGGCGCAGAGCCATCGACTTCTCGCTGCGCTTCTTCGCAGCCTCACGCAGCCAGCGCATCGCCAATGCCATACGACGCGACGGGCGCACTTCGACCGGAACTTGATAGTTGGCACCACCAACGCGGCGGCTCTTCACTTCGACCACCGGCTTCACGTTGTTGAGCGCAACCGTGAACACTTCCAGCGGGTCCTTGCCACCCTTGGTCTGGATTTGTTCGAATGCGCCATAAACGATGCGCTCTGCAACCGACTTCTTGCCGGACAGCATCAGCATGTTCATGAACTTGGCAACATCAACGTTGCCGAACTTCGGATCCGGCAACACTTCCCGCTTGGGGACTTCGCGACGACGCGGCATGATTCTTCCTTTACTTGTTCAGTTGGAGCTGGTTCCAGCTCCGCGGCCACCAACAAACCCGATCACATCTTCACGACTAACCAGCTTGGCCGGGTGACCACTTACTCGACAGCACCGGCAATCCGGCACTCCCGCCTTGACCGCCCTGCGGCGATCCCTGATCAAAAACTGCTTACTTGGCAGCCTTTGCACGCTTCGCGCCGTACTTCGAGCGCGCTTGCTTACGGTCCTTGACGCCCTGGGTATCCAGCGAGCCGCGAACCATGTGGTAACGCACACCCGGCAAGTCCTTCACACGGCCGCCGCGGATCAGCACAACCGAGTGTTCCTGCAGGTTGTGGCCTTCACCGCCGATGTACGAAATCACTTCGAAGCCGTTCGTCAGACGAACCTTGGCGACCTTACGGAGTGCCGAGTTCGGCTTCTTCGGCGTCGTCGTGTACACACGGGTGCACACGCCGCGACGCTGGGGGCAGTCCTGCAGGGCCGGGCTCTTGCTCTTCGTCGTTTCCGACTGACGGCCTTTGCGAACCAGTTGGTTGATGGTTGGCATTGTTTATTCCTGAAATTGAACAAAATCTGCACATCGATTTCGGGCAAAGCGAGAATCGACGCACAGTTGACTTCCGAACCGGCGAATCGGGTGCGAGCTTTCGAACGCGACACGGCCCACCGAATACCGGAACCCAGCATGATATTCCGGAAATGCCAACTAAGTCAACGGCTTGCGTGATTTGCCAGCCGCGCGGGCGGTTTACCGGAAGGGTCGGAACACCTGTGTCACGCCGATTCGACGACGTCGATGATCTCGTCGCCGAAGCGCTCGAGCTTGCGCACGCCCATGCCGGGGATATGGCGCAGGTCGTCGATCGTCTCTGGCGCGTTGCGCGCGATTTCGGCCAGCGTCGCATCGTGGAAGATCACGTAGGCCGGCACGCCGTCGGACTTCGCGGTTTCCGCGCGCCACGCGCGCAGCGCGTCCCAGCGTGCGCGCTCGCGCGTGCCCATGCCGGCCGTCGGGTCGACGCGCGTGCCGCTGCGGCTCGACGACTGGCGCGTGCGCTGCGGCTTCACGTAGCGGCGCAGCGTGACCTTCTCCTCGTTCTTCAGCACCGGCTTCGCGGCCTCGGTCAGCATCAGCGCGCCGAAGCCGCCATGGTCGACCGCGAGATAGCCGTACGCGACGAGTTGCCGGAAAATCGCGCGCCACTCGGGTTCGGACAGCGATGCGCCGATCCCGAACGTGCTGAGCTGATCGTGGCCGCGCTGCAACACTTTCTCCGTGCGGCCGCCGCGCAGGATCTCGATCAGATGGCTCGAGCCGAAATTGAAGCCGCTCGCGCGCTGCGCGCGGAATACGCATGACAGCGCCATCTGCGCCTCGCGCGTCGCGTCCCATGAATCGGGCGGTTCGAGGCACGTGTCGCAGTTGCCGCACGGCTGGCTCGCCTCGCCGAAGTAGTTCAGGAGCCGCACGCGCCGGCACGAGATCGTCTCGCACAACCCGAGCAACGCGTCGAGCTTCGACGTCTGCACGCGCTTGTGCGCGTCGTCCGCATCGGACTCGTCGATCATCTTGCGCTGCTGGACGACGTCACCGAGCCCGTACGCCATCCACGCGTTCGCCGGCATCCCGTCGCGGCCCGCACGGCCGGTTTCCTGGTAGTAGCCCTCGACGCTCTTCGGCAAATCGAGGTGCGCGACAAAGCGCACATCCGGCTTGTCGATGCCCATGCCGAACGCGATCGTCGCGCACATCACGATGCCTTCCTCGCGCTGGAACATTTCCTGGTGCTTCTGCCGTACCTCGAACTCCATCCCCGCGTGATACGGCAGCGCGCGCACACCCTGAGCCTTCAGCCATTCGGCCGTTTCCTCGACCTTGCGGCGCGACAGGCAGTAGACGACGCCCGCGTCGGTCGTGCCGTCCGCGTTCGTGTGTTCCGCGCGGATGAAGTCGAGCAGCTGCGAACGCGCGTTGTCCTTCTCGACGATACGGTAACGGATGTTCGGACGATCGAAGCTCGACACGAACACACGCGCGTCGTCGAGCGCGAGGCGATGGATGATCTCGTCGCGCGTGATCGCGTCGGCAGTGGCGGTCAGCGCGATGCGCGGCACCGACGGGAAGCGTTCGTGCAGCACCGACAGCTGGATGTATTCGGGACGGAAGTCATGCCCCCACTGCGACACGCAGTGCGCCTCGTCGATCGCGAACAGGCCGATCTTCGCGCGCTCGAGCAGGTCGAGGAAGCGACCCGTCATCAGCCGCTCGGGCGCGACGTACAGCAGGTCGATCTCGCCCTCGCGCAGCGCGCGCTCGGTCGCCGCGGCCTCGGCGCCCGACAGTGTCGAGTTCAGGTAGGCCGCGCGCACGCCGACTTCGCTCAGCGCGGCGACCTGGTCCTGCATCAGCGCGATCAGCGGCGACACCACGATGCCCGCGCCCTGCCCGGCCTCGCGGCGCAGCAGCGCCGGGATCTGGTAGCACAGCGACTTGCCGCCGCCCGTCGGCATCAGCACGAGGCAATCACCGCCGCCGGCGACGTGTTCGACGATCTCGCCCTGCTGGCCGCGAAAGGCGGAATAACCAAAAACTTCGTCGAGGATTTCGAGGGCGCGGGACATGAGTGAGAACGAGGACGGCGGAAGGATGACCGCAATTTTAACAACCCGCTCGCGCAGCGCGCGGCGAATCGTGCAACGTTGGCCGATCGGACAGGGTTCGAGCGCGCGCATGACGGGCCTGCGCGACCGTGCGGCAAGCCCGTCATGCACGTGAACGACGGATAAAAAAAACCGCCCGGCGGACCGGGCGGTTTCGATGACAGCGAATACGGCAGCGTGAGGCGGCTCGCGCCGCCCGCGCTTATTCGGCTGCCGGGTGTTGCGGCTCTTCCGCCGGCGCGCTCGGCGTACCGAAGTCGAATGCCTCTTCCGCTGCGATCTGGTCGAAACGCTCGCGGTCGGACATCTCCTTCGCCTTGCGTGCCTTGTGGAACGCGAGACCCGTACCGGCCGGGATCAGACGGCCGACGATCACGTTTTCCTTCAGGCCGCGCAGATCGTCGCGCTTGCCCATGATCGCCGCTTCGGTCAGCACGCGGGTCGTTTCCTGGAACGATGCCGCGGAGATGAACGAGTCGGTCGACAGCGACGCCTTCGTGATACCGAGGAGCACGTTGTCGTACGAAGCCGGGCGCTTGCCCTCGGCGATCATGCGATCGTTCTCGTCCAGCATGTCGGAACGCTCGACCTGTTCGCCCGGGATGAAGCGCGTATCACCGTTGTCGGTGATCTGCACACGACGCAGCATCTGGCGAACGATCACCTCGATGTGCTTGTCGTTGATCTTCACGCCCTGCAGACGATACACGTCCTGCACTTCGTCGACGATGTAGCGCGACAGCGCCTCGATACCCTGCAGACGCAGGATGTCGTGCGGATCGGCCGGGCCGTCCACGATCATTTCGCCCTTGTTGACGACCTGAGCATCGTGGACCAGGACCTGCTTTTCCTTCGCGATCAGGAACTCGTGCTGATTGCCTTCGAGGTCCGTGATGACGAGACGCTGCTTGCCCTTCGTGTCCTTGCCGAACGACGTCGTACCGGTGACTTCCGCGAGAATGCCGGCGTCCTTCGGCGAACGCGCTTCGAACAGTTCCGCCACCCGCGGCAGACCGCCGGTAATGTCACGCGTCTTCTGCGCTTCGGTCGGGATACGTGCAAGCACTTCACCCACCTGCACTTGCTGGCCGTCCTTCACGGTGATCAGTGCGCCGACCTGGAAGCCGATCTGCACTGCGTGCTCCGTGCCCGGGATCTTCACTTCGTCGCCGTTCGCGTCGAGCAGTTTCACCTGCGGACGCACGCTCTTCGAAGCTTGCGAACCACGACGCTTCACGTCGATCACGACCAGCGTCGACAGGCCGGTCACGTCGTCGATCTGCTTCGCGACGGTCACGCCTTCCTCGACGTTCTCGAACTTCACCGTACCACCGTACTCGGTGATGATCGGACGCGTCATCGGGTCCCACGTCGCCAGCTGCGTGCCGGCCTTGATCGTCGCGCCGTCGAGTTGCAGCAGCGTCGCGCCGTACGGCACTTTGTGACGCTCGCGCTCGCGACCGAAATCGTCGGTGATCAGCGCCTCGCCCGAACGCGAAATGACGATCTGCTCGCCCTTCGCGTTGGTGACGTAACGCATCGTCGCCGTGAAACGCACGATACCGTTGCTCTTCGCTTCGACCGACGACGCCACTGCCGCACGCGATGCCGCACCACCGATGTGGAACGTACGCATCGTCAGCTGCGTGCCCGGCTCACCGATCGACTGTGCCGCGATCACGCCGACTGCTTCGCCGACGTTCACGAGCGAGCCGCGGCCGAGGTCACGGCCGTAGCAGGCCGCGCACAGACCGTAACGCGTTTCGCAGGTCAGCGGCGTGCGCACGCGCACTTCGTCGATGCCGAGGCGTTCGATTTCCTCGACCGCCGTTTCGTCGAGCAGCGTGCCCGATTCGTACAGCGTTTCCTGCGTTTCCGGGTTCACGACGTCCGCGACCGCGACGCGGCCGAGGATACGGTCGCGCAGCGCTTCGACGACTTCACCGCCTTCGACCAGCGCCTTCATCGCGACGCCGTTCGACGTGCCGCAATCGTCCTCGACCACCACCAGATCCTGCGTGACGTCGACGAGACGACGCGTCAGGTAACCCGAGTTCGCGGTCTTCAGTGCCGTATCAGCCAGACCCTTACGTGCGCCGTGGGTCGAGATGAAGTACTGCAACACGTTCAGGCCTTCGCGGAAGTTCGCGGTAATCGGCGTCTCGATAATCGAGCCGTCCGGCTTCGCCATCAGGCCTCGCATACCGGCCAGCTGACGAATCTGCACCGCCGAACCCCGGGCGCCCGAGTCGGCCATCATGTAGATCGAGTTGAACGACTCCTGGCGCGTCTCGTTGCCGTCGCGGTCCGTCACCGGCTCCGTCGACAGCTGCTCCATCATCGCCTTGCCGACCGCTTCCGACGTTGCCGACCAGATGTCGACCACGTTGTTGTAGCGTTCCTGCGCGGTGACGAGACCCGACATGTACTGGCGGTCGTACTCCTTCACCTTCTTCGCAGCGTCGCCGACGATCGTTTCCTTCTGCGGCGGCACGAGCATGTCGTCCACGCAGATCGAAATGCCGGCACGCGTCGCGAGGCGGAAACCCGACTGCATCAGCTGGTCGGCGAACACGACCGTCGCACGCAGACCGCACTTGCGGAATGCGGTGTTGATCAGGCGCGAGATTTCCTTCTTCTTCAGCGGCTTGTTCAGCACCGAGAACGGCAGGCCGTGCGGCAGGATCTCCGACAGGATCGCGCGACCGACGGTCGTCGCGTACAGCGAGATCTTCGGCACGAATTCCGGCGCGCCTTCCGACGTGTCCTCGTTGCGGACCATTTCGGTGATCCGCACGTTGACGCGCGAGGCCAGCTCGACTTCCTTGTTCTCGTACGCGCGGATCACTTCCGACACGCCGGTGAACGACAGGCCTTCGCCCTTGCCGTTGATCGCTTCGCGGGTCGCGTAGTACAGACCCAGCACGATATCCTGCGACGGCACGATCGACGGATCGCCGTTGGCCGGGAACAGCACGTTGTTCGACGCCAGCATCAGCGTACGCGCTTCCATCTGCGCTTCGAGCGACAGCGGCACGTGAACGGCCATCTGGTCACCGTCGAAGTCGGCGTTGAACGCCGCGCAGACGAGCGGGTGCAGCTGAATCGCCTTGCCTTCGATCAGCACCGGCTCGAACGCCTGGATACCGAGACGGTGCAGCGTCGGCGCACGGTTCAGCATCACCGGGTGCTCGCGGATCACCTCTTCGAGGATGTCCCACACCACCGGCGTCTGGTTCTCGACTTCCTTCTTCGCAGCCTTGATGGTCGTCGCGACGCCCATCACTTCCAGCTTGTTGAAGATGAACGGCTTGAACAGCTCGAGCGCCATCAGCTTCGGCAGACCGCACTGGTGCAGCTTCAGCGTCGGGCCGACCACGATGACCGAACGGCCCGAGTAGTCGACGCGCTTGCCCAGCAGGTTCTGACGGAAACGACCGCCCTTGCCCTTGATCATGTCGGCGAGCGACTTCAGCGGACGCTTGTTCGCGCCCGTCATCGCCTTGCCGCGACGACCGTTGTCGAGCAGCGAGTCGACGGCTTCCTGCAGCATCCGCTTTTCGTTGCGGACGATGATTTCAGGTGCCTTCAGCTCGAGCAGACGCTTCAACCGGTTGTTACGGTTGATCACGCGGCGATACAGGTCGTTCAGGTCCGACGTCGCGAAACGGCCGCCGTCCAGCGGCACGAGCGGACGCAGTTCCGGCGGCAGCACCGGCAGCACTTCGAGGATCATCCACTCGGGCTTGATGCCCGAGCGCTGGAATGCCTCGAGGACCTTCAGGCGCTTCGCGTACTTCTTGATCTTCGCTTCCGAGCCGGTGTTCTTCAGCTCGGTGCGCAGCGTCTCGACCTGCTCGTCGATGTTGATCGCACGCAGCAGTTCACGCACGCCTTCCGCGCCCATCTCGGCACGGAATTCGTCGCCGTATTCCTCGACCTTGTTGTAGTAATCCTCTTCGGTCATGATCTGCCGCGCCTTCAGCGGCGTCATGCCCGGTTCGATCACCACGTATGCTTCGAAGTACAGCACGCGTTCGATGTCGCGCAGCGTCATGTCGAGCACCATGCCCAGACGCGACGGCAGCGACTTCAGGAACCAGATGTGCGCGACCGGCGAGGCCAGCTCGATGTGGCCCATCCGTTCGCGACGCACCTTCGCCAGCGTCACTTCGACGCCGCACTTCTCGCAGATCACGCCGCGGTGCTTCAGGCGCTTGTACTTGCCGCACAGGCACTCGTAGTCCTTGATCGGCCCGAAGATCTTCGCGCAGAACAGACCATCGCGTTCCGGCTTGAACGTACGGTAGTTGATGGTCTCCGGCTTCTTCACTTCGCCGAACGACCACGAACGGATCTTGTCCGGCGAGGCCAGACCGATCTTGATCGCGTCGAAAACTTCTTCCTGTTGGACTTGCTTGAATAGATCGAGCAGAGCTTTCATTGCCTTCTCTCCGTAGTCCGATTAATTGCGGTCGAGATCGATGTCGATACCGAGCGAGCGGATTTCCTTCACGAGCACGTTGAAGGATTCCGGCATGCCTGCATCGATCACGTGATCGCCCTTGACGAGGTTCTCGTAAACCTTCGTCCGGCCGGTCACGTCGTCCGACTTCACCGTCAGCATTTCCTGCAGCACGTAGGACGCGCCGTACGCTTCGAGTGCCCACACTTCCATTTCACCGAAACGCTGGCCACCGAACTGCGCCTTACCACCCAGCGGCTGCTGCGTGACGAGCGAGTACGGGCCGGTCGAACGTGCGTGCATCTTGTCGTCGACCAAGTGGTGCAGCTTCAGGTAGTGCATGTAGCCGAGCGTCACGCGACGTTCGAACATTTCACCCGTGCGGCCGTCGTACAGGCGGACCTGGTTCTTCGACGGGTTCATGCCGAGCTGTTCCGCGATGTCGTCCGGGAACGCGAGGTCGAGCATCTTGCCCATTTCTTCCTCGGTCGCACCGTCGAACACCGGCGTTGCAAACGGCACGCCTTCGCGCAGGTTCTTCGCGAGTTCGAGGATCTCGTCGTCGGTGAAGCTTTCCAGGTCTTCCTGGCGGCCCGACTCGTTGTAGATCTTCGTCAGGAACACGCGCAGTTCCTCGATCTTCGCCTGACGCTGCAGCATTTCGCCGATACGCCAGCCGAGGCCCTTCGCGGCCCAGCCGAGGTGCACTTCCAGAACCTGACCCACGTTCATCCGCGACGGAACGCCCAGCGGGTTCAGCACGACGTCTGCCGGACGGCCGTCGGCCATGTACGGCATGTCTTCGATCGGGACGATCTTCGACACGACACCCTTGTTACCGTGACGGCCCGCCATCTTGTCGCCAGGCTGCAGGCGACGCTTGACCGCGAGGTACACCTTGACCATCTTCAGCACGCCCGGCGGCAGTTCGTCGCCTTGCGTGAGCTTCTTGCGCTTCTCTTCGAACGCGAGGTCGAACTGGTGACGCTTCTCTTCGATCGAGTTCTTGATCGCTTCGAGCGATGCCGCTGCTTCGTCGTCCGCGAGGCGGATGTCGAACCAGTGGTAGTGGTCGAGGTCTTCCAGGTAAGCCTGGTCGATCTTCGTGCCCTTCGCGAGCTTCTTCGGACCGCCGTTCGCGACCTTGCCCACCAGCATGCGTGCGAGACGCTGGAACGCGTCGCCTTCCACGATGCGCAGCTGGTCGTTCAGGTCGAGACGGTAGCGCTTCAGTTCGTCGTCGATGATCTGTTGGGCGCGCTTGTCGCGCTGGATGCCTTCACGCGTGAACACCTGGACGTCGATCACGGTGCCGCTCATGCCCGACGGCACGCGCAGCGACGTGTCCTTCACGTCCGAAGCCTTCTCGCCGAAGATCGCGCGCAGCAGCTTCTCTTCCGGCGTCAGCTGGGTCTCGCCCTTCGGCGTGACCTTGCCGACCAGCACGTCGCCGGCTTCGACTTCAGCACCGATGTACACGATGCCCGATTCGTCGAGACGGCCGAGCTGGACTTCCGCCAGGTTCGAGATGTCGCGCGTGATTTCTTCCGGCCCGAGCTTCGTGTCGCGTGCAACGACGTTCAGCTCTTCGATGTGGATCGACGTGTAGCGATCGTCCGCAACGACCTTCTCCGAGATCAGGATCGAGTCTTCGAAGTTGTAGCCGTTCCACGGCATGAACGCGATCAGCATGTTCTGGCCGAGCGCGAGCTCGCCCAGGTCCGTCGAGGCGCCGTCGGCCAGCACGTCGCCGCGCGAGACCTTGTCGCCCATCTTCACGATCGGACGCTGGTTGATGTTCGTGTTCTGGTTCGAACGCGTGTACTTGATCAGGTTGTAGATGTCGACACCGACTTCACCCGCGACCGCTTCGTCGTCGTTCACGCGAATCACGATACGGCCTGCGTCGACGTAGTCGACCACGCCGCCGCGGAACGCCTGGACCGTCGTGCCCGAGTCGACCGCGCAGGTGCGCTCGATGCCCGTACCGACGACCGGCTTTTCCGGACGCAGACACGGCACGGCCTGACGCTGCATGTTCGAACCCATCAGTGCACGGTTCGCATCGTCGTGCTCGAGGAACGGGATCAGCGAAGCTGCAACCGACACGATCTGCGACGGCGCGACGTCCATGTACTGGATACGGTCCGGCGTGACCATCATCGTTTCGCCGGCTTCACGCGACGACACGAGTTCGTCGATCAGCGTGCCGTTTTCGTCGATCGCGGCGTTCGCCTGCGCGATCATGTAGCGGCCTTCCTCGATCGCCGACAGGTAGTCGATCTGGTCGGTCACCTTGCTGTCCACGACCTTGCGGTACGGCGTCTCGAGGAAGCCGTACTCGTTCAGGTGCGCGTACAGTGCGAGCGAGTTGATCAGACCGATGTTCGGACCTTCCGGCGTTTCGATCGGGCACACGCGGCCATAGTGGGTCGGGTGCACGTCACGCACTTCGAAGCCTGCGCGTTCGCGCGTCAGACCGCCCGGGCCCAGTGCGGAAACACGGCGCTTGTGCGTGATTTCCGACAGCGGGTTGGTCTGGTCCATGAACTGCGACAGCTGCGACGAACCGAAGAACTCGCGGATCGCCGACGAAATCGGCTTCGAGTTGATCAGGTCGTGCGGCATCAGGTTTTCGCTTTCGGCCTGGCCGAGGCGTTCCTTGACCGCGCGCTCGACACGCACGAGACCCGCGCGGAACTGGTTTTCCGCCAGTTCGCCGACGCAACGCACGCGACGGTTGCCGAGGTGGTCGATGTCGTCCACTTCGCCCTTGCCGTTGCGCAGCTCGACGAGAATCTTGATCGTCGCGAGGATGTCGTCGTCCTGCAGCGTCATCGGGCCGACGATCTCGTCACGGCCGACGCGGCGGTTGAACTTCATGCGGCCGACCTTCGACAGGTCGTACGCTTCTTCGCTGTAGAACAGACGGTTGAACAGCGCCTCGACCGCTTCTTCGGTCGGCGGCTCGCCCGGACGCATCATGCGGTAGATCGCGATGCGCGCGGCCGTCTTGTCGGTCGTTTCGTCGACACGCAGCGTCGACGAGATGTACGGACCCTGGTCCAGATCGTTCGTGTAGAGCGTCTGGATGTCCTTGATGTCCGCTTCGCGCAGCTTCTCGAGCACGCTTTCCGTGACTTCGTCGTTCGCGCTCGCGATCACTTCGCCGGTGTCGCCGTCGACGACGTTCTTCGCCAGCACGCGGCCGAGCAGATAGTCTTCCGGCACCGAGATGAACTTGGTCTTCGCGGCTTCGAGATCGCGAATGTGCTTCGCGTTGATCCGCTTGTCCTTCTGGACGATGACCTTGCCATCACGATCCGTGATGTCGAAGCGCGCGACTTCACCACGCAGGCGCTCGGGCACGAACTCGAGTTGCGCGCCTTCGCCCATCAGCGTGAAGTTGTCGAACACGAAGAAGTTCGCGAGGATCTGTTCAGGCGTCAGGCCGATGGCCTTCAGCAGGATCGTGACCGGCATCTTGCGGCGACGGTCGACGCGGAAGTACAGGATGTCCTTCGGATCGAATTCGAAGTCGAGCCACGAGCCGCGGTACGGAATGATCCGTGCCGAGAACAGCAGCTTGCCCGAGCTGTGCGTCTTGCCCTTGTCGTGTTCGAAGAACACGCCCGGCGAACGGTGCAGCTGCGAGACGATGACACGCTCGGTGCCGTTGATGACGAACGAGCCCGTCGGCGTCATGAGCGGAATTTCGCCCATGTACACTTCCTGCTCCTTCACTTCCTTGACGACCGGCTTGTTCGGCGATTCCTTGTCGAGGATGACGAGGCGGACCTTCGCGCGCAGCGCGGAGCAGTACGTCAGGCCACGCTGCTGGCATTCCTTGATGTTGAATGCCGGCGCGGACAACGCATAGCTCACGAACTCGAGGCGCGCGAAGCCGTTGTGCGAAACAATGGGAAATACCGATGTGAAGGCGGCCTGCAAACCTTCAGGCTTGCGTTGCGCGCCAGGCACATCGGCTTGCAGAAACGTGCTGAATGATTCAAGCTGGGTGGCCAGCAAGAACGGAACTTGGTGAACGATGGGGCGCTTCGCGAAACTCTTGCGAATGCGCTTCTTCTCGGTGAAGGAATATTGCATACGATCTCCGAATCACGGCGGGTGCTGTCGAGGCGGGATACCTGGACGTTTCAAACCCGAGTGTTCACCGACTGAGACCCGATGGCCGCCCGATGGCTTGAACGAGCCGAGAAGCTTGGTGGTTGGCCGCTACCAACCGCTGGCTGACGGCAGCGGATGCCTGTGTTGCCCGCTACCCGACCAAACTTGCCTTCTGCAGTCGCTTCAGAAGACAAAGAGAAACGCCAATCGATGCATTGACAACGATTCGGCGGTTTTCTTTGGCTTCTGGGGCCGATTATTCGGGCTCCCGAATGAGTGCCAGAATAACGTCCCCACAAAGCACAAAAAGGCCGGCGGTGAAAATACCGCCAGCCTTCGCACAGCGCGTCGAAACTTACTTGACTTCGACCTTCGCGCCAGCTTCTTCCAGCTTCTTCTTGGCTTCTTCAGCAGCAGCCTTGTCGACGCCTTCCTTGACAGCCTTCGGTGCGCCGTCAACGACGTCCTTCGCTTCCTTCAGGCCCAGGCCCGTCAGTTCGCGAACTGCCTTGATGACTGCAACCTTGTTGCTGCCTGCTTCAGCCAGAACGACCGTGAATTCGGTCTTTTCTTCTGCAGCAGCAGCAGCGCCGCCGCCTGCCGGGCCAGCGACTGCCACTGCAGCTGCCGACACGCCAAACTTCTCTTCGAACGCCTTGACCAGTTCGTTCAGTTCCAGAACGGTCATCCCTTCGACTGCTGCCAGGATGTCTTCTTTTGCGATTGCCATTTGAAATACTCCTAAATTGAATTCGGATACAGCCAGCGATCAGTAACGCTGATGCACGTTCGCTTACGCAGCTTCCGCTTGCTTCTTCTCGGCGAGCGCGGCCAGAGCACGCGCGAAGCCCGAAACAGGCGATTGCATAACGAACAGCAGCTTCGAGAGCAGTTCTTCACGGCTCGGGATGCTTGCCAGCGCTTGCACGCCAGCCTTGTCCATCACCTTGCCATCGAACGAACCAGCCTTGATGACCAACTTGTCATTGCTCTTGCTGAAGTCGTTGACGACCTTAGCAGCGGCAATTGCATCTTCCGAGATGCCGTAGATCAGCGGACCAGTCATCTGCTCTGCCAGCGGAGCAAAAGGGGTACCTTCAACAGCGCGACGCGCCAGCGTGTTCTTCAACACGCGCAGGTAAACCTGTTGCTCACGCGCTTTCGCGCGCAGCTTGGTCAGATCGCCAACCGCAATTCCACGATACTCAGCCAGCACAACGGTCTGGGCCTTCGCGACTTGCGCGGAAACCTCAGCGACGACGGCTTGCTTGTCTTCTCTATTAAGCGGCACGGTTAGCCTCCAGAAACGATACGTTCGGCGCGGCCGGCATGGCCGAAACCTCACGTACCTCGTTCAACAACGGCGTCCGACCTCGTTAGGAGTATTTCCACCTCACGCCGTGAATCGCTTCACGACCTGCGGCTTCACCACTGCAAAACTTTTTCGGGTTCGCCATCTGCGTTGGCTTGAATTAAGGGATCGCCTGCCTGCTGCGTCCCACCAACGGTCTTTGATAACCGGTTGCCCGCCCAACTGCACGAACAACCGCCCAAAGCCCATGTAGGCCGCTTCGCGAACGAAGCGGCCCGAATACTTTCTTACGCTGCCAGCGTAGCCTGGTCGACACGCACGCCGACGCCCATCGTGCTCGACAGTGCGATCTTGCGCAGGTAGACGCCCTTGCTCGTTGCCGGCTTGGCCTTCTGCAGCGCTTCGATCAGCGCCGACAGGTTCGAACGCAGTGCAGTCGATTCGAACGATGCACGGCCGATGGTCGCGTGGATGATACCGGCCTTGTCGACACGGAATTGCACCTGACCAGCCTTCGCGTTCTTGACGGCGGTTGCGACGTCCGGCGTGACCGTACCAACCTTCGGGTTCGGCATCAGGCCGCGCGGGCCGAGGATCTGACCGAGCGTACCGACGATACGCATCGTGTCCGGCGAAGCGATCACGATGTCGAAGTCCATCTGGCCAGCCTTGATCTGCTCTGCCAGGTCTTCCATACCGACGATTTCCGCGCCTGCTGCACGAGCCTGCTCGGCCTTCTCGCCTTGCGCGAACACGGCAACGCGAACCGACTTGCCCGTACCTGCCGGCAGAACGACCGAACCACGAACGACCTGGTCCGACTTCTTCGCATCGATGCCGAGCTGGACTGCGACGTCGATCGATTCGTTGAACTTCGCGCTCGCGCATTCCTTCACGAGTGCCAGTGCATCTTCGATCGCGTACAGCTTCTGACGGTCGACCTTGGCGGCAAATGCCTGACGGCGCTTGGAGATCTTAGCCATTTACACGCCCTCCACAGTGATGCCCATCGAGCGTGCGCTACCAGCGATGGTGCGAACGGCTGCGTCCAGATCAGCTGCCGTAAGGTCCGGCATCTTGGTCTTCGCGATTTCTTCGGCTTGAGCGCGCGTGATCGAACCGACCTTGTCGGTGTGCGGCTTGCTCGAGCCCTTGTCCACCTTCGCTGCCTTCTTGATCAGGACGGTTGCCGGCGGCGTCTTCATCACGAACGTGAAGCTCTTGTCAGCGTATGCCGTGATGACCACCGGCACCGGCAGACCCGGCTCCATGCCTTGAGTCTGCGCGTTGAACGCCTTGCAGAACTCCATGATGTTCAGGCCGCGCTGGCCCAGTGCCGGACCGACCGGCGGCGACGGGTTGGCTTTACCTGCAGGAATCTGCAGCTTGATAAAGCCGACAATCTTCTTTGCCATTTGTAAACCTCGTTAGAACGCCAGACGGCATTCGGTGAGTGATAACGCGCGTTCGCCGCTGGCTACTGACGCTCCTCAACGGCCATAACGCGGACCGTAAGCGCGAAGGTGGGCAGCCGAGGCTGCCCACCGAATCGGGATCAAACTTTTTCGACCTGGCCGAACTCGAGTTCGACTGGAGTGGATCGGCCAAAGATCGTGACCGACACACGCACGCGCGATTTTTCGTAGTTGACTTCTTCGACCGTGCCGTTGAAGTCCGTGAACGGGCCTTCCTTGACACGCACCATCTCGCCAACTTCGAACAGGGTCTTCGGGCGCGGCTTCTCGACGCCTTCCTGCATCTGCGACATGATCTTTTCGACTTCCTTCGGGGAAATCGGAGTCGGGCGGTTACGCGCACCGCCGACGAAACCCGTGACCTTCGCCGTGTTCTTCACGAGGTGCCACGTTTCGTCCGTCATTTCCATTTCCACCAGCACGTAGCCGGGGAAGAAACGACGCTCGGTTACTGCCTTGTGGCCACCTTTGACTTCGACCACTTCTTCGGTCGGAACCAGGATCTGACCGAATTTATCCTGCATGCCAGCACGTTCGATGCGCTCTTGAAGCGCACGCTGCACGCTCTTCTCCATACCGGAGTAGGCGTGCACGACGTACCAACGCTTTCCGCTCGGGGATGCCGGAGTATCGCTCATATCATTTCCAACCCAGAATCGCCGAGAAAATCACCCATTCGATCGATTTGTCACTCAACCAGAGGAAAATCGCCATCACGAGCACGAAACCGAACACGACGAGTGTGGTTTGCGTTGCTTCCTTGCGGGTGGGCCAAACGACCTTGCGGACTTCCTTGTACGAATCCTTGGCAAACGCGATGAGGCTCTTGCCAGGTGCGGACATCAGGCCGACGGCCACGCCGGCGATGATACCTACCGCCAATGCGGCACCGCGGACATACCACTGCTGGTTGGCCAGCCAGAAGAAGCCCACGAATCCGGCCAAGACCAGCAATACGCCCAGGGCCAGCATCAGCTTATCGCCGGAGGTATTTACAGTTTCGACGGATGGATTCGCCATAACACCTTAAAACAAATGCCACGTGGGACACGTGGCGATTTTTGGCAGGGGCAGAGGGAATCGAACCCCCAACCTTCGGTTTTGGAGACCGACGCTCTGCCAGTTGAGCTATACCCCTAAACCATGCTGGGGCTGGCTGTTGCCAGCCCCAAAACTGTCGATCAACGAATAACTGGCTTACTCGATGATCTTGGCGACGACGCCGGCGCCGACGGTACGGCCGCCTTCGCGGATTGCGAAGCGCAGACCTTCTTCCATCGCGATCGGAGCGATCAGCTTCACCGTGATCGACACGTTGTCGCCCGGCATCACCATTTCCTTGTCCTTCGGCAGCTCGATCGAGCCCGTCACGTCCGTCGTACGGAAGTAGAACTGCGGACGGTAGTTGTTGAAGAACGGCGTGTGGCGGCCGCCTTCGTCCTTGCTCAGCACGTACACTTCAGCCGTGAAGTGCGTGTGCGGCGTGATCGAACCCGGCTTCGCCAGAACCTGGCCACGCTCCACGTCTTCACGCTTCGTGCCGCGCAGCAGGATACCGACGTTGTCGCCTGCCTGACCTTGGTCCAGCAGCTTGCGGAACATTTCAACGCCCGTGCAGGTCGTCTTCACCGTCGGCTTGATACCGACGATTTCGATTTCTTCGCCGACCTTCACGATGCCGCGCTCGACACGACCCGTCACCACCGTACCACGGCCCGAGATCGAGAACACGTCTTCCACCGGCATCAGGAACGCGCCGTCAACTGCACGCTCCGGCGTCGGGATGTACGTGTCCAGCGCGTCGGCCAGGCTCATGATCGCCACTTCGCCCAGCTCGCCCGTGTCGCCTTCCAGCGCCAGCTTGGCCGAACCCTTCACGATCGGCGTGTCGTCGCCCGGGAAGTCGTACTTCGACAGGAGTTCGCGAACTTCCATCTCGACCAGCTCGAGCAGTTCAGCGTCGTCCACCATGTCGCACTTGTTCAGGAACACGATGATGTACGGAACGCCAACCTGACGTGCCAGCAGGATGTGCTCACGCGTCTGCGGCATCGGGCCGTCTGCTGCCGAGCAAACCAGGATCGCGCCGTCCATCTGTGCCGCGCCCGTGATCATGTTCTTCACATAGTCAGCGTGGCCCGGGCAGTCGACGTGTGCGTAGTGGCGGTTAGCCGTTTCGTACTCGACGTGTGCCGTGTTGATCGTGATACCGCGCGCCTTTTCTTCCGGTGCCGCGTCGATCTGGTCGTAAGCCTTCGCTTCGCCGCCGAACTTCTTCGTCAGCACCGTCGTGATCGCTGCCGTCAGCGTCGTCTTGCCGTGGTCAACGTGACCAATCGTACCAACGTTGACGTGCGGCTTGGTCCGCTCAAACTTTTC
>NZ_QTPZ01000055.1:0-38648 GCF_003853505.1 Burkholderia sp. Bp9015
CCGTCGCCGTGGCCTCCATCGCCGTGACCTCCGTCACCGTGGCCTCCATCGCCGTGACCTCCGTCACCGTGGCCTCCGTCGCCATGGCCTCCGTCACCGCCGGAGCCGCCACCGCCACCATGGCCGCCTCCGGAAGTACCGCCCCCGGAAGTACCACCGCCCGAAGTACCACCGCCCGAGCCCCCGCTGCCGGCGGCATTGCCGCCGCGGCCGGTGCCCCCCGAGCCAACCGAGCCGTTCGTCCCGCCCGTTGTCCCGCCGACGCCTGCGGGGCCGACGGCGCCATTGCCGTTGTTTCCGCCGCTACCCGTGCTGGCGCTCCCGCTTCCGGTCGTTCCGCCGCTACCGAGGCCGCCATTTCCGCCATTGCCGCCGCCGGCATACACACGCACCGCACAAGCGGCCGGGTTGGCCGCACATGACGCAGCGTTTTCGGCCAAGATCATCACGGTGTCCGCGCTGGACGTGGCGTCAGGCGCCGCATTCTGCTCGATCTGGGCGGATGGGGTGGTGGAAGTGCCGTCACCCGGCAGCACGGTCACAGGAACGACGGTTGTCGTGTCCTGCGCGACGGCATACGAGCAGCAGCACGCAATCGCGGCTGCGGCCAGCAGGGTCATGCGATAGCACCGTCCCGTCGTGCGGGACAGTTGTTTCGTTCTGCTCATCATTGGCCTCCCGATGCGCGCGATGCCTCGACACGCGCGTTCATCAACGTGTGGAGCAGGGGACCAGCAACGATGCAGTGTCGTTTCGGCGGCCGACGTGTGTCCGGCCGGCGCCGGAGGCCAGCCGCGAGCACGAGTCGGCACGCGGGCCCGCCGTGCGAATCCCTAACTGCGAGATTCGTGCCACCGGCCGGCTATGCCCGCGGCGCAAGGCGCGCACGGAGTGCGCGACAGCGTGCGATACGTCGTCGTGAGCTTTTTGTTTCCGAACTGAAACGTCTGACTACGTCTGGCGCGCCGTCGTGTCGGCAGCGCGCGGCCAGCGATGGCAGAGGATCGACGCGATCCAGGCGACGAGAAAGAGTGCGACGATGCCGTAACCGATCGCGCCGAAGCGTTCCCCGAGTGCATCGAGCGCATCGCGCACGGGGCCCGTCAACGACAGCTTGTCGGCGAGCAGGCCGGCGGCCTCGATCCCGCCGATGGCCAGCGCGACGGCCGCCGACAGCAGCGTGATGCTCGCGTTGTAGAGCAGCTTGCGCCGCGGGTCGTCCATCGCCCATCCGTACGCATGCATCATCAGGACATTGTCGGTCGAGTCGATCAGCGTCATGCCGGCCGCGAACAGCGCGGGAAACAGCATGACCGTATAGAGAGGCAGCGCGTGGCTCGCCTGTGCGGCCGCGATCGCGAGCAGCGCGATTTCGGTTGCAGTATCGAAACCCAGGCCGAACAGCACCCCGGCCGGATACATGTGCCAGCTCTTCGACACGAAGCGGAACAGCGGGCGCAGCAGCCGACCGACGAGGCCGGCCGGAGGATGTGCATGCGCGGCGTCGTGCGCGTGATCGGGCGCGCCGCGATAGCGCCGCCACACGTCGCGCAGGATCACCAGGTTGATGCACGCGAGCACGAGCAGGAAGGTGGCCGACACGGCCGTGCCGATCGTGCCGCCGATCTCGCGGAATGCGTCGAAGCGGTCGCGCAGCGCGAACGCGCTCAGCGCGATGCCGAGCGTCGCGGCGATCACGATCGTCGAGTGGCCGAGCGAGAAGAACAGGCCGACCGTCACCGGACGCCGGCCGTCCTGCATCAGCTTGCGCGTCGCGACGTCGATCGCGGCGATGTGATCGGCGTCGACCGCATGACGCAGGCCGAGCCCGTACGCGATCGCCGCGGTGCCGAGCAGCAGCGGATGGTCGCGCAGCACCGCGAGTGCCCACAGCCAGACGGCGACGTTCGCGGCGATGAGGCCGGCATACAGCATCAGCAGGCGGCGCAGGGCAGGGCGGCGTGGCATCGGCAGGGTTCCGTCGGACGAATCGCGATGCATTGTGGCATGCGAAAAAAATGCCTGGCGTGCCGATCAAAAACGTCGCCGGCCGGTCGCATCGCTGCGTTCGACGGACGAAAAAAAGCCCGTCCGGAACCGGACGGGCTCGTACTTGCCGCGCAGCAGTGCGCAGGTGCGCCGCGCTTACTTCACTTTCGCGTTGATCACGGCTTCCGACACGTTCGCCGGCGTTTCCGCGTAGTGCTTGAACTCCATCGTGTACGTCGCACGGCCTTGCGTCGCCGAGCGCAGTGACGTCGAATAGCCGAACATTTCCGCGAGCGGCACCTCGGCGCGCACCAGCTTGCCGCCACCGCCCGCGATGTCTTCCATCCCCTGCACGATGCCGCGCCGGCTCGACAGGTCGCCCATCACGTTGCCCATGAAGTCCTCGGGCGTCTCGACCTCGACGGCCATCATCGGCTCGAGCAGCACCGGCTTGGCCTTGCGCATCGCTTCCTTGAACGCCATCGAGCCGGCCATCCGGAACGCGTTTTCGTTCGAGTCGACGTCGTGGTACGAGCCGAACGTCAGGTGCACCTTCACGTCGACCACCGGGTAGCCCGCGAGCACGCCGCTCTTCAGCGTCTCGGTGATGCCCTTGTCGACGGCCGGGATGAATTCGCGCGGAATCACGCCGCCCTTGATCTCGTCGAGGAACTCGTAGCCCTTGCCGGGGTTCGGCTCCAGCGTGATCACCGCGTGCCCGTACTGGCCGCGCCCGCCCGACTGCTTGACGAACTTGCCCTCGACATCGGATGCCGTCGTGCGCACCGTTTCGCGATACGCGACCTGCGGCTTGCCGACCGTCGCCTCGACGCCGAACTCGCGCTTCATCCGGTCGACCAGGATTTCGAGGTGCAGCTCGCCCATCCCCGAAATGATCGTCTGGCCGGATTCCTCGTCGGTCTGCACGCGGAACGACGGATCTTCCTGCGCGAGACGGTTCAGCGCGAGGCCCATCTTCTCCTGGTCGGCCTTCGTCTTCGGCTCGACGGCCTGCGAGATCACCGGCTCCGGGAATTCCATCTTCTCGAGGATGATCGGCTTGGCCGGATCGCACAGCGTGTCGCCCGTCGTCGCTTCCTTCAGGCCCACTGCCGCCGCGATGTCGCCCGCGCGTACTTCCTTGATTTCCTTGCGCTCGTTCGCGTGCATCTGCAGGATCCGGCCGAGCCGCTCCTTCTTGTCCTTCGTCGCGTTCAGCACCGTGTCGCCCGATTCGACGACGCCCGAATACACGCGGAAGAAGATCAGCTGGCCGACGAACGGATCGGTCATGATCTTGAACGCGAGCGACGAGAACGGCTCGTCGTCGCTCGGGTGACGTTCGGCCGGCTTCTCCGGATCGTGGAAGTCGTGACCGAGGATGGCCGGCACGTCGACCGGCGACGGCAGGTAGTCGATCACCGCGTCGAGCATCGCCTGCACGCCCTTGTTCTTGAACGCGCTGCCGCACAGCATCGGCACGATCTCGTTGGCGATCGTGCGCTGGCGCAGCGCGGCCTTGATCTCGTCCTCGGTCAGCGATTCATGGTCGTGCAGGTACTTCTCGAGCAGTTCCTCGCTGGCTTCCGCGGCGGCCTCGACCATCTTCTCGCGCCATTCGTGCGCGAGCTCGACGAGATTCGCGGGGATGTCTTCGTACGTGAACTTCACGCCCTGGCTTTCGTCGTCCCAGACGATCGCCTTCATCTTCACGAGATCGACGACGCCCTGGAAATGATCTTCCGCGCCGATCGGAATCTGGATCGGCACGGCGACGCCCTTCAGGCGCTCGCCGATCTGGCGCTGCACGCGGAAGAAGTCCGCGCCGATGCGGTCCATCTTGTTGACGAACGCGATGCGCGGCACCTTGTACTTGTTCGCCTGGCGCCATACGGTTTCGGACTGCGGCTGCACGCCGCCGACCGAGTCGTAGACCATGCACGCGCCGTCGAGCACGCGCATCGAGCGCTCGACCTCGATCGTGAAGTCGACGTGCCCGGGCGTGTCGATGATGTTGATCCGGTGTTCGGGGTAGTTGCCGGCCATGCCTTTCCAGAAGGCCGTGGTCGCAGCCGACGTGATCGTGATGCCGCGTTCCTGCTCCTGCTCCATCCAGTCCATCGTGGCCGCGCCGTCGTGCACTTCACCGATCTTGTGGCTCACGCCGGTGTAAAACAGGATGCGCTCGGTCGTCGTGGTCTTGCCGGCATCGATGTGAGCGCTGATCCCGATATTGCGATAGCGCTCGATGGGGGTTTTGCGGGGCACGTGAACCTCCTGGTGGTTCGGATCGTAAGCGGGACGGCGGCGCCGGCCCGGGCTGAAACAAGCGAGATTTAAAGCATAGCGCTTGTCCGTGGCTTTTGCAGATGCGGGCAAGGTGCGCCGTATCAAGGCGGCCGCGGCCGCCGGCCGGCGAAAAAAAAGCCGGCGCCCAACAAGCAGGGCGGCCGGCTGCGGTCGATGCGCGGCGGTGCCGCGGCGATGGCGATTACTGGGCCTTGGGCAGCCCGTCGAGCTTCATGCCCGGCTTGATGCCTTTCGCCGCGAACCAGCCCTTGCTCATTTCGAGCGCATAGACACCGTTGTTGCGCGGGCAGTGGTTGTCGGTCGTCTCGGCCTTCATCTCGTCGATGTCGGTGATCGTGCCGTCCGCGCGGACGAACGCGATCGACAGCGGGATCAGCGTGTTCTTCATCCAGAAGCAGTGCACGGCGTTCTCGTTGAACACGAACAGCATGCCTTCGTTCGGCGCGAGCTGCGACCGGTACATCAGCCCCTGTTCGCGATCGGCGTCGTTCGCGGCGACGGCCGCGTCGATCACGTACATGCCGGCGCGCAGCTTCACGCGCGGGAACTCGCCCGGCTGCTTGGCGCCGGGCGGCATCTGGGCGTGGGCGGTCTGCATGCCGAGTGCGAGGACGGCGAGCGCGGCGGGAAACACGGCGGCGCGCGCAAGGCGGCCGAGCGACGGGCGCAGGGAGAATCGCACAGCAGGGCTCCTATCGGGAAAACGAGACCCGCATGGTACGCGAAGCGCGCCGGCGGGCACAAAAAAGAAAAAGGCAGATCGCCTCGCGGTGATCTGCCTTTCAACGCCGTAAGAACGGCAAGACTGCGTGTTCTTGACTGCGTTATTACAAACAGCTTGCTTAGTTCGAAGCAGCTGCCGGTGCTTCGGCTTCGCTAGCTGCCTTCTTAGCTGCGTGGTGCTTCTTCTTTGCGTGGTGCTTCTTGGCAGCGTGCTTTGCCGGTGCCGAAGCAGCTGCCGGAGCAGCAGCCGAAGCAGCTTCCGGAGCCGAAGCTTGTGCGAATGCTGCCGTTGCGAAGAGGCCAGCGACCAGAGCGGCGATCAGTTTGTTCATGTTGTGTTCCTCAGCTTTAGTTAATTAACCAAATGACCCGGCAATAGGAGTCATGTCGTCTAACGGTGCCATCCACCTTTCGGTTGACAGACGCTTCGAGAAATTTCTCTTTGCGCTGCGGGCGCCGAATCGTATTCGAAGAAAACGTCGCTTTCGTGACGCAAACACGGAAATACCGGTTCGGCTGCCAATGCCGGATAGCTAAGGTTGGCATCTGCGTGGTTTAACGCACGATCTTCGCCGGCGGTTGACGAAAAAGATGACGAAAAATTCGCGCGTCCCGAATTCATCATTCGGTGCGTGCGAAACCGTCCCAGGGGGCCCGCGGCGGCAACGCGATTGTTTCGCCCGGTGCAATGCCGAGCGCGAATATGTCGAGCGCGCCAATGCCGACACGCACGAGACGCAAGGTCGGGAAGCCGATCGCGGCCGTCATCCGGCGCACCTGCCGGTTCTTGCCTTCGGTGATCGCGAGTTCGATCCACGTGGTCGGGATCGCGGCGCGATAGCGGATCGGCGGGTTGCGCGGCCACAGCGCCTCGGGCGGTTCGATGAATTCGGCGCGGCACGGGCGCGTCACGTAGTCGCCGAGATCGACGCCGCGCGCGAGTGCCTTCAGGTCGGCCGGTCCCGGCGCGCCGTCGACCTGCGCCCAGTAGCGCTTGACGAGCTTGTGGCGCGGCTCGGCGATGCGCGCCTGCAGCGCGCCGTCGTCGGTGAGCAGCAGCAGGCCCTCGCTGTCCGCGTCGAGCCGGCCGGCCGGGTAGACGCCGGGCGTGGTTACCCAGTCGCCGAGCGACGGCCGCGTCTCGTGCGCGGAAAACTGGCAAATCGTGCCGAACGGCTTGTTGAGGGCGATCAGGGTCATGGCGGGGCGCCCGCCCGGCGTGCCGCGGGGCGGCGGGACGGGCGGTCTATGGCAAATGGCGGAATCTTAATGCATAATACGGAACGGCAAGTCATCTGTCTTATATAAGACATAAGGGAAGACTTGATACGCAGCGTCGCGCTTCGTGCCGCCGGCCCCGGTTGGGGCGCTAGAATAGCGGCTCGCTGTTGCCGTCACGAAGGTGGCAAGGCCACCTCGCCGCGCGCGCAGTTTCGACCAGCATCACCTGCTCAGCCACGTCACTGGAGTCGATCATGCCGTATCAGCACATCAAGGTTCCGGAGGGCGGTGACAAGATCACCGTCAACAAGGACTTCTCGCTCAACGTTTCCGATCAGCCGATCATTCCCTACATCGAAGGCGACGGTACGGGCTTCGATATCACGCCGGTCATGATCAAGGTCGTCGACGCGGCGGTCGCGCATGCCTACAAGGGCAAGCGCAAGATCCACTGGATGGAGATCTTCGCGGGCGAGAAGGCGACCAAGGTGTACGGTCCGGACGTGTGGCTGCCGGACGAGACGCTGCAGGTGCTGAAGGAATACGTGGTGTCGATCAAGGGGCCGCTCACGACCCCGGTCGGCGGCGGCATCCGTTCGCTGAACGTCGCGCTGCGCCAGGAACTCGACCTCTACGTCTGCCTGCGTCCGGTCCAGTATTTCAAGGGTGTGCCGTCGCCGGTGCGCGAGCCGCAAAAGATCGACATGGTGATCTTCCGCGAGAACTCGGAAGACATCTACGCGGGCATCGAATGGGCCGCGGGCTCCGAGCAGGCGAAGAAGGTCATCAAGTTCCTGCAGGAAGAGATGGGCGTGAAGAAGATCCGCTTCCCGGAAACCTCGGGGATCGGCGTCAAGCCCGTGTCGACCGAAGGCACCGAGCGTCTCGTGCGCAAGGCGATCCAGTACGCGATCGACAACGATCGCAAGTCGGTCACGCTGGTGCACAAGGGCAACATCATGAAGTTCACGGAAGGCCTGTTCCGTGACGCCGGCTATGCGCTCGCGCAGAAGGAGTTCGGCGGCGAGCTGATCGACGGCGGCCCGTGGATGCGCGTGAAGAACCCGAAGACGGGCAACGAGATCGTCATCAAGGATTCGATCGCCGACGCGTTCCTGCAGCAGATCCTGCTGCGTCCGGCCGAATACGACGTGATCGCGACGCTGAACCTGAACGGCGACTACATCTCCGACGCACTGGCCGCGCAGGTCGGCGGCATCGGGATCGCGCCGGGCGCGAACCTGTCGGATTCGGTCGCGATGTTCGAGGCGACCCACGGCACGGCGCCGAAGTACGCGGGCAAGGATTACGTGAACCCCGGTTCCGAGATCCTGTCGGCGGAAATGATGCTGCGCCACCTCGGCTGGACGGAAGCGGCCGACACGATCATCGCCGCGATGGAGAAGTCGATCCTGCAGAAGCGCGTCACGTATGACTTCGCGCGTCTGATGGAAGGCGCGACGCAGGTGTCGTGCTCCGGCTTCGGCGAAGTGCTGATCGAGAACATGTAAGTCCCTTCCGGGGCAGGCCGGCGGACCGCCGGCCGCCCCGGCGCCTACTGCCGGCGCCGGGGCGTTTCATGAACGGCAGGTTTGTTGGCAGGGCGGTCCGGCATGCGGGCCGCGGCGCCGCGATGCGGCCCGGGTGCCCTGCAAGGTAGAACATGACGGCCCTCGCAACACCACCGCCCGGCTAGCCGGCACGCCCCTTTCGCGATCGACCCGGTCGCTCCCCGCCGGTTACCGCCGGCGCTCCTCAGTCCCAAATTTTCACGTAGCAACGCATCGACCATGTCCACTTCGCCCAAGATCATCTACACCCTCACCGACGAAGCGCCCGCGCTCGCGACCTATTCGCTGCTGCCGATCGTCAAGGCCTTCACGCGCTCGTCGGGCGTCGCCGTCGAAACGCGCGACATCTCGCTCGCCGGCCGCATCATCGCGGCATTCGCCGACGTCCTGCCGCCGGAGCAGAAGGGTTCCGACGATCTGGCCGAACTGGGCCAGCTCACGCTGAAGCCGGAAGCGAACATCATCAAGCTGCCGAACATCAGCGCGTCGGTGCCGCAGCTCAAGGCCGCGATCGCCGAACTGCAGGCGCAGGGCTACAAGCTGCCGGCCTACCCGGAAGAGCCGTCGAGCGACGAAGAGAAGGCCGTCAAGGCCCGCTACGACAAGATCAAGGGCAGCGCAGTGAACCCGGTGCTGCGCGAAGGCAACTCCGACCGTCGCGCGCCGCTGTCGGTCAAGAACTACGCACGCAAGCACCCGCACAAGATGGGCGCATGGAAGGCCACGTCGAAGGCGCACGTCGCGCACATGACCGAAGGCGACTTCTACGGCAGCGAGAAGTCGGCGCTGATCGCCGATGCCGGCAGCGTGAAGATCGAACTCACGACGGCCGACGGCGTGAAGAAGGTGCTGAAGGAAAAGACGGCCGTGAAGGCCGGTGAAGTCATCGACGCCTCGGTGATGAGCCGCAAGGCGCTGCGCAGCTTCATCGAAGCGCAGATCGCCGACGCGAAGGCGCAGGACGTGCTGTTCTCGGTGCACCTGAAGGCGACCATGATGAAGGTCTCGGACCCGATCCTGTTCGGTCACTTCGTGTCGGTGTTCTACCGCGACGCGCTCGCGAAGCACGCGGACGTGCTGGCGCAGGCCGGCTTCAACCCGAACAACGGGATCGGCGACCTGTACGCGCGCCTGAAGGACCTGCCGGCCGACACGCGCGAAGCGATCGAAGCCGACGTCAAGGCCGAGTACGCGGTGCGTCCGCGCCTCGCGATGGTCAACTCGGACAAGGGCATCACGAACCTGCACGTGCCGAGCGACGTGATCGTCGACGCATCGATGCCGGCGATGATCCGCGAGTCGGGCTGCATGTGGGGCCCGGACGGTGAACTGTACGACGCGAAGGCCGTGATTCCGGACCGCTGCTACGCGGGCGTCTACCAGGCCGTGATCGAGGACTGCAAGCAGCATGGCGCATTCGACCCCGTCACGATGGGCAGCGTGCCGAACGTCGGCCTGATGGCGCAGGCCGCCGAGGAATACGGTTCGCACGACAAGACGTTCCTGATCCCGGCCGACGGCGTCGTGCGCGTCACCGACGAAGCCGGCAACGTGCTGCTCGAGCATGCGGTCGAGTCGGGCGACGTCTGGCGCATGTGCCAGACCAAGGACGCACCGGTGCAGGACTGGGTCAAACTCGCGGTCAACCGCGCCCGCGCGACCGGCGCGCCGGCCGTGTTCTGGCTCGATCCGGCACGTGCGCACGACGCGCAGATCATCGCGAAGGTCGAACGCTACCTGAAGGATCACGATACGAACGGCCTCGACATCCGCATCATGACGCCGGTGGACGCGACGCGTTTCTCGCTCGAGCGCATCCGCGCGGGCAAGGACACGATCTCGGTCACGGGCAACGTGCTGCGCGACTACCTGACCGACCTGTTCCCGATCATGGAACTCGGCACCAGCGCGAAGATGCTGTCGATCGTGCCGCTGATGGCCGGCGGCGGGATGTTCGAGACGGGCGCGGGCGGCTCGGCACCGAAGCACGTGCAGCAGTTCGTCGAGGAAGGCTTCCTGCGCTGGGATTCGCTCGGCGAATTCCTCGCGCTGGCCGCGTCGCTCGAACACCTCGGCAACGCTTACCAGAACCCGAAGGCGCTCGTGCTCGCGAAGACGCTCGACCAGGCGACCGGCAAGTTCCTGGACGAGAACAAGTCGCCGGCGCGCAAGGTCGGCGGCCTCGACAACCGCGGCAGCCACTTCTACCTGTGCCTGTACTGGGCGCAGGCGCTGGCCGAGCAGACCGAGGACGCCGCGCTGAAGGCGCAGTTCGAAGGCGTCGCGAAGTCGCTGTCCGACAGCGAAGCGCGCATCCTGGAAGAACTGTCGGCCGCGCAGGGCAAGGCACAGGCGATCGGCGGCTACTACCGTCCGAGCGTCGAGCTGACGAGCCAGGCGATGCGCCCGAGCGCAACGCTGAACGGCATCGTCGACGCAGTCGCCTGACGCCGGCCGCGCCACCGCGCGCGTCCTGGCAACGGCAACAGCAGATGCGGCGGGCCTGGCGGCTCGCCGTCCCGCCGATAATGAAAACGCCCCGGTGACCCGGGGCGTTTTTCGTTGCAGGCGTGCCATTCAGACGTGAACGATTTCCCATTCGGCGATTTCGTGCGGCACTTCGAGCGTGGCCGTATCCAGTTCGGACGGCTGTTCGCAGTCGCCGCGGGAGATGTGGTCGGCTGCCACTTCCGGGCACGAGAACGCGCCGAGCGAGGCGTTGCCGAACGTCGCTTCCCAGCCGCCGTTTGCCGGCAGGATGTAGAACGACCCGAGCGCTGAACCAAAGCGAAATCCCTTCATTTCCGTTCTCCCTTTCTGATCACAAGCGATTCTGGTGTGCCGCCCGCCGGCGCGTCCGGCTGTGGCCCGACTGGCTGCTTGCGCCGGGTTCCGTATCG
The DNA here is from genome assembly GCF_003853505.1 of Burkholderia sp. Bp9015. NCBI lineage: Bacteria > Pseudomonadati > Pseudomonadota > Betaproteobacteria > Burkholderiales > Burkholderiaceae > Burkholderia > Burkholderia sp. Bp9015. Next base: position 10,715 of record NZ_QTPZ01000055.1, read on the forward strand.
AACGTCGTGGCGAAGCGTCAGTGCATGGAACAAAGTCTACGTCCGCGAGCGCGCTCGATGGTGCGCGTAGAACGCTTTCTCGAAACAAAAATTCTCCTTTTAAAACAATGTGATATTTGGTGTGTTTTGTATTGCGGAATGATTTTTGGCATCGCGAAACAGCGAATTTGTGCCGTGCACCACGAATTTTTATAAAGCAGAGACTTGTTCCACATCGTGAAAAATCGAGGGGTTCAGGCAAAGAGGGCGCGCGACGCGTCGATGACGCGATGCGCAGCGGCAGCAAATGCCTTCGATCGGGCGTGACCAAAGCGGGTGACGCAAGGCGTCGATCGCCCCGGCCGGCGTGAGGGCAGCGGAGCCCGCGGCGTCGTTCGATGAGCGAAAACGCGGCCCGCGCGGCGCGCGAATCGTCGGGCCGGCAGCGTCGTGCGGCGTATCGACGCTCGCGCGGTGTCGCGGCGTTTCGACCGAGTGCTGCGGTTATGATGACGCGGGCATCGGATTGCGCGTCGCACGGGCGCTTCCCCGTGCCGGCACGCGCGCAGGTCGCGACGGCCGCGCGATGCAGCACGAATAACGAGGAACGATTGATGATACGGAGAACCTTCCTGTCGCACGCCATCGGTGTCGCGGCCGCTTCGCTGTTTGCGCGCGCCGCATGGGCGCAGCATGCCGGTCACGCGGGCATGGCCGGCATGGATCAGATGGACGACATGCCGGGCATGTCGGGAATGGCGGACCACGCGCAGCACGCGAAGCCGGCGCCGGCCGCGCTCGCCGCGGCCGATGCCCTGCCGGCCGGCACGCCGCTCGCGTCGCTGCGCATCCTGGCAAACGAAAGCCGCGAACCTGGCACGTTCCGCGCGACGCTGGTCGCGCAGCCGGTCGCGCGTGCGATGCTGCACGGTGCGCGTCCGACGACGTTCTGGCAGTTCGGCGCGGACACGCAAGGGCCCGTCGTCGGCCCGCTGATCGACGTGCGCGAGGGCGACACGGTCGAGATCCGCTTCGTGAACAAGCTGCCGCAACCGTCGACGATCCACTGGCACGGGCTGCCGGTGCCGCCCGACCAGGACGGCAATCCGTCCGATCCGGTCGCGCCGGGCGCGTCGCATGTGTACCGCTTCACGCTGCCGAAGGGCAGCGCCGGCACCTACTGGTATCACCCCCATCCGCACATGATGACGGCCGAACAGGTATTCCGCGGGCTTGCGGGGCCCTTCATCGTGCGCGCCGCCGACGACCCGCTCGCCGGCTGGCCCGAGCGCAACCTGTTCGTATCCGACCTGAAGCTCGCGCGCGACGGCACGATCCCGCCGAACGACATGATGGACTGGATGAACGGCCGCGAAGGCCAGTTCGTGCTGGTCAACGGGGCGCGCCGGCCGCAGATCGACGTCGCGGGCGACGAGCGCTGGCGCGTGTGGAACGCATGCAGCGCGCGCTACCTGCGCGTCGCGTTCGACGACGGCCGCGCGTTCGAGCAGGTCGGCACCGACGGCGGGTTGTTCGACGCGCCGCGCCGCGTGACGTCGCTGCTGCTCGCGCCGGGCGAGCGTGCGGAACTGCTGGTGCGCGCCGGCGACCGCGCGTCACGCGCGGTGCTGCAGGCGGCCGAATACGACCGCCGCAAGATGGCAATGTCGCACGACGGCGGCCACGGCAGCCTGCCGCCAGATCCGGCGCTGGCGCTCGCCGATGTCGCGTTCGCGCCTGCAGCGGCGCGCGCGCTGCCCGCGACGCTGCGCAGGGTGCCCGCGCTCGGCGAGCCGGTCGCGCAGAAGACGATCGAGTTCGGCGAAAAGATGGACATGGACGCGATGATGAAAGGGCCGGCACACGGCCGCCCGGCGGGCATGCGCTTCATGATCAACGGTGCGACCTACGCGCCGCATCGCGCGACGCTGACCAGCCGCCGCGGCGACGTCGAGCGCTGGACCCTGCGCAACGCCACCGACATGGATCACCCGTTCCACTTGCATGGCACGCAATTCCAGGTGATCGAGCGCGCGTCGGACGGCACGCGCACGAGCGAACCGTTCCGCGCATGGCGCGATACCGTCAACGTGCGCAGCGGCGAGACCGTGACGCTACTCGTCACGCAAGACATGCCCGGCGAGCGCATGTTTCATTGCCACATTCTCGAACACGAGGATCTCGGCATGATGGGCACGCTGAAGGTCGTGTAACGGATATCGAATATGTTTCACGCGCATGACGGCATTCGATCTGCGCGTGCAACAAGACAATACGTGTTCGATTATCGGGATTGAACGAAAAGGCCGGCCAATCGAATTAACGAGTGGCCGGCCTGAAAAAAAAAGAAACCCGGCGCAATGCCGGGTTTCTTCGTCTGATATCCGGTGCCTTACGCGGCCTGGATGTTCGACGCTTGCTTGCCCTTCGGCCCTTGAACGACCTCGAAGCTCACCTTCTGGCCTTCCTTCAGGGTCTTGAAGCCCTGCATGTTGATGGCCGAGAAGTGCGCAAACAGATCTTCACCGCCCTCGTCGGGAGTGATGAAACCGAAGCCCTTCGCGTCGTTGAACCACTTAACGATACCAGTTGCCATTTCCTACTTCCCCTGTCACACAGTCGCTGCTACTTACCACGAGCACGCTCGAAAAGCTAAACGACCGGAAAATACAGCCGTTCCCCCCTCACAAGCTCACCTTCGGCCTCTTTCATTTCGCCAACCGGCGAGTTGAAAAAAGTGCCAGCTTGATTGTTGGCGCTCTTTATTTGAGTGTCAAGGGGAATTTTTAGACGTTTAGAGGGACGTTGTAAAGAACCCATTTTCAGGGTTTTTCCGGCTTTGCTTTGCAGCATCCCGTCGAGCGCGCGGACTTGAAAAGACGCATAATCGGCTCATATACCAGGCTCGAGTGACACGCGATCGAGTCGTCCCGGCTTGTGGGATACTGGACGCGGATGCGACGTCCGGTGCAGTTTCCCCCTGACGGTTCGTGTTCCGCGCCACGCGTGAAAGCCGGCACCGCAGCCGGCTTTCGTATGGTGCGAAGACGATCGCGGGTCGTCGGGAACCAGGGAGGGCACCGGCCGGTCGGTCGGGTAACGGCAGGATTGCGGGCCTGTCCGAGTTGTTTAGAATGGGTGTATGGCGATTATCCCGGACAAGCAGGACAGCACCGTCCTGGAACGCAAGCAGCAGAAGCTCAAGCCGCCTTCGATGTACAAGGTGGTGCTGCTGAACGACGACTTCACGCCGATGGAGTTCGTCGTGATGGTCGTACAGGAGTATTTCAAGAAGGATCGCGAGACGGCCACGCAGATCATGCTGAAGGTCCATCGCGAAGGGCGAGGGGTTTGTGGGGTCTATACGCGGGACATCGCGTCGACCAAGGTTGAGCAAGTCGTTACCCATGCGCGGCAGGCCGGGCATCCGCTGCAGTGCGTGATGGAGGAAGCATGATTGCCCAGGAATTGGAAGTCAGCCTGCACATGGCGTTCATGGAAGCACGCCAGGCGCGCCATGAGTTCATTACGGTCGAGCATCTGCTGCTGGCCCTGCTGGATAATCCGACGGCAGCCGAGGTGTTGCGCGCGTGTGCGGCCAACATCGAGGACTTGCGTCAGAACCTGCGCAATTTCATCCACGACAACACACCTACCGTCCCGGGCACCGACGATGTCGATACCCAGCCGACGCTCGGTTTCCAGCGCGTGATCCAGCGCGCGATCATGCACGTCCAGTCGACGTCGAACGGCAAGAAGGAAGTGACCGGCGCGAACGTGCTGGTCGCGATCTTCGGCGAGAAGGATTCGCACGCGGTCTACTACCTGCAGCAGCAGGGCGTCACGCGCCTGGACGTCGTGAACTTCATTTCGCACGGCATCGCGAAGACGAACGGCGGCGAAGCCGCGAAGTCGTCCGACGCGAACGCGGAAAGCGAAGACGCGAATGCGCAGAAGGAAACCCCGCTCGCGCAGTTCACGCAGAACCTGAACCAGATGGCGAAGGACGGCCGCATCGATCCGCTGATCGGCCGCGAGCCCGAGGTCGAGCGCGTCGTGCAGGTGCTGTGCCGCCGTCGCAAGAACAATCCGCTGCTCGTCGGCGAGGCCGGCGTCGGCAAGACCGCGATCGCGGAAGGGCTCGCCTATCGCATCACGCGCGGCGAAGTGCCGGATATCCTCGCGAACGCGCAGGTGTATTCGCTCGACATGGGCGCGCTGCTTGCGGGCACCAAGTATCGCGGCGACTTCGAGCAGCGTCTGAAGACGGTGCTGAAGGAGCTGAAGGAACGGCCGCACGCGATCCTGTTCATCGACGAAATCCACACGCTGATCGGCGCGGGCGCCGCATCGGGCGGCACGCTCGACGCGTCGAACCTGCTGAAGCCGGCGCTGTCGTCGGGCACGCTCAAGTGCATCGGCGCGACCACGTTCACCGAGTATCGCGGCATCTTCGAGAAGGACGCGGCGCTGTCGCGGCGCTTCCAGAAGGTCGACGTGACGGAGCCGACCGTCGAGCAGACGGTCGCGATCCTGCGCGGGCTGAAGTCGCGCTTCGAGGAGCATCACGGCGTCAAGTATTCGTCGGGCGCGCTGTCGGCCGCGGCCGAACTGTCGGCGCGCTTCATCACCGACCGTCACCTGCCGGACAAGGCGATCGACGTGATCGACGAAGCGGGTGCCGCGCAGCGCATCCTGCCGAAGTCGAAGCAGAAGAAGACGATCGGCAAGAGCGAGATCGAGGAAATCATCTCGAAGATCGCGCGCGTGCCGGCGCAGAGCGTGTCGCAGGACGATCGCAGCAAGCTGCAGACGCTCGATCGCGACCTGAAGAGCGTCGTGTTCGGCCAGGATCCGGCGATCGACGCGCTCGCCGCGTCGATCAAGATGGCGCGCGCGGGCCTCGGCAAGATGGACAAGCCGATCGGCGCGTTCCTGTTCTCCGGCCCGACCGGCGTCGGCAAGACCGAAGTGGCGCGCCAGCTCGCGTTCACGCTCGGCATCGAGCTGATCCGCTTCGACATGTCGGAATACATGGAGCGTCACGCGGTGAGCCGGCTGATCGGCGCGCCGCCGGGCTACGTCGGGTTCGACCAGGGCGGCTTGCTGACCGAAGCCGTCACGAAGAAGCCGCACTGCGTGCTGCTGCTCGACGAGATCGAGAAGGCGCATCCGGACATCTTCAACGTGCTGCTGCAGGTGATGGACCACGGCACGCTGACGGACAACAACGGCCGCAAGGCGGATTTCCGCAACGTCATCATCATCATGACGACGAACGCGGGCGCCGAGTCGATGCAGAAGGCGACGATCGGCTTCACGACGCGCCGCGAAACGGGCGACGAGATGACCGACATCAAGCGCCTGTTCACGCCGGAGTTCCGCAACCGTCTGGACGCGATCATCAGCTTCCGCTCGCTCGATGAGGAAATCATCATGCGCGTGGTCGACAAGTTCCTGATCCAGCTCGAGGAGCAGCTGCACGAGAAGAAGGTCGACGCGCTCTTCACCGACGCGTTGCGCAAGCATCTCGCGAAGCACGGCTTCGACCCGCTGATGGGGGCGCGGCCGATGCAGCGGCTGATCCAGGACACGATCCGTCGCGCGCTGGCCGACGAGCTGCTGTTCGGCAAGCTCGTCAATGGCGGCCATGTGACGGTCGACGTGGACGAAAACGACAAGGTGCAGTTGTCGTTCGACAAGCTGGCGAATCCGCCGCACAAGCCGAACGAAGAGGCGGTCGAAGTCGAGTAAGCGATAATTCGTGGTTCATGCGAACGGCGCGGGAAGTTCTCCGCGCCGTTTCGTTTTATCTGGCGCCGGTGGCGCGATGGCGGTGCAGGGGAGTGGTAACGCAGTGACACAACAACAACGATCGTTCGACAACATCGTCGCGCGCGAACAAGGCTTGCGCCATGCGCTGACGTCCGGGCAGATGGCGATGATCGCGATCGGCGGCGCGATCGGCACGGGGCTGTTCCTCGGCAGCGGGTTCGCGATCGGGCTCGCCGGCCCGAGCGTGCTGGTTTCGTACGCGATCGGCGCGCTGATCGCGCTGCTGCTGATGGGCGCGCTCGCGGAAATGACGGTCGCGCATCCGACGGCCGGTTCGTTCGGCGCGTATGCCGAGCACTACGTCGGCCCGCTCGCGGGCTTTCTCGTGCGCTATGCATACTGGTTCGCGGTAGTGTTCGCGATCGGCACCGAGATCAGCGCGATCGCCGTCTTCATGAAGTACTGGTTTCCGGCCGTGCCCGGCTGGTATTGGGTGATCGGCTTCTCCGCGCTGCTGATCGCGGTGAACCTGGCGAGCGTCACGCTGTACGGCTCGGTCGAATACGCATTCTCGCTGCTGAAGATCGCGGCGATCGTCGTGTTCATCGTGCTCGGCGCGTATCTCGTGTGGTCGGCGCCGGCGGCTTCCGGCATCGGCTTCGCGAACTACACCGCGCATGGCGGCTTCATGCCGAAAGGGCCGTGGGGCACCTGGGTCGCGGTGATCGTCGCGATCTTCAGCTACATGAGCATCGAGGCGGTCGCGATCGCGGCCGGCGAGGCGCGCGATCCGCAGCACGCGGTCACGCGTGCGTTCCGCTCGACGGTGTTCCGGCTCGTGCTGTTCTACCTGCTGACGCTGTCGCTGATGCTCGCGATCGTGCCCTGGACCCAGGCCGGCACCGACGAAAGCCCGTTCGTGAAGGTGATGGCCGCGACGCACGTGCCGTATGCGGCCGGCGTGATCAACTTCGTGCTGCTGATCGCGGCGCTGTCGGCGATGAACAGCCAGCTCTACGTGACGACGCGGATGATGTTCAGCCTGTCGCGCGCGCGGCTCGCGCCGGCGGTGTTCGGCCGGCTCGGCAGCAACGGCGTGCCGCGCGCGGCGCTGTGGATCTCGACCAGCGGCGTCGCGGTCGCGGCCGTGCTGGTCGCGCTGTCGCCCGACACCGCGTTTACCGTGATGATGGCGATCGCGATGTTCGGCGCGCTGTTCACGTGGATGATGATCTTCGTCACGCATCTGCGCTTTCGCGCGCGGTACCGCGGCCCGGCGCTCGCGTTCCGGATGTGGGGACACCCGTTCGGCAGCCTGCTCGGTGCCGGGCTCGTCGGCGCGATCCTGCTGACGACCGCGTTCACGCGCGAATTCCGGATGACGATGGTGGTCGGCGTCGTGTTCGTCGTGCTGCTGACGCTCGCGTACGCGCTGCACTATCGGCACCAGCACGCGCGCTGACGCGTGCGTTCCCGCCGCGGGGCTGCGGCCCGCGCGGCATCGCAACGCCCGCCGCGCTAAGGTTCCGTTAAGCCGGCGGCGATTACATTCGAACCTGTCCGCGATCCGGGCCGGCGCACGCCAGCCCGGCGCCATCTGTAAAAGGGGTTCGAATGAACAAACTTCCCGAAATCACGCTCGCGTTCTGGATCATGAAGATCTGCGCGACGACGCTCGGCGAAACCGGCGGCGACCTGCTCTCGATGACGCTGAACGTCGGCTATGCGGTGAGCTCGATCCTGCTGTTCGGTTTCTTTCTCGTCACGCTCGGCGCGCAGCTCAGGACGACGCAATATCGCCCGGCGATCTACTGGGCCGTGATCGTCGCGACGAGCACGGCGGGCACGACGATGTCAGACTTCATGGACCGCACGCTCGGCCTCGGCTATGCGGCCGGCTCGTCGATTCTCGTCGCGATCCTGCTGGCGATCTTCACGGTGTGGCGCCTGAGCGGCGAATCGCTGTCGGTCGACCTGATCCGCACGCGCAAGGTCGAGCTGCTGTACTGGATCGCGATCCTGTTCTCGAACACGCTCGGCACCGCGCTCGGCGATTTCCTCGCGGACAGCTCGGGCCTCGGCTTTGGCGGCGGCGCGCTGCTGATCGGCGGGCTGCTCGCGGCGATCGTGCTCGCGCACTACTTCACGCGCATTTCCGGCGTGCTGCTGTTCTGGGCGGCGTTCGTGCTCACGCGTCCGTTCGGGGCGACGGTCGGCGACCTGCTGACGAAACCGGTCGCCAAGGGGGGACTCGCGCTCGGCACGGTCGGCTCGTCGGCGGTGCTGCTCGGCGTGCTGGTCGCGCTGGTGATCTACGCGAGCATCGCGCAGGCGCGGCGCCGCGAACTCGTACCCGCGCGGATCGCGCAGACGGCCGAGCGGTGAGCGCAGTCGCACCGAATCGGAAAAAGGAAAGGGGCCGCGAGGCCCCTTTTTGCGTTGCGCCGTTCAGTGACGGCCGGTGCTGCCGAAGCCGCCTTCGCCGCGATCGCTTTGCGCGAAGTCGTCGACGATGTTGAACTGCGCCTGCACGACCGGCACGATCACGAGTTGCGCGAGCCGCTCGAACGGGTTCAGCACAAACTCGGTCTGGCCGCGGTTCCACGTCGACACCATCAGCTGGCCCTGGTAGTCGGAATCGATTAGGCCGACGAGGTTGCCGAGCACGATCCCGTGCTTGTGGCCGAGGCCCGAGCGCGGCAGGATCAGCGCTGCGTAGCCGGGGTCTTCGAGATGGATCGCGAGGCCCGTCGGAACCAGCGTCGTTTCGCCCGGCTGCAGCGTGACGGGCGCGTCGAGACACGCGCGCAGGTCGAGGCCCGCGCTGCCGGTGGTCGCGTAGGCGGGCAGGTAGTCGCGCATGCGCGCGTCGAGAATCTTCAGGTCGAGTTTCATGCGGTCGTCGAATCGGTCGGGAAGGGCGCGGCGGCGCGGGCCGCCGCGCGGGTAATCAGATCAGGCGGTTGTCCGGCAGGCGCTTCGCGATTTCCGCGACGAGCACGTGCGCGAGTTCGTCCTTCGGCGCGCGCGGCAGGCGCGTGAGGCCGGCTGCCTCGAACAGCACGACTTCGTTGTCGTCGCGGCCGAACGTCAGCGGGCCGAGGTTGCCGACCAGGAGCGGCACGTTCTTGCGCTTGCGCTTCTCGTCGCCGTGCACGTCGAGGTCGCCGCTTTCGGCCGCGAAGCCGACGCAATACGGCGGATCGGGTAGCGCCGCGACCGACGCGAGGATGTCCGGATTCTCGACGAACGCGAGCGCCGGCATCTTGCGGTCGGCCGTCTTCTTCATCTTGTGCTCGGCCGGCTGATCGACGCGCCAGTCGGCGACCGCGGCCACCGCGATGAAGATGTCGGCGTCGGCTACCGCCTGCATCACCGCGTCGTACATCTGCTGCGCGGTCTGCACGTCCTGGCGGTACACGCCCCACGGCGTGTCGAGCGCGACCGGCCCCGCGACGAGATGCACGTCGGCGCCGGCCTGCTGCGCGGCGCGCGCGAGCGCGAAGCCCATCTTGCCGCTCGAGCGGTTCGTGAGGCCGCGCACCGGATCGAGCGGCTCGAACGTCGGGCCGGCCGTGATCAGCACGCGGCGGTGCGCGAGCACCTTCGGCGCGAAGTGCGAGACGATCGCCTCATAGATCGCCTCCGGCTCGAGCATGCGGCCGTCGCCGACTTCGCCGCACGCCTGCGCGCCCGAATCGGGGCCGAGCACCGACACGCCGTCGGCGCGCAGTTGCGCGGCATTGCGTTGCGTGGCCGGGTTCTGCCACATCTGGCGGTTCATCGCGGGCACGACGAGCAGCGGACAGTCGCGCGCGACGCACAGCGTCGACAGCAGGTCGTCCGCGAACCCGTGCGCGAGCTTCGCGAGGAAGTCCGTCGACGCGGGCGCGATCACGATCGCGTCGGCTTCGCGCGACAGGTCGATGTGCGCCATGTTGTTGCCGATGCGCGCGTCCCACTGGCTCATGTAGACGGGCCGGCCGGACAGCGCCTGCATCGTGACGGGCGTGATGAACTGCGTGGCGGCTTCGGTCATCGCGACCTGCACGGTCGCGCCTGCCTTCGTCAGCAGCCGGGTGAGCTCGGCGATCTTGTAGCAGGCGATGCCGCCCGTCAGGCCGAGAACGAGGTGTTTTCCTGCGAGTTCTGCGTGTGCCAACTCAGGCCTCCAAGGGTCAAACGGAACGGCCGGCGCGAAGCCGGCCGTGGCCACCGAGTATGCGCGCTCAGCGCGAGCCGCGCACGCGACGCAGTTCGTCGTAGATCAACAGCACCGCGCCGATCGTGATCGCGGAATCGGCGAGGTTGAACGCCGGGAAGTGCCAGTCGCCGAGGTGGAAATCGAGAAAGTCGATCACGTGGCCGTAGATCAACCGGTCGATCACGTTGCCGAGCGCGCCGCCGAGGATCAGCGCGAGCGACACGCTGAACAGCCGCTGCTGGCCGTGGCGCTTCAGCAGGAAGCAGATCACGAGCGTCGCGCCGACGCCGAGCGCGGTGAACGCCCAGCGCTGCCAGCCGCTCGCGGTCGACAGGAAGCCGAACGCGGCGCCGCGGTTGTACACCAGCACGAGGTTGAAGAACGACGTCAGCGCATGCTGCGCGCCGTACGCGAACGTTTTCAGGATCGCGATCTTCGACAGCTGGTCGAACAGGATCACGATCAGCGAAATGCCGAGCCAGGGCGCGAGCGCGCCGCTGGCCGGTTTCGACAGGGTTTTCGCCATATTTACGCAGCGCTCCGGATTTCGCCGTTTTCAAACAGGTTCGAGAAGCAGCGGCCGCACAGCGTCGGATGATCGGCGTGCGCGCCGACGTCCTCGCGGTAGTGCCAGCAGCGTTCGCACTTCTGGTATTTGGACGCGGCCACGTCGACGCTTTCCTGCGCTTCGTCGTCGACCTTCACGACCGTTGCCGCCGACGTGATCAGCACGAACTTCAGGTCGTCGCCGAGGCTCGTCAGCGCGTCGTAGCGCGCGCCGCTCGCATGCACGGCCACTTCGGCCTGCAGCGACGAGCCGATGCGGTTCGCGGTGCGGGCTTCCTCGAGCGCCTTCGTCACGTTGCCGCGCACGTCGCGCAGCAGCGCCCACTTCTCGATCAGCGCGGCCGCGCCGGCGACTTCCGGATACGCGTAGTAGGTTTCCGTGAACACGGTGTCGCTGGCCGGCTGGAACACCTTCCACGCTTCTTCCGCGGTGAACGACAGGAACGGCGCGAGCACGCGCAGCAGCCCGTGCGTGAGGTGGTACAGCGCGGTCTGCGCGGAGCGGCGTGCGCGCGAATCGGCCGCGCTCGTGTACAGGCGGTCCTTCAGCACGTCGAGGTAGAAGCCGCCGAGGTCTTCCGAGCAGTACGTCTGCAGCTTCGCGACGACCGGGTGGAATTCGTACTTCTCGTAGTGGCCGAGCAGTTCCGTCTGCAGTTGCGCGGAGAACGCGACCGCGTAGCGGTCGATCTCGAGCCATTCGTCGACCGGCACCGCGTGCTGCGCGAAGTCGAAGTCCGACAGGTTCGCGAGCAGGAAGCGCAGCGTGTTGCGGATGCGGCGATAGCCTTCGGTCACGCGCTTCAGGATTTCCTCGGAGATCGCGAGTTCGCCCGAGTAGTCGGTCGACGCGATCCACAGCCGGATGATTTCCGCGCCGAGACGGTTCGCGACTTCATGCGGGTCGATGCCGTTGCCGAGCGACTTGCTCATCTTGCGGCCTTCGCCGTCGACCGTGAAGCCGTGCGTGAGCAGGCCCTTGTACGGCGCGCGGCCGTCGATCATCGATGCGGTCAAGAGCGACGAGTGGAACCAGCCGCGGTGCTGGTCCGAGCCTTCGAGGTACAGGTCGGCCGGGAACTGCAGCTGATCCTTGTGCGAGCCGCGCAGCACGTGCCAGTGCGTCGTGCCCGAGTCGAACCACACGTCGAGCGTGTCGCGGTTCTTTTCGTACAGGTTCGCGTCGTCGCCGATCAGCTCGCGCGGATCGAGCGTCTGCCACGCCTCGATGCCCGACTGCTCGACACGCTTCGCGACTTCCTCGAGCAGTTCGAGCGTGCGCGGATGCAGCTCGCCGGTTTCCTTGTGCACGAAGAACGCCATCGGCACGCCCCATTGGCGCTGGCGCGACAGCGTCCAGTCGGGACGGTTCGCGATCATGCTGAACAGGCGCTGCTTGCCCCACGACGGGTAGAACGCGGTGGCGTCGATCCCTTCGAGCGCGGTTTCGCGCAGCGTCTTGCCGCCGTCGCGCGGCGTCACGTCCATGCCGGCGAACCACTGCGACGTCGCACGGTAGATGATCGCCGTCTTGTGACGCCAGCAGTGCATGTAGCTGTGCTTGTAGTGCTCGCTGCGCAGCAGCGAGCCGGCCTCGCGCAGCGCGTCGACGACCTTCGGGTTCGCGTCCCAGATCGACAGGCCGCCGAACAGCGGCAGCGATTCGATGTAGCGGCCGTCGCCCATCACCGGGTTGATGATGTCCGAGTCGGTCATCCCGTGCGCCTTGCACGACTGGAAGTCCTCGATGCCGTAGGCGGGCGACGAGTGCACGACGCCGGTACCGGTGTCGGTCGTCACGTAGTCGCCGAGGTAGACGGGCGCGGTGCGCTTGTAGCCGGGGTGGGCCGATGCGAGCGGGTGGTGAAAGCGCAGGTTGGCGAGCTTCACGCCCGGCGCGGTCGCGACGACGCGGCCGGTCAGCTTGAAGTCGGTCATGCAGGCTTCGACACGCTCTTCCGCGATGATCAGCAGCCCGCGCTCGGTGTCGACCAGCGCGTAGACGATTTCCGGATGGAGGTTCAGCGCCTGGTTCGCGGGGATCGTCCACGGCGTGGTGGTCCAGATCACGATGCCGCCCTCGGCGCGCGGCAGTGCCGGCAGGCCGAACGCCTGCGCGGTCTTTTCCGGTTCCGCGAACGCGAACATCACGTCGATCGTCGGGTCGGTGCGATCCTTGTACTCGACTTCCGCCTCGGCGAGTGCCGAGCCGCAGTCGAAGCACCAGTTCACCGGCTTCAGCCCGCGATACACGTAGCCCTTCTCGATGATCTTGCCGAGCGCGCGGATTTCTTCCGCCTCGTTGACGAAGTTCATCGTCTTGTACGGGTTCGCCCAGTCGCCGAGCACGCCGAGACGCTTGAAGCCGACCTTCTGCTTCTCGATCTGCTCGGTCGCGTACGCGCGCGCCTTGCTCATCACTTCGGCCGCCGGCAGCGACTTGCCGAACTGCTTCTCGATCTGGATCTCGATCGGCATCCCGTGGCAATCCCAGCCCGGCACGTACGGCGCGTCGAAGCCGGCCATGTTGCGCGACTTGACGACGATGTCCTTCAGGATCTTGTTGACCGCGTGACCGAGGTGGATGTCGCCGTTCGCATACGGGGGGCCGTCGTGCAGGATGAACTTCGGCCGGCCCTGGCTGGCCGCGCGGATCTTCTCGTAGATGCCGCGCTCTTCCCATTCCTTGACCCACTGCGGCTCGCGCTTGGGCAGGTCGCCGCGCATCGGGAACGGCGTGTCGAGCAGGTTGACCGGATACTTGGCCTGCGGTTTCGAATCGGCTTTCTTGTTGCTCATGATGGGATCGCTATCTAAATCGGGGGACGCTCGTGCGTCGTGAATCGGGGATGCGCGCGGGTCGGCGGCGCGAGGGTGCGGCGCGGGGCGCCGCCGGCCGGATCAGCTAATTCGGTCGGTCGCCGAGGTCGAGAAGCCGGTCGTGCGGCTGCCCGGCGCGCGGTCGCGCTCGACGAAGTACGCACGTGCATTCGCGACGTCCAGCGCGATCGCGCGCGACAGCGCCTCGAGATCGTCGAACTTCGCCTCGTCGCGCAGCTTCTTCAGGAATTCGACGCGGATGAGTTTGCCGTACGCGTCGCCGTGCCAGTCGAGCAGGTGGACTTCGAGCAGCACGCGGCCGGAATCGTCGACGGTCGGGCGCAGCCCGAGGCTCGCGACGCCCGGCAGCGGGGCGGGGCCCAGGCCGTGCACCTGCACGACGAAGATGCCCGCGAGCGCCGGCCGCTTGTGCGCGATCGGCAGGTTCAGGGTCGGGAAGCCGAGGTCGCGGCCGAGCTTCAGCCCGTGCGCGACGTGGCCGCTGATCGCGTAACCGTGGCCGAGTGCCTGCGCGGCCGCGTCGAGATCGCCCGCCGCGAGCGCGGCGCGCACACCCGAGCTGGAGATGCGCGTGCCGTCGCTGCCGGCGACCGTGCCCATCTGCTCGACCTCGAAGCCGTACTGCTCGCCGGCCGCCTTCAGCGTGTCGAAGGTGCCCGCGCGCTTCGCGCCGTAGCAGAAATCGTCGCCGACCATCATCCAGCGCGTGTGCAGCCCGTTCACCAGCGTGCGCTCGACGAACGCCTGCGGCGACTGGCTTGCGAACGTATGGTTGAAGTGCTCGACGACGACGCGGTCGACCCCGTGCTCGCGCAGCGCTTCCAGCTTGTCGCGCAGCATCGCGATGCGCGGCGGCGCGCCGGCCGGGTTGAAGAATTCCCGCGGGTGCGGCTCGAAGGTCATCACGCACACGGGCAGGCCGCGCGCGTCCGCTGCCGCGCGCACGCGCGCGAGCAGGGCCTGGTGGCCGCGATGGACACCGTCGAAGTTGCCGATCGTCAGCGCGCACGGCGCGCGGCTCTCGGCGTTGGGCAGGCCGCGGAAGACTTTCACGATAGCGGATGCAGCGTCGGGGAATGGGCGGTGGGATGCCGCAAAGCAGAAGATTATAAACGTTCGGGCGGCCCGGCGGCCGAGAAGGGGGGAAACGCGGGGGCGAATGGTAAAATTCGCGGATGAAAAAACTCGTGATCCTGATTTCCGGTCGCGGCAGCAACATGGAGGCCATCGTCCGCGCGTGCGCGCAGGAACGCTGGCCGGCCGAGGTCGCCGCCGTGATCGCCAACCGGCCCGACGCGGCCGGCCTGGCTTTTGCCGCGTCGCACGGGGTGGCGACCGCGGTGGTCGACCATCGTTCGTTCGACGGCCGCGACAGCTTCGACGCGGCGCTCGCCGCCGAGATCGACCGCTTCGCGCCCGATCTCGTCGTGCTTGCCGGCTTCATGCGCATCCTTACGCCCGATTTCGTCAGACGATATGAAGGCCGGCTGCTGAACATCCACCCGTCGCTGCTGCCGAGCTTCAAGGGCATCCACACGCACCAGCAGGCGCTGGATGCCGGCGTCGCGCTGCATGGCGCGAGCGTGCATTTCGTGATTCCCGAACTCGACAGCGGTGCGATCGTCGCGCAGGGCGCGGTGCCCGTGCGCGCGGGCGACGACGCGGCCGCGCTCGCGCAGCGCGTGCTGACGGTCGAGCACGTGCTGTATCCGCGTGCGGTCCGCTGGTTCGTCGAGGGGCGCCTGCGCCTCGAGAACGGCAGGGCAGTGGTCGCGCCGGAAGAGGCGCGCTGGATTTTCGCGGATCAACCGCATACCGAAACGAGCGAGGGCGTATGAAGCTGCACGGATTCCTGATTGGCCAGACCGAGACCTTGCTGGCCGAGGTGCTGAAGTTCACCGGCCCCGCCGACGCGACGACGAGCCGGTTCTTCCGTGCGCACCCGAAGCTCGGCCACGCCGAGCGCGGCGTGATCGCCGAGGCGGTGTTCGCGGTGCTGCGCCGCAAGATGGAGTTCTCGCACCTCGCCGAGAGCGGCACGGGCAGCCCCGCGCGGCGCCTGACGCTGCTCGGCCTGATGCAGACGCTCGGCCGCAATGCGCTGAAGCCGTTCGTGTCGGACACCGAGGCCGCGTGGCTCGAGCACGTGTCGAAGATCGATCCGGCGAGCCTGCCGGTGCGCGTGCGCACCAACCTGCCCGACTGGATCTACCAGGCGCTGTCCGCCCGTTTCGACGCGGAGGAACTCGCGCAGCTCGCCGCCGCGCTGAACTACCCGGCGCCGCTCGACCTGCGCGCCAACGCGCAGAAGGCGACGCGCGACCAGGTGATCGACGCGCTGCGCGCGAACGGCATCGACGCGGGCGAGACGCCGTTCGCGCCGCAAGGCGTGCGCGTCGTCGGCAAGCCGGCGCTCACGCGTCTGAAGCTGTTCGAGGAAGGCCAGATCGAGGTGCAGGACGAAGGCAGCCAGCTGCTGTGCTCGCTGGTCGCGCCGCGCCGCGGCGAGATGGTCGTCGATTTCTGCGCGGGCGCCGGCGGCAAGACGCTCGCGCTCGGCGCGATGATGCGCTCGACCGGGCGCCTTTATGCGTTCGACGTGTCGGAAAAGCGCCTCACGAAGCTGAAGCCGCGCCTCGCGCGCAGCGGGCTGTCGAACGTGAACCCGGTGCTGATCGACAGCGAGCACGACGCGAAGATCAAGCGGCTCGCGGGCAAGATCGACCGCGTGCTGGTCGATGCGCCGTGCAGCGGCCTCGGCACGCTGCGCCGCAACCCCGACCTCAAGTGGCGCCAGACGCGGACGTCGATCGAGGAACTCACGCCGAAGCAGGCGTCGATCCTCGCGAGCGCCGCGCGTCTCGTGAAGAAGGGCGGCCGGCTCGTGTACGCGACCTGCAGCGTGCTCGACGCGGAAAACGAGGCGATCGTCGAGCAGTTCCTCGCCGACCATCCGGACTTCGTGCTGGTGCCCGCACAGAAGGTGCTGGCCGACCAGCGCATCGAACTCGAGACCGGCGACTACCTGTCGCTGTGGCCGCACCGCCATGCGACCGACGGCTTCTTCGCCGCGGTGCTGGAACGGCGCGCCGCGCAGTAACGGCGGGGCGCACGGACGATGGAGAATCTGCAGAACCGCCTGCTGTCGCACCGGCTCGCGTCGGTGATCCGCGACTTCAACCAGCCGGTGATGATCTGGCAGGCGGCGATCCTCGTCGGCGCGCTGTGTTTCGCATGGGTGGCCGCGCGCGTCGTGCACGGCCGCATCGACGCGCGCCGGCGCGCCACCGGCCGGATGCCGGGCGCCGGGGCGCAGAGCCTGAAGCGCGCGCTGTTCCCGCTGTTCGGCGGGTTGTTCGTGCTGGCCGCGCAGCTCGGGTTCGACCCGTTCATGTCGACGTCGCTGCTGTCGCTCGCGCTCGTGCCGCTGTTCGGCATCGGGCTGATCTACGTGCTGTTCTTCTTCGCGCGGCGCGTGTTCGCCCGCGACGGCCACACGCATGCGTGGCTGTCGATCGTCGAGAAGATCGTGTCGGTGATCGTGTGGGCGGCGATGGTGCTGACGGTGCTCGGGATCCAACGCGACGTGATCGCGTGGCTCGACAGCGTGCAGTTCCGCGTCGCGAATGCGCACCTCACGCTGCTGTCGGTGATCTCCGGCGCGCTATGGGTGTGCGTGACGCTGATGGTCGCGATGTGGCTCGGCTCGGTGCTCGAGGAGCGCCTCGCGCGCGCCACCACGCTCGACGCGAACCTGAAGGTCGTGATGTCGCGGATCGGCCGCGCGCTGCTCGTGTTCGCGGCGATCCTGATCGGGCTGTCGCTCGTCGGCATCGACGTGACGGTGCTCGGCGTGTTCGGCGGCGCGGTCGGTGTCGGCCTCGGCTTCGGGCTGCAGAAGATCGCCAGCAACTACGTGTCGGGCTTCATCATCCTGCTCGACCGTTCGCTGCGGCTCGGCGACGCGATCAGCGTCGGCGGGCTCCAGGGCGTCGTCACGCAGATCCGCACGCGCTATACGGTCGTGCGCGGCCTCGACGGCAACGAGACGCTGATCCCGAACGAGAAGCTGATCACCGACGTCGTGCAGAACCAGTCGTCGTACCTGACGCGCGGCTACGCGAAGGTCGCCGTGCAGATTGCTTATACCAGCGACGTCGAGCAGGCGCTCGCGGTGCTCGCGGAAGCCGCGAAGGGCGTGCCGCGCGTGCTCGCTGAGCCGGCGCCGACGCCGTATCTGGTCGGCTTCGGCGCGGACGGGATCGACCTGGAGCTCGGCTTCTGGATCGAGGATGCGGCGAAGGGCACGTCGGGCGTGCGTTCGTCGGTGAACCGCAACATCTGGCGGCTGTTCGGCGAGCACGGGATCTCGATTCCGTTCCCGCAGCGCGAAGTGCGCGTGGTCGGTTTGCCGGAGGGGTTCGCAGCGACCGGCGTGATCGCCGAGGGCATGCCCGTGGCCGATGGCCGATCGGTGGACGGGCGGGCGTCGGCCGCGTAGATGCGGCCGACGGCGCGAATCGGGCGGGCCCGCGGCCAGAACCGGATCGCGCGCCTTTCCCGGTCCGCCGATGGACTGTTTGCGTTGCGTCAAGACAAGAGAATATTCATTTTTTACAAAGACTTGGAACGGTTGAAGTAAAATTCCGGTCTACACGCGGTATGCTTTCATTTTTATGACGTCGGCCTGCGCCGGCATCGCTCTCACCACAGGTAACTGCCTTGTTGAATTCCCTGCTCGATTTTCTTTCCCACGGGCTCCTGCGCTTTTCGTGGTGGCAGGTCGCGCTGTTCGCGCTTGCCGTCACGCACGTCACGATCATCGGCGTGACGGTCTACCTGCATCGCTGCCAGGCGCACCGCGCGCTGGAGCTGCACCCGATCGCGAGTCACTTCTTCCGCGCCTGGCTGTGGATGACGACCGGCATGCTGACGGGCCAGTGGGCCGCGATCCATCGCAAGCACCACGCGAAGTGCGAAACCGAGGAAGATCCGCACAGCCCGCAGACGCGCGGCATCTGGAAGGTGTTCCTCGAAGGCGCCGAGCTGTATCGCGCGGAAGCGAAGAACGAAGAAACGATGCGCAAGTTCAGCCACGGCACGCCGAATGACTGGATCGAGCGCAACGTGTACTCGAAGTACCCGATCCTTGGCGTGAGCCTGATGATGGTGATCGACGTCGCGCTGTTCGGCGTGCTCGGCCTGACCGTGTGGGCCGTGCAGATGGTCTGGATTCCGTTCTGGGCCGCGGGTGTCGTGAACGGCTTCGGCCATTTCTGGGGCTACCGCAACTTCAACTCGGCCGATGCGAGCACGAACCTGTTCCCGTGGGGCATCGTGATCGGCGGCGAAGAGCTGCACAACAACCACCACACGTTCGCGACGTCGGCGAAGCTGTCGAACAAGTGGTACGAGTTCGACATCGGCTGGATGTACATCCGCATCATGTCGGCATTCGGTCTCGCGAAGGTGAAGAAGGTTGCACCGACGCCGCGCCTGAACAAGCCGAAGACGGTGCTCGACCAGGAAACGCTGCAGGCCGTGCTGTCGAACCGCTACGAAGTGATGGCGCGCTACGGCAAGGCCGTGAAGCGTGCCTATCGCCAGGAGCTCGCGCACCTGAAGGAACTCGGTTCGAGCGAGAAGTACCAGCTGATGCGCGGCGCGCGCAAGTGGTTCCACAAGGACGCCGACGGCCTCGACGAACCGCAGAAGAAGCTGCTGCCGGAGATCTTCGCGAACAGCCAGAAGCTGCACACGTACTTCCAGCTGCGCCAGGATCTGGCCGCGATCTGGGATCGCTCGACCGCTTCGCGCGAACAGCTGCTCGCGCAATTGCAGGATTGGTGCCATCGCGCGGAACAAAGCGGCATCAAGGCGCTGCAGGAATTCGCGACGCGCCTGCGTCGCTACGCCTGATTCGAAATCGATTAGAATCTCAGGACGTCACAAACCCCGCGTTGGCGGGGTTTTTTCATTTGGGCGGCCGGTTTTCGAAGGGCGACCGGAAGCGCCGGAATTCGTATGAGGCTCGGGGCAGCGCTGACGTGGCGCCCCGGAGCGAGCGCAGGGATGGCGCTGGAGCAAAAGCGCTAAAGTGCCAACTCGGGCCGACCGCGAAGCATGGGGCCGAGTAAGCGCTAAAGCGCTAACTCTGGCCGACCGCGAAGCATGGGACCCGAGTAAGCGCTAAAGCGCTAACTCGGGTCGACCGCGAAGCATGGGACCCGAGTAAGCGCTAAAGCGCTAACTCGGGTCGACAGGAGATATGGAGATGCAATCGACGATCAAACCCGTCGAGTACGACCGGCCGGTCTCGGCGGGAACCGTCTGTGGGGTAGGCCAGGCGTGGGCCAAAGTGCCCGAGGCGCCGTCTGCCGAAGAACGCGCCGCACTGAAGGCGCGCATCAAGGCGCTGCTCGCACGTGAAAAGGCCGTGCTCGTCGCTCACTACTACGTGGATGCCGAGCTGCAGGAACTGGCGGACGAAACCGGCGGCTGCGTCGCCGATTCGCTCGAAATGGCCCGTTTCGGCCGCGACCACGACGCGCAGACGCTCGTCGTCGCCGGCGTACGCTTCATGGGCGAAACCGCGAAGATCCTGAGCCCCGGCAAACGCGTACTGATGCCCGATCTCGACGCGACCTGCTCGCTCGATCTTGGTTGCCCGGTCGACGAATTCTCCGCGTTCTGCGATGCGCATCCCGACCGCACCGTCGTCGTCTACGCGAACACCAGCGCCGCCGTGAAGGCCCGCGCGGACTGGATGGTCACGTCGTCGATCGGCCTCGAAATCGTCGCGGACCTGCACGCGCGGGGCGAGAAGATCATCTGGGCACCGGATCGCCATCTCGGCAGCTACATCCAGAAGAAAACCGGCGCGGACATGCTGCTGTGGCAGGGTTCGTGCCTCGTCCACGACGAATTCAAGGGCATCGAGCTCGACCTGCTGCGTGCCGAATATCCGGACGCGAAGGTGCTCGTGCATCCGGAGTCGCCGGAAAACGTCGTCGCGCAGGCGGACGTCGTCGGCTCGACGACGCAGCTGATCGATGCCGCCGTGAAGCTCGACGCGACGCACTTCATCGTCGCGACCGACCTCGGCATCCTGCACAAGATGCAGCTCGCGGCGCCCGGCAAGACCTTCATCGCCGCGCCCACGGCCGGCAACAGCGCGACCTGCAAGAGCTGCGCGTATTGCCCGTGGATGGCGATGAACGGCCTCGCGAACCTCGCCGACGTGCTCGAGCGCGGTCACAACGAGATCTTCGTCGATCCGGCGATCGGCGCGCGCGCGCGTCTGCCGATCGACCGGATGCTCGATTTCGCCGCGGCGCACAAGAAGCGCGTGCAAGCGAGCGGCGATCTGCAGCGCGATCAGCAACTGTTCGCGAACGTGGGGGCTGCATGACCGGCGCAGTCTCTCCGCTGTTCGAAGCCGTCCGCGCACAATACGGCGCGGCGTTCGACGAAGCGATCGCGCGCAACGTCGCCGATGCGATCGCCGAAGACGTCGGCACCGGCGACCAGACCGGGCGGCTCGTGCCGGCCGGCGAGCGGCGCCGTGCGCGCATCATCGTGCGCGAGGAAGCCGTGTTGTGCGGCGTGCCGTGGTTCGAGGCCGTCATCGCGCGAATCGATCCGTCGATCGTCGTGCAGTGGCGCTATCGCGAAGGCGACCGGATGGCGCCGGATTCGACCGTCTGCGAACTCGAAGGGCCGGCGCGCGCGCTGTTGACGGCCGAGCGCAACGGACTGAACTTCCTGCAGCTGCTGTCGGGCGTCGCGAGCGCGACGCGTCGTTACGTCGATCGCGTCGAAGGCACGCGCACGAAGATCCTCGATACGCGCAAGACGCTGCCGGGCCTGCGGCTCGCGCAGAAGTACGCGGTGCGGGTCGGCGGCGGCGAGAACCAGCGTCTGGCGCTGTACGACGGCATCCTGATCAAGGAAAACCATATCGCGGCTGCCGGCGGTGTCGGCGAAGCGCTCGATGCGGCGTTCGCGCTCGAATCGGGCGTGCCGGTGCAAGTCGAAGTCGAGACGCTCGCGCAGCTCGACACGGCGCTCGCGCATGGCGCGCAGTCGGTGCTGCTCGACAACTTCACGCTCGACATGATGCGCGAGGCAGTGCGCATCGCGTCCGGCAAGGCCGTGCTCGAAGTGTCGGGCGGCGTCAATTTCGATACGGTGCGCACGTTCGCGGAGACGGGCGTCGACCGTATCTCGATCGGCGCGCTGACGAAGGACGTGCGCGCGACCGACTACTCGATGCGGATCGTCGACTGACCGCGCGACATACCGTCTGACGAAAAAAGCCGCTGGCGCGCATGACGCCAGCGGCTTTTTTTGTGCGGCGGCAGCCGGGAAGGGCGTACCGGTCAGCGGCGCGAGCGGGGCGTGAGCACGCTCGGCAGCGCCTTCGGCAGCGTGTGCGGCCAGTCGCGGCTGTAGTGCAGCCCACGGCTTTCCCGGCGCGAGTACGCGCTCTTCACGATCAGCGTCGCGACGTCGACGAGATTGCGCAGCTCGAGCAGGTCGCGCGTCACGCGGAAGTTCGCGTAGTACTCGTGGATCTCGTCGCGCAGCAGCGACAAGCGGTGCTTCGCGCGCTCGAGACGCTTGTCGGTGCGCACGATGCCGACATAGTTCCACATCAGCCGGCGCAGTTCGTCCCAGTTGTGCGCGACGACGACTTCCTCGTCCGCATCCGACACGCGGCTTTCGTCCCATGCGGGCAGCTTGGCCGGCGTTGCAGCGTCGAAGCCGGCCGCTTCGATCGCCTCGGCCGCCGCGCGGCCGATCACGAGGCATTCGAGCAGCGAATTGCTCGCGAGCCGGTTCGCGCCGTGCAGCCCCGTGTACGACGTCTCGCCGACCGCATACAG
This sequence comes from Burkholderia sp. Bp9015, assembly GCF_003853505.1. Classification (NCBI taxonomy): domain Bacteria; kingdom Pseudomonadati; phylum Pseudomonadota; class Betaproteobacteria; order Burkholderiales; family Burkholderiaceae; genus Burkholderia; species Burkholderia sp. Bp9015. The sequence continues at coordinate 32,969 of NZ_QTPZ01000055.1, forward strand.
GCCCGCGAGATCGGTGCGCCCCGCGAGATCGGTGACGACGCCGCCGCACGTGTAGTGCGCGGCCGGCACGACCGGAATCGGCTGCTTCGCGATGTCGATGCCGAATTCGAGGCAGCGCGCATGGATCGTCGGGAAGTGCTCGCGCAGGAACGCTTCCGGCTGGTGGCTGATGTCGAGATACACGCAGTCGATCCCGCGCTTCTTGATCTCGAAGTCGATCGCGCGCGCGACGATGTCGCGCGGCGCGAGTTCCGCGCGCGGATCGTGTGCGGGCATGAAGCGCGTGCCGTCCGGTAGCTTGAGCAGGCCGCCTTCGCCGCGCACGGCCTCCGAAATCAGGAACGACTTCGCATACGGATGGAACAGGCAGGTCGGGTGGAACTGGATGAATTCCATGTTCGACACGCGGCAGCCCGCGCGCCACGCCATCGCGATGCCGTCGCCGGTCGCGGTGTCGGGGTTCGTCGTGTACAGGTAGACCTTGCCGGCGCCGCCGGTCGCGAGCACCGTGTGCGGCGCCTCGATCGTGATCGTGCGGTCGTTGTCGACGTCGAGCGCATACAGCCCGTGACAGCGGCGCCCGGGCAGCCCGAGCCGGTCCGACGTGATCAGGTCGATCGCATGGTGGTTTTCGAAGAACGTGATGTTCGGATGCTGGCGTGCGCGGTCGGACAGCGTCGCGAGCACCGCATGGCCGGTCGCGTCGGCCGCGTGGATGATTCGGCGGTGGCTGTGGCCGCCTTCGCGCGTCAGGTGGAAACCAAGTTCGGCCGCATCGTCCTTCGTGAACGGCACGCCCTGGGAGATCAGCCATTCGATCGCTTCGCGGCCATGCTCGACGATGTAGCGCGTCGCGCCTTCGTCGCACAGCCCGCCGCCGGCGACCAGCGTGTCGTCGACGTGGTTCTCGATGCTGTCCGCCGAATCGAGGACGGCCGCGATGCCGCCTTGCGCGTTATCGCTTGCCCCCTCCATCATCGAACGTTTCGCGATCAGCGCGACACGTCGCGTGCTGGCCAGGTTGAGTGCGACCGACAGCCCTGCCAGGCCGCTGCCGACGATCGCCACGTCGAATTTCATGCTGCATCTCCATCGTTACGCTTTAGATCTTGTGCGTTCCGTCGACCTTGGCCGCGGAAAGGGGAGAGCATACCGCGTCGGGCCCGAGCGTGCGCGCGAAACCGCGCAAAACAAAAAGCCCCGCATGTGCGGGGCTTTTCGGTCGCCGTCAGGCTGGCAGAAACCGGAGATTACTTGATCTTGGTTTCTTTGTATTCCACATGCTTGCGGACGACGGGATCGAACTTCTTGATCGCCATCTTTTCCGGCATGTTGCGCTTGTTCTTCGTGGTCGTGTAGAAGTGACCCGTACCAGCGGTCGACTCAAGCTTGATCTTGTCGCGTGCGCCTTTTGCCATGATTGTGCTCCTTGGGCTTAGGCTTCGCCGCGTGCGCGCAGGTCAGCGAGCACGGAATCGATGCCGTTCTTGTCGATCAGGCGCAGGCCGGCGTTCGAGACGCGCAGGCGCACCCAGCGGTTTTCGCTCTCCACCCAGAACCGGCGGTTTTGCAGGTTCGGCAGGAAGCGGCGCTTCGTCTTGTTGTTGGCGTGGGAAACGTTGTTGCCGCTCATCGGCGCTTTCCCAGTTACTTGGCATACGCGTGCCATGAGAGCACTCCTAATACGCTAAATTCGGGGTTCGATCGCCGATGAAGGTTCCATCGTACTGCCACGTGATCCATGGCTGCACTCAGAACGCCGAAGCCTGTAAAGACAAGGCCCTTCGATGGCTAGAACTGGTTGGAAAAAAGACAGACGACGATTCTAGCAGAAAAAGTTCAGAAAAATCAAACCCAATTTCGCATCGTCGTTGCGGCGCCCGTGGGGCGGGTCGCCGGGCCACAGTCTACAGCCAACCGGCGCGCGCGAACGAAAATGTATCGCTGGTGCCGACGACGACGTGATCGAGCAGCCGCACGTCGACGAGTTCGAGCGCGTCTTTCAGCACCCGCGTCAGGCGGCGGTCCTCCGCGCTCGGCTGGACCGCGCCCGACGGATGATTGTGCGCGACGATCAGCGCTGCGGCGTTCTGCTGCAGCGCGCGGCGCACGACCTCGCGCGGATAGACGGCCATGCGCGTCAGCGAGCCGCGCGTGATTTCCTCCATGTCGATCAGGCCGTTGCGGGCGTCGAGGTACACCGCAATGAATACTTCGTGCGGGCGCGAGCCGATCTTCAGCCGCAGGCAATCCTCGACGGCGCCGGGCGAATCGATCTGCAGGCGCGCGTGCGCCTTCTCCTCCAGCATGCGCCGCGCGATCTCGGTGACCGCGACGAGCCGTGCGGAGCGCGCGGGACCGATGCCGGGGTGCATCTCGAAGTCGCCGGAGGTCGCCTCGAGCAGGCCGCGCAACGTGCCGAACTGCCTGACCAGCGCGCGGGCGGTGACGAACACATCATGCCCGGGCTTGCCCGTGCCGAGCAGCAGCGCGATCAGCTCGTCGTCGGTCAGCGCGGCGGGCCCGCGCTCCAGCAGCCGTTCGCGCGGCCGCTCGGGGCGCCAGTCGGCCGGGCGGCGCTTGCGCAGGTGGATCGGGACGACGCGGCCCGGCGCAGCGGCCGGTGGGTCGGCGGTGTCGCGGCATTCGGCCGGCACGACGGCGAGAGAGGATGACGGCATGATCGAAACTCCATTGGCGGCGGCCGTGTGCGCGACGTCGTCGCACTTTCAGCCTTGCGCGCTCAGGTGACTTACAATATTGGTTTTGCGCCGGGCCTTTCGGCCAGTTCGGGCGCCGACGAACACGAGTCATTCATGAGCATCATCGATCTATCCGAAGTGAAGCCCGGTTCCCATGTCACGCTGCATTACCGGCTGGCACTGGCCGACGGCGCCGATATCGTCAACACCTTCTCCGACAAGCCCGCCACGCTGCTGCTCGGCGCCGGGCAACTGGCGCCCTCGCTGGAACAGATTCTGCTCGGGCTCAGGGTCGGTGACCATTCGACTTTTCAGCTAACGCCCGAGCAGGGGTTCGGTCCCCGCAATCCCGACATGCTCCAGCGCGTGACGCTGTCGACGCTGCGCGAGAACGGGATGGTCGGCGACGATTTCACGCCGGGCGAGCTGATCGAATTCAACGCGCCGGACGGCGGCCGCTATGCAGGGGTGCTGAAGGAAGTCAGCGAAACCTCGGCGCTGTTCGACTTCAATCATCCGCTCGCGGGCCAAGCGCTCACGTTCGAAGTGAAAATCATCGGAATCCTGTAATCATGAGCACCACCGATACGCTGTCCGGGCAGACCGTCGCCGCCGATGCCGAAATCCTGCTGGCCCAGCCGCGCGGCTTCTGCGCCGGGGTCGATCGCGCAATCGAGATCGTCGAGCGCGCGATCGCGATGCACGGTGCGCCGATCTACGTCCGTCACGAGATCGTCCACAACAAGTACGTGGTCGAGGATCTGAAGAAGAAAGGCGCGATCTTCGTCGAGGAACTCGAGGAAGTGCCGGCCGGCAACACCGTGATCTTCAGCGCGCACGGCGTGTCGAAGGCCGTGCGCGACGAGGCGGACGTGCGCGGGTTGCGTATTTACGACGCAACCTGCCCGCTCGTCACGAAGGTGCACGTCGAAGTGGCGAAGATGCGCCAGGACGGCGTCGACATCGTGATGATCGGCCACAAGGGCCACCCGGAAGTCGAAGGCACGATGGGGCAGGTCGAGCGCGGCATGCATCTCGTCGAAAGCGTCGAGGACGTGCAGAAGCTCGCACTCGCCGATCCCGAGCGCATCGCGCTCGTCACGCAGACGACGCTGTCCGTCGACGACGCGGCCGAGATTATCGGCGCGCTGAAGGCGAAGTATCCGAAGATCCGCGAGCCGAAGAAGCAGGACATCTGCTACGCGACGCAGAACCGCCAGGATGCGGTGAAGTTCATGGCGCCGCAGTGCGACGTCGTGATCGTCGTCGGCAGCCCGAACAGCTCGAATTCGAGCCGCCTGCGCGAAGTGGCCGAGAAGCGCGGCGTGGCCGCGTACATGGTCGACGCACCCGACCAGATCGATCCGGCCTGGGTCGCGGGCAAGCGCCGCATCGGCGTGACGGCCGGCGCATCGGCGCCGGAAGTGCTCGCCCAGGCCGTGATCGCGCGGCTGCGCGAGCTCGGCGTGCGCAATGTCCGCGCCCTCGACGGCATCGAGGAAAACGTGTCGTTTCCGCTGCCGCGCGGGCTCAACCTGCCGCCCGCCGCCTGATTGCCGCATCGCACCTGCGATACCCCCGAAGCGCGCCTCCCGGCGCGCTTTTTTTTGCGTCGCGAAAACGAGATGCAACCATTGTTCACAGCAATGGTGCAACCCGGTTGCTATCGCTGCGCGTAGCCGCTTCTCAAAATTGGTTGCAATGCAGGAAAACCCCATCGAATCAGGATTATTGGCGGCCTATAAATGGAGTTACAATGCGCCCGTTTTCAGGCCGGAATGGCTTTGAAATCGGGTTTTGGCAAGGCGCGGGAGACCTACTCGATGCATGTGAAGTTGGCTGACGCCATGTCCGTCGCCGCACCGGTTGCAATGCTTGCCGGCTGTAGCAAAAAGAGCGACGACGAGGCGGGCAGGGAGACTGCGGCACCCGCAGTACCGGCGGCCAGCGACGTGCGCGCTGCCGGACCCGGTCGTGCGGCGCGGTCGGTGTGCCGCATTGCGCAATCGGACAGTGACAAGGACAACGGGGCACGTTTGGCGATCGAGGAATTCAACGCGCAGGGCCCGAAGATCGGCATGCATTCGGCACGGCGGGCAGCACGCGCCGGCGGCGCTGCCATCGACCGGGCGACGGGCAAGCTGATTGCCCGACAACGAGCCGCCGGCCATGATGCGGCAGCAGCAGGGCGCGCCGCACGGCGGGCGCCCGGGTTTCGGGGCAACGCAGGCGACGTGCAGATGTCACTGATTCCCTTTCATTTCGATTCGACGAAACAGCGTGTCGCCGCGACCCATCGCGTCGCGGCGGGCGGTCTGCTTCGTTTCACGGATTCCGACGCAGTCCTGACGAAAGTCGGGCGCCACCTTCGCGATGCCGGTTCGGGCGCCGCGCGGGCGGCGGCGGACGGCCCGCTTGCACCGCAGGCGACGGCGTCCGGCATCGGAGCGCAAACCCTTGGCGACATCGGCATGTGCGCCGTCAAGGTGGTCGAGCCCGCGGGCGACGCGGCGCGGAACCTGATCTGCCCGGACACGGGGTTCGCCCCGGCCCGGACGGAAAAAGGCATGGCGTTCGGGCAACCGGACACCGGCCGTTGCGGCACGCTGCCCTACGACTTCAAGGAGGCCAAGTACACCGTCCTCGATGTCGTGACGATTTAGCGACGGGACTCATGATGGCACCGGAACAGTGCGGTGTCGTTTCTGTATCCGTTCCGGCGGCAGGTCCGGCCGTACAGGCCGGGCGGCGCGCGCCGGGGCGATCCACCCTTACCGGTATCGACTAGTACCCGCAGTGTCGCCGAGAAGGCGCGATTCCTCGCTTACCCGCGGGGCGCAACGTCCTCCGGCAGCATGGGCCAAGGAGCTTTAAATGGATATTTTCGTCCAGCAGATCCTCAACGGGCTGGTGCTCGGCAGTGTGTACGCCATCATCGCGTTGGGTTACACGATGGTGTACGGCATTCTCGGCATCAT
>NZ_QTPZ01000056.1:0-36441 GCF_003853505.1 Burkholderia sp. Bp9015
ACGCCGAACGCCATCTGCGGCTGCTGGTCGATGAAGATCAGCTGGCTGTTGTGCGGAGTGAGTACTTCAAGCTTCGGATTGCTCATGGCGCATGGCGTCCTGTGAACGAAAAGAGAGGGCCCGCCTCGACCGTGAAAACGGGAGGAGCCGGCGGCACATCGCGCCGGATCGTCATCCGGCTCGCATTATTTAAGCCGCAAACGCCCGGCGCGACCACCCAAGAAACGGAATCGATGCGATTCCGGAAACGGCGCCCGTTGGAAGCGGCCCGCTCTTTTTTTCTTCACGCAAACCCGCTACGCTTTCAAAACCTTGACGGCGCCGTTTCGGTGCCGCTCGCCCATCACCGGACGCTCCACCATGAAACCGTACGTCTTCTCGCTGCTCGCCGGCATCCTCGCCGGTGTCATCTACGGCGCGCTCGGCGTGAACTCGCCCGCGCCGCCGGTCATCGCGCTCGTCGGCCTGCTCGGCATGCTGGCCGGCGAACAGATCCTGCCCGTCGCGCGGCGCATGCTCGCGGGCCACCGGCTGAACACCGCATGGCGCGACGCGAAGTGCAGCCAGCACATGTTCGGCGCGCTGCCGGGCGGCAGCGCGAACGAACGCAAGCCGTCGTGACGCGCACGCTCCGCAATAGCCGCACGCGTCGCGCATGACCAACGTCGAGCTGTTCCACTACCTGCTGCTGTTGATCTGCGGCGCGGGCGCGCTCACCTGGCTCGCGGAGCGCGTGTCGATCCCGCCGGCCGTCGTGCTGCTGCTCGGCGGCTGCGTGGTGGCCATCGCAGGCAAGCGCACGCCCGACATGGATCCGGCGCTGCTGCTCGTGGCCGTGCTGCCGCCGCTGCTGATGTCGAGCGGCTTCTATACGGCGTGGAAGGAATTCCGCCACGAGCTCGCGTCGATCGCGTCGCTCGCGCTCGGCGCGGTGGTGTTCACGACGGTTGCGGTCGCGCTCGCCGTGCATGCGGCCAATCCGGCGCTGCCGTGGGCCGCGTGCTTCACGCTCGGCGCGATCGTGTCGCCGCCCGACGCGGTCGCCGCGAAGGCGATCCTGCAGCGCCATCCGCTGCCCGCGCGGCTCGTCGCGGTGCTCGAAGGCGAAAGCCTCGTCAACGATGCATCGGGCCTGCTGCTGTACCAGATGGCCGTCTCGGCCGCGCTCGCCGTCACGATCACGACCGCGAGCGCCACCGGCCTGTTCTTCTCGCTCACGCTGATCGGCATCGCGGTCGGCCTCGCGTGCGGCCATGCGATGTGCTGGGTGCTGCAGCGCCTGCGCGAGCCGATGCTCGGGATCGTCGTGACCTTCGCGATGGCGTGGGGCAGCTACGGGATCGCCGAAGCCGTGCACGGTTCGGGCGTGCTGTCGGTCGTGACCTGCGGCCTCGTGCTCGGCGTGCGCCAGCATCGCGTGTTCGGCGCCGACATGCGGATCAAGGCGAAGGCGACCTGGGAAGCGATCGTGTTCGTGCTCGACGCGCTCGTGTTCATCCTGATCGGCCTCGCGCTGCATGCGATCCTCGCCGGCGTGAACCACGAAGGCGCGGTGCTGATGGCCGGCCTGCGCGTCGCGCTGCCGGCCACCGCCGCCGCGATCGCCGCGCGCGTCGTGTGGGTGTTCGTCGCGATGTGGCTGCCGGGCCGCCTGCGCGCGCCGCGCGCGGGCCATGCGCCGTGGTCGTGGCGCGAGGCCGTCGTGCTCGGCTGGTCCGGCATGCGCGGCGTCGTGAGCCTCGCGGCCGCGATCGCGCTGCCGGGCAACTTCCCTGGGCGCGACCTGATCCTGTTCAGCACGTTCCTGCTGATCATCGCGACGCTGGTCGTGCAAGGCGGCACGCTCGCGCCGCTGATCCGCGTGCTGAAGCTGCGCCCGGCCGCGCGGCACACGATGTCCGAGCATGCCGTGCGCGCCCATACGTTCGGCGCGGCGCTCGCCGAACTCGATGCGCGCGAGCAGCGCGGCACGAGCCTCGAACGCGCATCGCTCGACCGGCTGCTGACCGAATACCGCAGCCGCGTCGCGTTCAACGAACGCGCGCACCGCGACGGCGCAGAACCGGCGGACGTGCGCGCGCGGATGCTGCGCGTCGAGCTCGAGCTGGTCGGCGTGTCGCGTGATGCGCTGCTCGAGCTGCATCGCGACGGCCGGGTCGACGACGCGGTGCTGCACCGCATAGAATCCGAGCTGGATTTCGAGGAACTGCGGCTGCAGCGCCTGCTCGAACCGTAACGTCCAGCCTGCCCGGCCCTCCCCGGCCGGCCCGCCTTCCCTTTCCCCACATGGAATTGCAATGAGCGAACTGTCCGTCGAAGCGAGCATCGGCTCGGTCGATTACCTGGTCCATTTCACCGACGGCGTCCATCAGTGGCGCGCCGACGAACCGGCGTCGCTCGGCGGCGGCGATACCGCACCGACGCCCGTCGCGCTGCTGCTGTCGAGCCTCGGCGCGTGCACCGCGATCACGCTGAAGATGTACGCGCAACGCAAGGGCTGGCCGCTCGCCGAAGTGCACGTGAAGCTCGCGCACGAATCGGGTAGCGCGGGCAGCACGATCGTGCGCCGCATCACGCTCGACGGCGACCTGACCGACGAGCAGCGCGAGCGACTGCTGCAGATCGCGAATGCGTGCCCGGTGCACAAGATCCTCACGCACCCGATCACGATCGATACGGCAATCGCCTGACCCACCGGATACGAGAGACCCACCATGTCCGCATCGATCAAGACCCTGCTCACGCCGCGCGAGAGCGACATCGGCAACCTCGTCGTGCGCCGCGTGCTGCCCGCGCGCGCCGCGCGCCTCGTCGGCCCGTTCATCTTCTTCGACGAGATGGGGCCGGCCGTGCTGCCGGCCGGCAGCGGCATCGACGTGCTGCCGCATCCGCACATCGGCCTCGCGACCGTCACCTACCTGTTCGACGGCACGCTGATGCATCACGACAGCCTCGGCTTCCGGCAGAAGATCGTGCCCGGCGACGTGAACTGGATGACGGCCGGGCGCGGCATCGTCCATTCGGAGCGTTCGCCCGACGAGGACCGCCCGCATGAACAGCCGGTGCACGGGATCCAGACCTGGGTCGCGCTGCCGGTCGAGCACGAGGACACCGCGCCCGCATTCGTGCATCACGCGGCCGACACGCTGCCGTCGTTCACGCGCGACGGCGCGCACGTGCGCGTGATCGCGGGCACCGCGTTCGGGCTCACGTCGCCGGTCGCGGTGTTCTCGCCGACGCTCTATGCGTATGCTGAATTCGCCGCGGGCGGGCAGCTCGCGCTCGACGCGGAACACGACGAGCGCGGCGTGTATCTCGTCGACGGCGACCTCACGATCGACGGCACGCCGCTCGCCCCCGCGACGATGGCCGTGCTCGAACCCGGCACGAACGTCGCGCTCGCCAGCGCGAACGGCGCGCGCGTGATGCTGCTCGGCGGCGCGCACCTGCCGGGCGAGCGGTTCATCGAATGGAATTTCGTGTCGAGCGAGCGCGCGAAGATCGAGGCGGCCCGCCACGCGTGGGCGGCGCAGACCTTCGGCAAGGTGCCGGGCGAGGAAAACGAATGGACGCGCCAGCCGGAGCGCCGCGCGCAGTGAGCCCGCGGTGAGCCGATAGCGGTCGGCGCATCGATGCAGCGCGGCCGGCATTCACGCCGGCCGCCTTGCGTTTACCGCCTCAATCCCATCAGCTTCGCGAGCACGGGCCAGCGCTCGAGCGATTCGACGAATGCGCGCCGCGCCTGCTCGTCGACGTAGCGGGCCGGATCCAGCGCAGGCAGGTGCCGCGCGAGGCCTAGCACGTCGTTCGGTTGCGACAGGCGATCGTCGTCGCCATCGCCGATGTTTACTGTTCGTCGATCCATACGCCGTCCGGAGTCTTAACCGCATAGCCGGTGCTCGTCTGCAGCGTCACCGTGCCTTCGTTCTCGCCGACCATCCGCGTGCGCGGCAGGTCGGCGGCATATTGCGCAAGCGTCGCGCCCGGCTTGAACGGGCTGTTCGACACGAGGTTCGACAGCAGCTGCGCGAGCGCGAGGAAGCTCGTCGGCTGGTCGATCACGGTCGTCGTGCCGTGATTGCCGGTGAAGCCGACGAGCCGCACGCCGACCGGCCCGTGGACGACGCGCGGCGTCGGGATCTCGCGCAGGCCGGCCACCTGGTTCTTGTCGCCGCGCAGCGCGGCGCCGTGCTCGGGCACGAACACGATCACTGCGCGCCGTCCCGACTGCGCGATCAGGTCGGCGAGCCGGTCGAAGTCGTTCATCATCCGGGTCACGCGCTGCGGATACGAATCGATGCTGGTGAGCGAGCTGCCCACCACGCGGTTGCCGTCGTGCAGGCTGATCGTGTTGTAGTACAGCGCGACCGGGCCCGGCACCGACGCGCGCTGCGCGTACCAGTTCGCGAGCGTGCCGTAGTCGTCCTTGATCGCCGAGCCGTCGAACGCATGCATCGCGACCGGGGCGGCGGCGTTCGAGATCATCGGCGCGTCGGGCACGCCGATGTTGTCGTGAACGACCTGCAGGAAGTTGTCGAAGTGCCCGTCGTGGTTCAGCAGCGACTGCACCGTGTAGCCGGCGGACGCGAGTTGCGAAAACAGGTGGCACTGCTGCGGCGCGGGCTTGTACAGGTCCGCGTGCGCTTCCTGCCCGCAACTCGCGCGCAGCACGCGGATCGCGGCCGGGCCGCTGTAGCTCGCCGCCGTGCTGAAGTTGTTGAACAGGTAGTCGAAGTGGCTCAGCATCGGGTGATTGCGCATCTTCGCGGCATCGAGGTCGTCCCACGACAGCGAGCACACGTGCAGCACGATCACGTCGAACTGCGCGGCCGGATCGTTGCCGAGATGGCCGAACGCGACCTGCCGCTGCGACTCCTGCGCGCGGAACGTCGCGAGCGCCGCGTTGTGGTCCTCGGGCTGGCCGGCGCGCCCGCCCGTGGCGTCGGCCTGCTGCTGCGGGAGCGGCGCGACGACGCGCGCCATCAGCCCGTTGCCGGCCTGCCACAGCGGCATCACGACCAGCGCGGCGAGCACGAAGGTCGCGACGCGCACCCAGCGGTTGACGATGAAATAGACGATCAGCACGCCCGCCACGGTCAGCACCAGCAGCGGCGGCAACAGGCGCGGCAGCAGCTCCATCCAGTAGTCGAGGCGGAACGTGCTGACCTCGCGCGCGGCATCGACAAGGCGCGCGAGCGGCGGCGCATGCAGCTCGCGCGCAAGGAGCGGCACCGCGATCGCGAGCGCGGCGAGCTGTCGCACGATGCGCCACACGCGCGCCCGGATCGGCGCGCTCGCCGCGAGCGCCAGCGCGAACGCGAGGTTCGCGAGCCACAGCGGCTGCAGGTGGCCGGTCGCGAACAGCGCGAACTTCAGGATGAAATACAGATTCCAGAACGTCATCTAAACCACTCCGTGATGGGCGCCGCGTCAGTCGCGCGCCCGATCGAGCTTCGGTGCCAACATCGACTGCACGCCGCGCGCCGCACCTTTCCACATCCGTACGTAACCGTCCAGGCCCACGCGCAGCACTTCCTTCAGCCCGCGCAGCGGCGTGTCCGCGCGCGCGCTCGCGTGCCAGTCGAGCCACGCGTCCGCGCGGCCGAACGTGCACTGCACGAGCTGGCGCTCCTGCTCAAGCGTCAGCGCCTCGAAGCTCACGCCGACGTGGGTCGGCGTCACGCGGCTCACGCGCACCGGGAACGGAAACGGCCGGTCGCCGCGCGTCACGCATACCGTCAGCGTGTCGCCGACCGCGAGCGGCAGCCCCGGCACCGCTTCGAGGCCGAGGCCGCCGGTCGAGTAGTCGCTCGTGAAGCATGCGGCAGTCGAGCCGTCGGCGAGCAGCAGCGTCGCCGGCACGCGCATCGCGATCCGGTGCGTGACGCGCACCTGCTTGGTCTCGCGCGCGACGGCCATGGCCGCGCCGAGCATCGCGAGGTTGTAGACGGTCCAGCCGAGCGTGATCAGGATCGTCGACGCCTCGTCGCCCTGGTCGGCCACGAGCCGCCACAGGCCGGCCGCGATCGCGAGCACGTTCAGCGCGAACAGCACGAGGTACGGCTTCGAGGTCGACCAGTCGACGTAGCCTTCGTCGATCTTGCCGCCCTTGTCGGTCACGTTGAACTTGCCGTGCTGCGGGCTGAAGAACGCGACGGTGGTCGGCAGCGCGATGTACCACGCGAGCACCGATTCGTAGACCTCGGCCCAGAACGAGTGGCGATAGCGCCCCTGCATCCGCGAGTTCGCGACGTTCGCGAGCACCAGGTACGGGATCACGTAGCTCGCGAGCGCGACCGACGACGCATTGATGAAGTACAGGTGGAAGAACAGGTACGCGAGCGGGATCGTCAGGAACACGAGCCGCGGGATCCCGTAGAAGAAATGCAGCATCGCGTTGCCGTAGCAGATCCGCTGGATGAAGCCGAGCCCGCGCCCGAGGAACGGATTGTCGATGCGGAAGATCTGCGCCATCCCACGCGCCCAGCGCGTGCGCTGCTTCACGTGGCCGGCGAGGCTCTCGGTCGCGAGGCCTGCCGCCTGCACGGTCGGCAGGTAAGCCGACGTGTAGCCGCGGCGGTGCAGCTTGAGCGCGGTGTGCGCGTCCTCGGTCACGGTCTCGACCGCGACGCCGCCTACCTCCTCCAGCGCGGTGCGCTTGAGCACCGCGCACGACCCGCAGAAGAACGTCGCGTTCCACAGGTCGTTGCCCGACTGCACGAGCCCGTAGAACAGGTTGCCCTCGTTCGGGATCTCGCGGAACGTGCCGAGGTTGCGCTCGAACGGATCGGGCGAGAAGAAATGGTGCGGCGTCTGTACCAGCGCGCATTTCGGGTCGCGCAGGAACACGCCCATCGAGGTCTGCAGGAACGAGCGCGTCGGCACGTGATCGCAGTCGAAGATCGCGATGTATTCGCCGTGCGTCTTCGGCAGCGCGCGGTTGATGTTGCCGGCCTTCGCGTGGCGGTTGTCGTCGCGCGTCAGGTAGCCGATCCCCGCCTCGCGCCCGAACGCCTCGAACTCGGGGCGCCGGCCGTCGTCGAGCAGGTACACGCGCAGCTTGGCCGCCGGCCAGTCGATGCTCTGCGACGCGAAGACGGTCGGCTTCACGACCGACAGCGGTTCGTTGTAGGTCGGGATGTAGACGTCGACGCTCGGCCAGGTGTCCGGGTCGTCGGGCAGCGGCACGATCGGCCGGTCGAGCGGCCACGCGGTCTGGACGAAGCCGAGCAGCAGGATCATCCACGTATAGGCTTCGGCGCCGTACAGCAGGTAGCCGGCGAACGCCTCGACGGGGCTGCGGAAATCGAGTGTCTGGGTCGTGCGCCACCACACGTAGCGGACGGTGGCGAGCAGCGCGAGCGACGCGAGCGCAAGCGTCGGCAGATGGCCCGGCAGGCGGCGCAGCGCGAGCGCCAGCACCGCGACGATCGCGAAGAACGCGAACTGCGCGCCGGGCATCAGCGGCGACATCCCGGCCGCGGCCCACATCAGCGCGCCGGCGATCAGCAGCAGCGGCGCGAGCCAGCGGTGCCGGCCGACGCCGTGCGCGCGCGCGTCGAGCCAGCCGCCCCAACGAGCCCACGGCAGACGCGCGAGCAACGCGTCGAGGCGCCGGCCGAGCGCGCGCGCCGCGACGTAGACCGGCACGACGAACGTGTCGAACCACGCGAGCGGATCGCGCGCGGGCCGGCCATCGGCTGCGCGCGGCGCGCGCACGATCGCGCGCCACAGCCATTCGCGCGTGCTCAGCGGCTGCAGCACGCCCCACTCTTGCGCGAGCCACAGGAAGGCGATGCGTGCCCGGCGGCGCACGGGATCGGGCCGGCCGGGCGGCGGCGCGTGGAAGAACAGCCGCACGAGCCAGTCGAGCAGCGTGCGCTCGGCCGGCAGCCCGATCCCGTGCGCGCACCAGTCGGTCGCGCGCCGGGCCGCAGCGCGCCAGCGCGACGCGAACGCGGCCTTCATCGCCGCACTCCCGTGCGGCCGGCCGCGGCCGCCGCGAGCCACGCGTCGACCCAGTTCGCGACGCCGTTCAGGTCGTGCGATGCCTGCGAATACGGCGCGTCGTCGAAGATCCAGCTGCCGCGCGCGAGCGTTTCGGGCACGGCCGCATCGACGTGAATCCGCTGCTCGAGCATCGACGCCGGTCCCGCGACCGCGCGCAGCATCGCGAGCGCATCGCGCTGCATGTCGCGCGCCGGGTTCAGCCGGTTCACGACGATCTGCAGGTCGCCGCCGCCGGCCCGCAGCGCGTCGAGGCGCGCGGCAACGGTCGCGCACGCGGCCGGTTCGGGCGGCACGACGACGAGCGTCAGGTCCGCGCGGCGAATCGCCTGCTCGGCCTGCGGCGACGGATAGCGCGCGGTGTCGACCAGCACGACGCCGTCAGGCGGCAGCGCGATCTCGTCGAGCGCGCGCGACAGCCAGGCCGGATCGGCCGCGAGCCGCGCATCGCAGGCGGCGGCGCCCGCCGCGTCGACCTGCCCGTACGGGACGAACAGCACGCCGTCGGCATTGCGCCACGTATGCGCGTGCCACGGCGCGGCGTTACCCGGGTCACCGAGCAGGCTGTGCGCGAGCCCGTGCTCGGCCAGCGTGTCGAGACCGAGCGTCGCGCCCATCAGGTTCTGCGCGTCGAACTCGACCGCGACGACCGGCCGGCCGCGACGGGCGAGCAGCACCGCGAGCGCGCCCGCGAGCGTCGTGCGGCCCGCGCCGCCGGTCGTCGACGTGACGGCGATCGTCTTCATGGCGCCGCCCCGCCGGCGTGATCGGCATCGGGCAGCAGGCGCCCGCGCAGCGCGACCGGCACGAGTTCGCACGGCACCGCGTCGCGCCGCTGCAGCCCGCGCGGCGCATGAAAGCCGCGGCCGAGGCCCAGGTGCTGCGCGACGAGCCACACCGGCACCGCGATCGCGATGCCGACGATGAATCCGATGACGAGTTCGGCGATCATGCGCCCTCCGGCTTGCGCAGCGGCATCGCGCTGCGGATGGCGCCGCGCGTGTGCGCGACGGGAAATGCAGGAAATGCCGGCGCATCGCCCGGCATGTCGGCGGCCGGCGTCGCATCGTCGGCGTGAACCGCGTGCGGCGGCGCATCGACGTGCCGGTCGGCCGCGCCGCCCGCGGCGGCCACGCCGGCCCCGCCGGCCACGGTGCCGTCGGCGCCCGGTTCGGCACGCGCCGCGGCATCCGCCGCGCGTTCGCCCGGCGCGCGTGCCGCATCCGCCGGCTGCGCCGTCGCGAACAGGTCGCTGTAGTCGGCGATCGGCGCGCGCCGGTTCTCGGCCTTCAGCGCATCGAGCTCGGTGTCGATGCTGCCCTGCCCGAGACACACGACGCGATCGGACAGCGTCTCGACCGGCACGTCGAAGATACGCGCGAGCGCATCCTCGGCATCGGCCGGCTCGCACGCGAACAGGAACACGTACAGGTGCCCGGCATCGGCCGTCACGACGTCGCCCGCGCGGCGCGGCCGGCAGTGCCGCAGCGCATCGACGTGCGACACGCCGGGCAGCAGCGCGATCTTCGCGAGCGTATGCGGCAGCGCGAGCACGGCGCCGCGATCGAGCACCGCGCGAATCCGCAGGCAGAACGCGCCGACCGGCAGGTAGCCGAGCACCGAATCGCCGAGCGCGGCCGCGAGCGCCGCGCGATAGTCGGGCGTGACGGGCCGCGCATAGAGCTGCCCGCGCAGCGCGTGCACGGCCGCGTGCATCCGCGTCACCGGCAGGTCGCGCGCGACGACGCGGTTCGCGCCGACGCTCAGCACCAGCATCTCGAACTGCTGGCGCAGCACCTCGCCGCGCTCGACCACGGCGATCTTCAACGCGCCGCCGCATTGCCGGCGCAGCGTGTGAACGGCCGCGCACAGCGTCTCGAGCTGCGCATGCGAGCGGAACGCCAGCACCGCGGTCGCGGCCTGCGCGCGTGCGCAGGCCGCGACGACCGCCGCGTTGTCGTCGACGATTTCCCAGTCGGCCGGCACGCGTCCGCCTTCGTCGAGCACCGCGCGGCTGACGACGACGCGATCCTCGTCGGTCGCGAGCTTCATCCGGCGCAGCGGTTCGGCGGCGGCGCCGTCGACGATCGCCGCGAGCCGGCCGCCCGGCGCGAAGCGCAGCGGCCGCACTTCGCCGGCCGCGAGCGTCTCGCCCGCGCGCCAGAAATCGACGACCCACAGCAGCTCGCCGTGCGTGCGCTGCAGCTGCGCGACGCCCGCGCACACGCCGTGAAAGCCGCTGCGTGGCGCGCGATTCGCGTCGCGCACGAGCGGCGGATCATCGGTGTCCGGATCGGCGCCGGTGCGCACGATCTCGGGATCGACCAGCAGCACCAGCGCGATCCGGTGCGTGCGGCACCAGTCGGCGAGCGCGTGCGCTTCTTCCGCGAGCGCCGTCGGATCGTCCCAGCTGAACCAGCGTTGCGCGCCTTCGATGAAATACAGCGAGCGCGCGCGAAAACCGTAGCGCTTCATCGCGCGCAAGCCGCCCGTGAGCCGCGCGAACGGACCGGGCGCGGCACGGCGCGGCGCACCGGGCTCGCGCGCGGCATCGCCGTCGGCCGCCGCGGGCGCGGGCGGCATCGCCAGCACGTTGAGGTTGCGCGGCCAGCCGGCCGGCTGCGCGCCGCCCGAGAAACCGCGCGCCTGCAGCTGCGCGGCAACGTGCGCCGCGGCGCGCGACAGCACGACCGTCACGTCGCGCGTGCGCGACTGCCGCGCGCTTTCCCA
This sequence comes from Burkholderia sp. Bp9015, assembly GCF_003853505.1. Taxonomy (NCBI): domain Bacteria; kingdom Pseudomonadati; phylum Pseudomonadota; class Betaproteobacteria; order Burkholderiales; family Burkholderiaceae; genus Burkholderia; species Burkholderia sp. Bp9015. The sequence goes on from NZ_QTPZ01000056.1 coordinate 10,738, forward strand.
CACCAGCGCATCGCACGCCGGCGTGCCGGCGGCGGCATAGATCGCGTACAGGCCGCCCGCTTCCAGCTGCGTCCACGTGTCGGGCAGCCCGTCGATCGCGAGCCGGCTCAGCGGGCCGGCGCGGCCGCCGGCCGGCCCGGTGCGCAGCAGCGCGCGCAGGCGGCCCAGCAGGCCGGCGGCGCCGAGCGCGGGACGGGTTGCATCGAGTTCCGTATTCACGTGTTCTCCCAGTCCCCTAGTAATCCGAATAAAGCCGCACCGGCGTCGGCGTGACGAGCCAGCTGCGCGCCGCGCGTGCGTCGAACGCATAGCGCAGGTACACGAGCGCCGAACTCGGCGCGTAGTCGTGCGACCGGTCGACGTGCAGTTGCGCGCCGACGCTCAGGTGCGGATTCACGCGATACTCGACGATGCCGTTCACGCCGTACGAGAACGACACGCCGCGCGTCGAACTGCCCGCGTAGACGAGCCCCGCCGCCGCCTGCGCGGCGCGCTGGTCCGCGAAGGTCGGGTAGAACAGCGAATCCTTCTCGTAGCTGTTCGAGATCCCGCCCGTGACGGTCAGGTCCCACGACAGCGCGTCGCGCCGCCCCGCCCACTCGAGCGGCACGCCGAGCGACAGGTAGCGCTGCGGGCTGTAGTAGCCGCCCTGCCCGTACGTGTAGTAACGCAGGTTCTGCGCGTAGTGCCACGCATTGCCGACGAGCCCCGTGCTCACCTTCATCGTCGCGCGTTCGTACACGGGCACCGTGAAGCCCGAGCGCAGCGTGACTTCCGCGTTGCGCTCGACGTTGCGGCCGGACAGCACGCCCGCGCCGAGTTCCGCGAACAGGTTCACGCGGCCGACGTCGAGCGCCGCGCGCAGGTTCACGCCGTCGCGGCGCACGCCGCCCCACACCGCGCCCGTCCACGGATCGCGCATCCCCGCATACGACAGCACGCTGCTCGTTTCCGGCCGGCGCGACGCGTTCACGGTGAAGCTCGCCGGGCCCGCGTCGAAGCGGTAGCGCACGCCGCCGACCAGGTAATGCACCGGGAAGCCGAGCGGCGACGTGCCGAGATCGACGCGCCACGCATCGGTGCGATAGCCGGCGCCGAGCGCGACGCCCGTCATCGGCTGGTGCAGGTCGCCCTGCGGATGCGCGATCAACGCGGCGGCCTGCTGGTTCAACGGTGCCAGCGACGAGCCGGCCAGCGCGTTGAGCGCGCCGTAGGTGCCGAAGGTCTTCAGCGAATACGCGTTCGGCACGCTCGTATCGAGCGTGCCGGCGTCCAGATGCACGGTGTCGAGCTGCAGGAACGCGTGCCCGTCGTAGCGCACCGGCATCTGCGCGTAGATCGGCACCTGCTGCGCGCGGTACGCGGAAATCCCTTCGTCGCCCGACTTGTACGCGGGCAGCCAGCCGATCTCGATCTCCGGATCGCGCCGCTGTTCGAGATCCGCGAACGCGGCCTGCGCGGGCGTGCGGCCGTCGCGGCCCGGGCTCACGCCGCTCGTGCGTTCCTGCGACAGCGACAGCCGGTACAGCGACGCGGCATCGTCGTAGCGGCCCTGCGCCTCGGCCACGCGCCCGGCGGCAACCGTCACGTCGGCGCGCGCCGGATACGCGGCCTGCAGCGGGTCGATCACCTGCGCGGCTTCGTCCGGGCGGCGCAGCGCGTTCAGCCGGCGCACGACCGACAGCCGCGTATCGACGTCGTCGTCCGGCGTGCGCGCCAGCACGGCCTGCACGCGCGCGCGCGCGGCCGCGCGCTGGCCGCTGTCCTCGTCGATGCGCGCGAGCGCGAGCTGCGTGTCGGCATCGTCCGGCGTGCGCGCGATAACGGGCGCGAGCGCGTCGCGTGCCGCGTCGTAGTGACCTTGCGCGCGTTCGAGATCGGCCAGCTCGAGTGCATAGCGCTTGTCCGCGCGGCCGGCCGGGCTCGCGCGATCGAGCAGCGTGCGCGCGCGCGCATAGTCCTGCTGCGCGATCGCGTCGTCCGTCCGGCGCAGCACGAGCCGCAGCGACTGATCCTCGATGCGCGCGGTCTGTGCCGGCGTCAGCGCCGGTTCGCGGCGCAGCGTGTCGAGCCACGCGGCGAGCGCGTCGTCGCGCCCCGCGCTGCCGAGCAGGTCGCCGTAGCGCAGCCGCACGTCGGGATCGGCCTCGCGCGGATGCGCGGCGATCCAGTCGCGCAACGGCGCGAGGCCGCGCTCGGGCTCGCCCGCGTCGATCCACTGCGCGCCGATCGCGGCCAGCATGTCGGGATCGTCCGGCGCGCTCGCCTGCGCATGCGCGAGCGACGCGGCGAACGCCGCGCGATCGCCGCGGCCGAGCGCGCCGCGCGCGTCGGCCAGCGCGCTTTGCGCGTCGAGCTTGCGGGCGAGCGCACGCATGCCGTCCGAGCGCTGAGCATCGTCGACACCCGCGAGCGCGGCCTGCGCGCCGGCGACATCGTCGAGCGAGTTGCGATACAGCGCGGTCGCATAGCGCATCTCGGGCGTATCGCTTTGCGCAAGCCCATCATCCATCACCGTGCGGCCGAGCTGCGGCAGCCCCATGTCGCGATACAGCCGCGCGAGCGCGAAACGCGTCCACGGTGCGTCGGGCGCCGCGCGCACGGCCGCCTCGTAGCGTTGCACGGCCGGCCCGCGTTCGCCCTTGTCCGCGAGCGCGCGCGCCTGGCTCGCGAGCAGGTCGGCGCGCAGCCCGTCGAGCGCGCGGCGATCGTCGCTGCCCGTCACGCGGCCTTGCAGCGCGTCGAGCAGCGGGCCGACGCGGTCCGCGCGGCCGGTGCTCTCGTACAGCATCGCCGTGCCGCGCACCGCCGACACGTTCGGCGAACGTGCGGCCAGCAGTTCGCGCAGCAACGGCTCCGCGCGCGCCCAGTCGCGCTGCGCGAGCAGCGCGTCGGCGAGCTGCAGCTTCGCGTCCGGGCTGTCGGGCTGCATCGCGAGGGCGGCGCGCGCCGCGCGCTCGGCATCCTGCGGCCGCCCGGCCGACGCCGCCGCGCGGCCTTGCGCGAGCAGCCCCCAGAACTGCGCGGTACGCGCGAGGCTCTGCCACTTGCCGCGCTGGTCGGTCGACAGCGCCGCGGCGCGCGTGAACAGCGCGCGCGCTTCGTCGTGCCGGCCTTCGCGCAAGCGCAGCAGGCCGAGCCCGCCGAGCGCATCGGCGTCGCCGGCGCGCGCCTGCGCGGCGCGCGCGAGCAGCGGATCGGCACCGGCCAGGTCGCCGCGCGCGAGCGCCTGCAAGCCGCGCTGCTGCGCGATGTAGTCGGGGTCGCGTTCGAGCCGGCGCTGCGCGTCGCGCTGCCGGTCGAGTTCGGCGCTGCGATCGCGGAATTCGGTGTCGTCCGGCACCAGCGCGAGATACGCGTGCAGCGCATCGAGATACGCGGGATCGCTGCCGGCGGACTGCAGCACGCGTCGCCACACGGCCATCGCTTCCGTGTGATCGGCGTCGGCGCGCTTCGCGAGCGACCACGCGATGCGGTTCGCTTCCGCGCGCGTATCGGCGCGCTGGTTCAGCAGCCGCGCGAGCGCGAGCGCCGCGCTCGTGTCCTGCGGGTCGGCCGCGACCGCGCGGCGCAACGCGGCGAGCGCCGATTCGCGGCCACCCGGCGCATTCGCGACGATCTGGTAATACTCGGCGCCGAGCGCGCCGGACGGCGCGCCGTTCGGGAACAGCGCGACGATCCGCCGGGCCGCTTCGTCGGCGCGACCGCTGCGCGCGAGCAGGCGGATCTGCGCCATCTCGCCGCGCCCGCTCGTCGCGACGCGGTATTCGTCGGCCGCGCGCCGCGTGCCGGGCGCCGCGGGCGCGCGGGCCTGCAGGCGTGCCAGCGCGGCCTGCGCGCCTTGCGCGTCGCCGAGCCGCAGCAGCACCCGCATCTGTTCCGCGAGCAGTTCGGGATCGTCCGGCGCGATCAGGAGCCCCTTGCGCAGCGCGTCGCGCGCGAGGTCGTCGCGATGCTTCGCGCCCCACATGCGGGCGGTCGCGAGCTGACGCTGCGCGTCGGGCAGGTCGGTCGTGGCCGGCGCCGGCGCCGAGATGGCCTTCGGCGCGACGGTTTTCGGCAACGCGGGCGCGGGTGTGGCGACGGCGGCCGGCGCCGCCGCCGTGACCGACGACGCGAGCCACGCGAACCCCGCGACGCGCGGTGCGGTGCGCTTCATCGGGCCGCGCATGAACGGTCCTCCCAGCGCGCAGCGAGCGACCCGTCCGCGCCGAACCGGTAGCGGCCGTCGCGCCAGCCCAGGCCGAACAGCGTCAGCACGCTCGTGTAGTAGCCGGGCGCCGCCTGGCGCGCGAGCGCATCGACACGGGCCGCCTGCGCATCGGCGAGCGCATGCTGGCCGCGCGCGTCGAGGAACGGCACGGCCGCCGCGGAGAAGCCGCCATTGCCGTCGTTCGGCCCCGCGACGCCGGTCGTCGTGTCGACCTTCTCCGGCGGCGCGCCATGCGCGGCGATATGGTCGGCGAACGGCGCGAAGCGCGCGAGCAGCGGCGCGGCGAGCGGATCGGCGCGATCGAGCATGCCGGCCCACAGGTACACGCGGATCGCGTTGTACGCGCTTTCCGCATGGGTCTGGGGATCGGGGCCGAAGCCCGCGCCCGCGCGATACAACGCCCAGTCCGGCGAGAAGCCCTTCGGCGCGGTGTCGAGCAGCACGCGGCCGGTACTGGCCGCGAGCGCGGCCCAGCGGCGCTCGTCGGGCAGGCGCGCGGCGAGCCCGCGGATCACCTGCGGCGGCGAATAGCTCGGGTTCACGCGCCATTGGCCATCGGCCAGCTTGAACCCGGTCGGCCCGGGCAGCAGCGTGAGGCCGAGGCCCGGCACGCTGGCCGTCTCGTCGTCGAGCACGCGCTTCGCGAGCAGCGCGCCGCGCGCGGTGTAGCTGCGCTCGTGCCACAGCCGCCCGGCTTCGACGAGCGTGTAGGCGATCCAGAGATCGGCATCCGACGCCGCGTTCGCATCGAGCACGCGCCACGTGCCGTCCGGCGCGCGGCCCCACAGCCACGCCGGCAGCCGGGCGCTCAGGTCGCCCTGTGCGAGGTTGTTCTCGGTCCATGCGAGGATCGTGTCGAACGTGCGTCGGTCGTTCGCGACGAGCGCGAAGAACAGTCCATACGCCTGCCCCTCCGATACCGTGCGCGAATCGGCCGAGCCGACGTCGATCACGCGGCCGTCGGCCGACACGAAATCGCGCTTGAACGCGTCCCAGCGCGGCCACGCCGCGCCGCACCGCACGTCGGCCGCACCGCCTTGCGCCGCCTGCGCGCGCCCGGCCGTCCCGGCTACCCCGGCCGCTGTGCACGCCGCCGCGACGGCCAGCACGAGCGTCGTGCCGCCCCGCCGCGCCGGCCGCGCTGCCCGTCGCCTTGCGAATGCCCAAGCCATCATCCGTTACATCCCCCGGCGGCGCGCGGCGATTTTCTGCAGCACGCTGAACACGCCGAGCGCGAGCAACAGCCCCGCGACGACGCCGACCACGCCGAGCGCCACCGGGTACCGCGCCGCCTGCGTCCAGACGCGCGCATACCACGGCACGAAACCGACCACGTACGGATCGCCGACGCGCAGGCTGTCGACCTGTCCCGGCCGCACCAGCGCGAGGTCGCCCTGCAGTTGCGACACGAGGCCCGGCTTTTCGAAGACGTCCAGCAGGTCGGCCAGGCGCGTCTGGTCGGTCGCGGTCAGCGCGACGACGCTGCGGCCGTGGCTGCCCGGCAGTTCGAACCCGGCGAGCGCGGCGAGCGCGCCCGTCTGTTCGATATGCGCGCCACCGTCCGCCATGCCGACGCCATTGCGCCAGCGCTCCTTCACCGAGAACGCGACACGCGTCGCGCCCGTGCCGGCCTGCTGGTCGATCGCCAGCGGCAGCGCCGCGCGCCAGTGCGACAGCAGCGGCGACGCGGGCGAGCCGTCGATCACGAGCAGGTCCTTGCGGCCCGCCAGCGCGGTGACGTCGCCGGGCCGCGCGACCTGCACGCGCAGCGCCGGGAAGCCGGTCCACTGCCCCATGTGGCCGAGCATCGTCAGGTAGGTTTCCAGCTCCTGCGGCGACGGCCGGTCCGGGATCACGACCGCCGTCTGCGACAGGTCGGCGAAGCGCGTGAACGGGAAGCCGCTGTTCGCGAAGAATGCGAGGTTCGGCAACTGCGCGTAGTGGACGAAGTGCGAGAAGTCGATCGTCGAATCGGGATCGATCGCCGCGCGCTGCGGCTCAGTCGCGGTGCTCGAGCAGAGCCCCGTCTTCTGCGAATCGAGCGTGAAGCGGAACTGCAGCTGGTTGCCGCTGCCGACGCGGAACGCCGGGATATCGACATCGCTCGTCACGCGCCCTTCCGGCACCGCCAGCAGCGGCAGTTGCATGCGCCCGCGCGCGTCTTCGGCATGGGCCGGCCCGAGGCGGTACGACTTCACGAGCTGTTCGTTGATCTCGACGGCGAGCGTCGAGTTGTCCTGCACGGTCGGCGCCGTGTAGCGGTAGCGCAGCGTGATCGGCACGCCCGAGCCGTTCCACGAATGCAGGTCGGCCGGCACCCGCAGGTTCAGCCGGATCGCGTCCGGCGACGTGCCGCGCACTTCGAGTTCGCGCGGATCCGACACCAGTTCGCGGAACGCGATCGGCCGGTTCACCGGCAGCCAGCGCGGGGCGTCGTACGGCTTGCGCGGCGCGCCGAGATCGACGTGCGCGACCGTCGCCGCCGGGCCCGACAGCGCCGCGCGGCCGAGCACGAGCGCCGCGACCGCATCGTCGACCTCGGCTGCCGTGCGGCCCGTCACGACCAGCAGCTTGCGGCCCGGCGCGGCCGGGTTGTCGGCGACGGCGAGCAGCGGGCCGTTGACCGACGGCAGCGCGAGGCCGGCCGGCAAGGTCGCGGCCGTGCCGACCACCACCGCCTGGTCGTCGGCCGGCAGCGTCGCCGCGACCGGGAAGCGCGCCTGCCGGTAGTCGGCCTGCGCGCCGAACCACGACGCGAGCACGCCGGCACTGCGCAGCGTCGCCGAGTCGGGCGACGCCGGCAGCACGAACGGCAGCCGCAAGCGCCCGTTGTCGCGCCGGTCGAAGAACGGCGCCGGCAGCAGCGCGAGATCGTTCGGCAGGCGCACCGGCGACTCGTCGAGGATCAGCTCGCTCGTCGGGCTCACGTCGGCCCACAGCGCCGAGCTCGACGGGTCCTCGCAGTGATCGAGCGAGTAGTGCGCGATCAGGCGCAGGCCGATCTGGTTGAAATCGGAGAAGTAGCGCGGATCGATCGGGATGTCCTGCGTGACCGTGCGGCCCGCGCGCGTCGCGTCGAACGGGACGGTCGCGACCACCTCGTCGTTCACCGAAACCTTCAGGTGCGACATCGGGAACACGAGCGACGGCGAATACGCATAGGTCAGGCGCAGCCGCGCGCCGGTGACCACGCGGTCGAGCCGCACGCCCGCATGGATCGTGCGCGCATCGTCGGCGCCGCGCAGGTGCACCGGATCGAACGCGCCGAGCGACGCGAACGGCAGTTGCACGGTCGTCGCCGGCAGGCCGGCGGGCGTCGCGCCGGCGGCGCTCGATGCGGCCGATGCGCTCGATGCGGCCGCGCCGTCGACAAGCGCAGGCGTGGCCGGGCTGCCGGCGGACGCCGAAACGGATGCCGACGCGGCCGGCATCGGCGCGGCCGACAGCGCGGCCGCATGAAACGCGCCGAACGTGGCGAGCGACAGGACGAACAGCGACACGGCCGGCTTCATGCGCGGCTCCGCATCGTCGTGGTCGTCCGGTGATCAAGCGCGCCGCTGTCGACGCGCCCAAAGCAGCTATGCCCGTGAGTGCACATCCCCACTGCTTCCCCTCAAAGTCTGGCCTGAATGCATGTATCGAAACGACGCGGCGCATTCTTCCGCTGCCGGTCCATCGGACGGTGCGCGCCTGGCACCGGCGCTCGCACATTCGTCACACTATCTCAAAATCAGGACAAAACTCACCCTGATTCGCGCTGACGAAGCGAAAAACAACTCAATACGGTCGGAAATGCTGCGTGCGGCGACTGAATGGCAAGAATTACGCCGTTGCTGCCGGCCGGACCGATCGGCATACTGCCGACGCTGCCGGATCGGCGAACCGTCGCGCCGGCGAACCGTCCGGATACCGATGCCGGATGCCGGATGCGACCCCTTGCGGGCCGCCCGGAACGCGCTGCCGCGTGGGCGGCGCGTATGCTACCGCAAGCCGGCGCCGCGTGCCGGGCTTTCTTCATGGAAAACTGACTTGGATCAAATCGTCGACACCGCCACCCCTTCCCCCGACACGCTGCTGCGCATCATCGCCACCCAGACCGAGATCGCGAAACTCGGCCTCGACCTCGGCAGCGTGATGGCTTATGTGACCGAGCAGGTGCCGCAACTCACGGGCGCGAGCGGCGCGGCGGTCGAATTCGCCGAAGGCGACGACATGGTGTACCGCGCCGCGTCGGGTTCCGCCGCCGGGATGCTCGGGCTGCGGTTGCGCCGCTCGGGCAGCCTGTCGGGCCTGTGCGTGACGCGCGGCGAATTGCTGCGCTGCACGGATTCGGAAACCGACCCGCGCGTCGATCGCGATGCCTGCCGCCGCGTCGGGCTGCGCTCGATGCTGGTGATGCCGCTCACCCATGCGGACACGACGGTCGGCGTGCTGAAGGTGATGTCGCCGGAGGTCGACGGCTTCTCGGCCGCCGACGCCGGCACGCTGCGGCTCACGGCCGACCTGATCGCCGCGGCGATGTTCCACGCGGCGCGCAACGAGGCGAACGAGCTGTACCTGCGCGCGACGCACGACGCGCTCACCGGCCTGCCGAACCGCGCGCTGTTCTACGACCGCCTGCGCCAGTCGATGCACACGGCGCTGCGCGCGAACGGCCGGCTCGGCATCCTCAACATCGACATGGACGGGCTCAAGCCGATCAACGACGGCTACGGCCACCGCGCGGGCGACGCCGCGCTGCGCGAGGCCGCCACGCGGATGCTGGGCGCCGTGCGGCGCTCGGATACGGTCGCGCGGGTGGGCGGCGACGAGTTCGCGGTGATCCTGCCGAACGTCGGCAGCCGCGACGACATCGACGCACAACGCGCACGGCTCGCCCGGCAGGTCGCCGAACCGTTCGAGTTCGAGGGGCAGCCGCTGCGGCTCGGTGTCAGTGTCGGCGTCGCGATGCTGCCCGAAGACGGCACCGACATGAACGCGCTGATCGAGCATGCGGACCAGGCGATGTACGAGGTGAAGCGCACGCGGACGCAACGGGCATGCCACGCGTGACGTGGGACGCCCGGCCCATTCGGCCAGCCGGGCCGCTCGCGCACGGCTGACCGGACTGCGGCACCGCGATCGCCGCCCCGACCACGATCCACTGCACGATCGCGACCAGCACGCCGGCCCGGCACAACCCGAGCGCGCTCATGACGCGTCGACCCGCTTCGCGAGGCCGACCGTGAAGATGCCCAGCTCGCGATCCGCTGGTCGAGCTTGCGACAGCCCGCGCGCGCGACGAGTTCGTCCATCCCGGCCTGCGAGCGGCGGCGCATCACCCAGGTCGCCTCGCCGCGATGATTGTTCAGCGCACGCGCGATGAATTCCAGCTGCGGATGCCACGGCTGTCCGGTGCAGACGAGATAGCCGCCGGGCGGCACCGCCTGTGCGAGCCCGCGCAGCTCGAACGCACGCAGCGGCGCGAGCGCCTGCGCGCGGTCACGCTCGCCGAGTCGACGAGGTGCGCGACGCGCGCCGAATGTTCGTGGCCTCGATGCAGCAGCACGATCGCGTCGCGGCAGCGCGGGCCCGTCGCGGGCCAGTGACGCTAGAACAGCGTGTCGCCGTCGTGCGTGACGAAGCCGGCCTCGCGGGCCATGCGTGCGCTCATGCGATCTCTCTCGTTTCGTTATTCGAATCATGCGGCGCCCCCCTCCGGCGCCGGTCCCGCCACGGCCGCCAGCCGCCGTCAGCCACCCGCTTCGGCGACGCCCGCCTGCACGCGCCGCACCGCCGTCACGATCGACAGCACGATCAGCACGCGCCACAGCCACGCGGCGACACCGCCGACCGGCAGGCCGAAGCCGATCCACAGCGCGAACGCGCCGAGCGCGAGCGCGCGGTCGCTCTTGCCGAACGGGCCGTCGTAGCGGCGCGTCGCACCGGCGAGCGGGCCGATCAGCCCCGCGCATTCGACGATGATCGCCGTGAGCGCGAACAGCCAGACATCTGCCGGCGCGAACGCGGGAATCGCGAGGAACGGCAGCACGAGCGCGACATCGGACACGATGTCGCCGAGCTCGTTCAGGTACGCGCCGAGCGTGCTCTTCTGCCCGTGCTCGCGGGCGAGCATGCCGTCGATCGCGTTGAGCGCCATCCGCACGAACAGCCAGATCGGAATCAGCAGGAACAGCACGCGGGCGAACACGCCGAGCCCCGCGAGCGCGCCGACGACGATCGAGCCGCCGGCCGCGAACAGCGTGACCTGGTTGGCCGTGACGCCGCGCTCGGCAAGCGAATCCGCGAACGGACGCAGACGGTTCTGGAATTTCGGTTTGAGTGCGTAAAGGCTCATCGTTTTATTGGTTCGGCACGTTCGGATACGTTCGTCGCCGCCATGCCCCGGGCGGCGCAACCGCCGGCGGCGGCTTTCGACAGGTGGTCGTAATCGTCGCCGAGCGGCCCCGACGCGTCAAGCCGCGCGCCGCGCCGGGCAATCTGGCGTTTTCGACGGAAACTCGCGATAATCCGCTGGCCCGTGAGCGCAGCAATTCACTCGAACTGTCGCCGGGCGCTCGTGCAACAGCCGATTATCACGCCGTCGAACGGCGCATTCGCCGCAACGCAACTCTGCCGGCGCATCGTCCGATGATCGCGGCCCTGCGACAGGCAGCCACGAATTTGAAAAAACTTGAACAATGGCCGTCCGGCGCGCATCCTGCCGCGCCGGCATTCCGGGATTCCGCCCGCCGCGCCCGCGCGGCCGCGCGGGCATGCACGCAGGAGGCGCGGCGCCGATGAACATCCTGAACATCTGGCAGCGCGATTTCCTGCTGTCGATCGTGCGGCTCGTCGCCGGCGCGTATCCGGTCTGGCATCAGGCGCCGCCTTCCCCGACGCAGAAGATCTACTTCTCGAACCACACGAGCCACATCGACACGCTCGCGATCCTCGCCGCGCTGCCGCGCGACGTGCGCGCGGTCGTGCGGCCCGTCGCCGCGCGCGATTACTGGGACAGCGGCGACCTGAAGCGCCACATCGCGCAGAAGCTGCTGAACGTCGTGCTGATCGACCGTCACCGCGAAAGCGGCGGCGACCCGTTGGACCCGGTGCGCGATGCGTTGCGGCAAGGCCACTCGATCATCATCTTCCCGGAAGGCACGCGCGGCGCGGACGTGTTGCCGCAGCCGTTCAAGAGCGGCCTGTTCCATCTCGCGACCGAGTTTCCGAACGTCGCGCTCGCGCCGGTCTATCTCGAGAACCTGCAGCGCATCATGCCGAAGGGCGCGATCTGGCCCGTGCCGCTGATCTGCAAGGTGCACTTCGGCGCGAACGACGCGCTCGGCGCCGGCGAAGACAAGCCGACCTTCCTCGCCCGCATGCGCGACGCGATCGTCGCGCTCGCGCCGCCGCAGCGGCCGGCCGGCTGAACGCGGCGCCCACCTCTCCCTTTTCCGGACCTCTTCATGCGAACTCTTTTCTGGGAACTGGTCGCGGGCGTCACCGGCGTGCTGGTGCTCGCGACCGTGATCGGTGCGATCCTCGGCGCGCGCAGCGGCGGCGCGAGCGCGACCATCGTCAACCTGAACCAGCGCATCCGCGCGTGGTGGGCGATGATCGCAATCATGGTCATCGCGATCAGCCTCGGCAACAACGTCACGTATCTGGTGTTCGCGCTGCTGTCGTACCTGACGCTGCGCGAGTTCATCACGCTCACGCCGACGACCGCGAGCGACCATACGACGCTCTTCATCGCGTTCTTCGTCGCGATTCCGGTGCAGTACCTGCTGCTCGGGATCAACTGGTACGGGATGTATTCGATCTTCGTTCCGGTACACCTGTTCTTCGCGATGTCGCTGGTGTCGGCGCTCACGCAGGACACGCGCGAATTCCTGAGCCGCAACGCGAAGATCAACTGGGCGCTGATGGTGTGCGTGTACGGGCTGAGCCACGCGCCGGCCGTGCTGATCCTCGACATTCCGCGCTACGCCGGGCAGAACGCGCTGCTGCTGTTCTTCTTCCTGTTCGTCGTGCAGATCAGCGACGTGCTGCAGTACGTGGTCGGCAAGCTGTGCGGGCGCCGCAAGATCGCGCCGCAGCTGTCGCCGTCGAAGACGGTCGAAGGCTTCGTCGGCGGCGGCCTGCTCGCGACGCTGTGCGGCGCATCGCTGTATCGCGTGACGCCGTTCAGCTTCGGCGCGGCGTTCGGGATCTCGCTCGCGATCGTGATCGCGGGCTTCGTCGGCGGCCTCGTGCTGTCGGCCGTGAAGCGCTCGCTCGGCACCAAGGACTGGGGTTCGATGATCGCGGGCCACGGCGGGATGCTCGATCGCGTCGACTCGGTCTGCTTCGCGGCGCCGGTGTTCTTCCACCTCGTGCGCTACCTGTACGTGTGATGCGCGGGCGGCGCGGCATCGCAAGCGCTAACGCGTCGGCGGGATGGGAAACCGGCGCGTTCGGCGCATACTGACGCTCCTCCCCACCCTTGCGCCGCATCGCGCGACGAGCCACTGCCACCGAACCCGCCCATGAAATTGAAACTCGACATCGTGCAGCTGGCCGGCCGCGACGGCGACACACCGTACAACCTGCGGCGCACGCTCGACGCCATCGCGAGCTGCGCGCCCGGCACCGACATCGTGATGTTTCCGGAAGCGCAGCTCACCGGTTTTCTCGATCCGTCGAATCTCGCGCGCGTGGCCGAGCCGCTCGACGGTCCGAGCATCGGCGCGGTGATCGCGGCCGCACGGGCGCGCAACGTCGCGGTGGTGGCCGGGCTGATCGAGAACGACGGCGGGCGCTTCTACAACACGACCGTGTTCGTCACGCCGGACGGCATCGCGCTGCGCTATCGCAAGACACATCTGTGGCTGAGCGAGCGCGACGTCGTGCTGCCCGGCGACCGCTACGCGAGCGTCGAATGGCGCGGCGCGCGGATCGGCCTCTTGATCTGCTACGACAGCGAATTTCCGGAAACCGGCCGCGCGCTTGCGGCGCTCGGCACGCAGCTGATCCTCGTGACCGACGGCAACATGGAGCCGTACCGTCAGGTGCATCGCACGTCGGTCTCGGCCCGCGCGATGGAAAACCAGGTGTTCGCGGTCGTCGCGAACCGCGTCGGCGCAGGTGCGCACGACGTCGTGTTCGCGGGCGGCAGCCTCGCGGCCGATCCGTTCGGAAACCTGATCTTCGAAGCCGGCAACGGCGAATCGCGCCACACGGTCGAACTCGATCTCGACCAGGTCGCCGCATCGCGCGCGGTCTACGACTATCGTGCGGATCAGCGCCTGCACATCGCGGGCGAACGCATCGAGCACGCGGACGGGCGTCGCGAGTGGTTGATTCCGTGAGCACGAACCTGGCGGCGAACGCGGCCGGTTGGCGATGCACGCCGCCACGTCGTCACTCAGGCTCCGGCACATCGATCGCCAGCAACACCGAGCTGACCGACTTGCCGTGCGCATCGAGCGCGAGCGAACGCGTGACGCCGCCGCCGAGCGCGTCGCGCAGCACGAAGTTGAACGCGGCAAGCGCCGGCAGCTCGTAGCGCACGACGTCGCCGTGCACGATGCCCGCGAGCCATCCCTTCACCGCGGCCGCATCGAGATGCGCGCGCAGGTGTTCGTAGTGACGCGGATCGCGGCAGATGACCGATACGTTCAGCGTATTGCCCTTGTCGCCGGTGCGCGCATGCGCCAGTTCACGCAATTGCATCATGCCTCCACGAAAGAAAACGACGGCGTCACGGCCGTGCGCGGCAGCAGCACCGACTGCACGGCGATCACCTCGCGCGTCGACTTGAACGCACCGCCGCCGCCGGCCGGCCCGTTCGTATAGAGCGTCTCGACTTCGTTGCCGATCCGCGCGGCCTCGGCGGCACTCGCCGCACGGCCGGCCACCCGCACGCGGACTTCGGCCGGCTCGCCGCGCACGGCGGGCGTCGCGTCGCCGTACAGCGCATCCACGCCGATCAAATCGAAACGCAGTTCGGTCGCGGCCACGCCCGTCAGCGCGAGCCGCTCGCGGACGATGTCGAGCGCGAGCCGCGCGCGTTCCAGCGCGCCCGGCCCGCCGTACGAGATCTGCCCTTCGCCGATATGGCCGTCGACATACGCGACCGACACCTTGAGCGTCCCGGTGCGTGCGCTGCCGCGCCCGCCCGTCACGCGCACGCGGTCCGGCGCCTCCTCCGCCACCGCCACGCGCGTGAAATCCGCGACGACGTCGGGCTGCAGGTAGCGCGCCGGATCGTGAATCTCGTACAGCAGCTGTTCCTTGCAGGTCGCCGCGCTCACGCGGCCGCCCGCGTGCGGCACCTTGGTGATCACGACCGAGCCGTCGGCCGCGACCTCGCCGATCGGGAAGCCGAGCCGCGCGAGGTTCGGCACATCCTTGTAGCCGGGGTCGGCGAAATAGCCGCCCGTCACCTGCCCCGCGCATTCGAGCAGATGGCCGACGACCGTCGCGGCCCCGAGCGTGTCCCAGTCGTCCATCCGCCAGCCGAACGCGTGGATCAGCGGCGCGGCGAACAGCGACGGATCGGCGACGCGCCCGGTCAGCACGACGTCCGCGCCGGCCGCGAGCGCATCGACGATCGGCGCGGCGCCGAGATACGCGTTCGCGGACACGATGCGGTCGCGATACGCGGCGACTTCGTCGCCCGACTCCTCGAAGCGGAACGCGCCGCGCAGCACGACGTCGAGCACGTCGTCGCCTTCGACCGCCGCGACCTTCAGCCCCGCGAGGCCGAGCGACTGCGCGATCCGCGCGGTGCGCCGCGCGGCCGCGCGCGGGTTCGCCGCGCCCATGTTCGACACGATCCGCACGCGCTTGTCCGCCGCCACCGGCAGCACGGCATGCATGCGCGCGTCGAGCAGCGGATCGTAGCCGAGCGCCGGATCCTTGCGCCGCGCCTGCTGCGCGAGCGCGATCGTGCGCTCGGCCAGGCACTCGAAGACGAGATAGTCGAGCTGCCCGTGTTCGGCCAGCTCGACCGCGGGCTCGATCCGGTCGCCCGAGTAGCCGGCGCCCGCGCCGATGCGCACGCGCCGTTCGTGTGATGGCTTTGCTGTCATGTCGGTACCGTGATCCGGCGCTCGCGCGCCGGGAAAAAAATCAAAAGACGCCCATCACGACGCACGCGATCGTCATCACGATCGAGGCGCCGAACAGCAGCGGGAACGTGAACTTCTGGTGCTCGGCCAGCTCGATGCCGCACAGGCCGACGACGAGGAACGTCGCGGGCGTCAGCGGGCTGACCGGAAACCCGGTCGTCATCTGGCCGAGCAGCGCGGCCTGCCCCACGTGCACGGCCGGCACGCCGAGCTGGCCGGCCACTTCGGCGATCACCGGCAGCACGCCGAAGTAGAACGAATCGGGATCGAACAGCATGCTGAGCGGCATCGACGCCAGGCCGAGCGCGACCGGAATGTGGCCGGCCATCGACGGCGGCACGAAGCCGACCGCCGCCTGCGCCATCGCCTTCAGCATCCCGCTGCCCTGCATGATCCCGGTGAACACGCCGGCCGCGAGCAGGATGCCGGCCATCATCAGCGCCGCGCGCGCATGCGCGTCGATGCGCTTCCTCTGCATGTCGACGTCCGGGTAGTTCACCATCAGCGCGACACACAGCCCGACCATGAACATGATCGCCGGCGGGATCTTCTCGCCCATCACGACCATCGTGCCGAGCACGACGAGCGTCAGCAGCAGGTTGAACCAGAACAGGCGCGGCCGGCGCAGCGCCTGCTCGTCGGGCGTGAGCGCCCGGGTCGGCAGCGGAATCGACGCATCGTCGCGCGAGAGTCCGAGCCGCTTCTCCTCGCGCCGCCCAAGCCAGTACGCGACGCCGAACACGAACACGAGCCCGATCGCCTGCACCGGAATCAGCGGATTGAACAGCGCCGACACCGGCAGGTGCAGCGAGGCCGACGCACGGATCATCGGCCCCGTCCACGGCAGGAAGTTGATCCCCGCGGCCATCGACACGGCCGCGGCCAGGACGCGCCGGTCCATCTTCAGGCGGTCGTAAAGCGGCAGCACCGCGGGAATCGTCACGAGAAAGCACACGGCGCCCGAGCCGTCGAGGTGGATCAGCAGCGCGAGCAGCGTCGTGCCCATCACGATCCGCGTGGGCCGCGTGCCGACCGCGCGCAGGATGCGGTCGATGATCGGGTCGAGCGTGCCGGCGTCGGTGATCGTCCCGAAATAGAGGATCGCGAACACGAACATCCCGACCACGGGCGCGAGGCCCTTCAGCCCGTCGATCACGAACTTGCTGGTATGCAGCCCGAAGCCGCCGATCAGCGACGCCGCGATCGGCACGATGATCAGCGCGACGAGCGGCGACATGCGTTTCGACAGAATTGCGGCCAGCAGCACGACGATCGTGCCCAGCCCGAGTAACGGCAGCATCGGTGTCTCCTACCTTGTCTTTTGTTGGAGACGAGCGTAAGGTCGGCGCAGCGATAGCACAATTGAAATGATTTGATTGCAGCAATCACGAACCGTTATGGATCTAAACCTTCGCGACATTCGCGCGTTCGTCACCGTCGCGCAGGCCGGCAACTTCACGCGCGCCGCCGCGCGGCTGCACCTGTCGCAGCCGGCGCTGACCGTGCAGATCCGCCGGCTCGAGGAGATCGTCGGCGCGCGGCTGTTCGACCGCAACAGCCGCAGCGTCGCGCTCACGCAGACCGGGCGCGAACTGCTGCCGCTGCTGCAGCGCTCGCTCGACGACATGGAGCGCGTGCTGCGCGATGCGCGGGCGCTCGGCGAAGGCGCGAGCGGCACGGTGCGGCTCGCATGCCTGCCGACGTTTGCATCCAGCCTGCTGCCGGAGCTGATCCAGTCGTTCCGGCGCGACGTGCCGCGCGCGGGCTTCGACATTCGCGACGGCGTCGCGAGTCTCGTCACCGCGCTGGTGCGCAACGAGGAAGCCGATCTCGGGCTGACCGGCGGCGACGCGTTCGACGCGTCGCTGGACGTGCTGTACGCGGGCGCCGACCGGCTCGTCGCCGTGTGCCCGAAGGATCATCCGCTCACGCGCAAGCGGCGCGTGCGCACCGCCGACGTCGCCGCCGTGCCGCTCGTGCTGACCGCACAGGGCACGAGCGTGCGCAGCGTCGTCGATGCCGCGCTGGAAGCGGCCGGCTGCACGCCCGACATCGCGTGCGAACCGACCTACATGATGACGGCCGTCGCGATGGTGCGCGGCGGCCTCGGCGTGACGATCCTGCCGGCCGCCGCGCGCGAGGTGCGCGCCGAGCCCGACCTCGTCGCGAAACCGATCGACGACCCGGCGTTCGTGCGGCCGATCGCGCTCGTCGCGAAACGCGGGCGCACGCTGTCGCGCGTCGCGCAGGCGTTCGCCGACGTGATGCTGGCGGAATTGAACAAGCGCGCGTGAACCGCGCGCCCGAATCGCGAACGAAAGCCCGCTTTCTGCCTACTGCGCGTCCGGATCGACGTGCAGCGATTCGCCGATCGCATAGAAGTTGCCGCCCGCGATGTAGTGCAGGCTGCGCAGCGCCGGATCGGCCGATTCGAAATACCAGTGACCGTCGCGGAACACGCGCGTGTCGGACCATGCACCGACCACCTCGCCGATGAACAGGTCGTAGGCCTGCTGGTTGTGCGGCTCGGGTATCAGCCTGCACGCGAGCCAGCCCGAGCAGCCGGCGACGAACGGCAGGTCATGGCCGGCGACGTCGAACAGCGTGACGCCCGCCTCGCGCAGCTTGTCCGGCCGCTCGGCGAGACTGTGACTGCCGACCGCATGCGTGAGCTGGAGCTGCGCGGCCGTCGGCACCTGGATCACGAAGGTGCCGCTGCGCTCGACCAGCTCGCGCGTCTTCGCGGACTTGTCGAGCACGACCGTCAGCTTCGGCGGCAGGAAATCGAGTGCGCAGGCCCACGCGGCGGCCATCACGTTGTCGACGCCGTCGTGACGGGCCGACACGAGCACGGTCGGGCCGTGGTTGAGAAGACGGTAGGCTTTCTTCAGCTCCACCGGAGCGATGTGACTGTCCATGCGGGCTCCCTGGTGAGCGGCACGACGCGTGCCGGCCGAGGCCAGCATTCTCGCACTCCGTGCCGATCGCCGCTGACGGCGCGCGCGGGCGCGCTGCGTCACACCCAAATCGCTCGCGCGGTGCGCGCAATAACACACTCGGCCCGCATCACGCGATTCGATTCGTTAAATAATCAATTGATGAATCGACGACCAATGCATCGTCGTCGAAATTCGACTGGAAATCGTGCGGAATTATCACGATTCCGGCAATACGCCGGTCGCGCCATCTCGAAATTCAAATCGATTGATACACGATTCTCAATAATGTGAATCTCTCAATGGACCTTGCCGCAGCATGCATCTGTCGGCTTTATGTCACATCGGAGAATTTCGTTTTTGCCGTTCGTCGGCGGCTCGGTAGTCTCCTGCCATTCCGGTTCAAGAAAACAGGCCAATCGCAAGGAGATGAAATGAAACGCACGACCCTCTCGCTGATTTCGCTCGCGTCGTTCGCGGCGATGCCCGCCGCGCATGCGCAGTCGAGCGTCACGCTGTATGGCGTAATCGACACGTCGATCACGTACGTGAATCACGCGCAGGGCAAGGACAACGCGTGGATGCTCGGCAACAGCAGCGCTGGCAATCTCTCCGGCAGCCGCTGGGGCGTGAAAGGCAGCGAGGATCTCGGTGGCGGGCTGAAGGCGCTGTTCCAGCTCGAGAACGGCTTCGACCCGAGCAGCGGCCGGCAGGGCCAGGGCGGCCGCCTGTTCGGCCGGCAGGCGTTCGTCGGGCTGTCGAGCGACCGCTACGGCACGCTCACGTTCGGCCGCCAGTACGACCCGCTCATCGACCTCGTGCAGGGCATCACCGCCGACAACTATCTCGGCAGCGTGTTCGCGACGCCGGGCGACGTCGACAACTACGACAACAGCTTCCGCGTCGACAACGCGGTGAAGTACACGTCGGCCGTGTATTCGGGCCTGCAGTTCTCGGCGATGTACTCGTTCGGCGGCATCGCCGGCAGCACCGGCGCCGCGCAGTCGTATTCGGCCGCCGTGTCGTACAACAACGGGCCGTTCAGCGTCGCGGGCGGGTACTTCCACGCGACCAACAGCCCCGCGTCGAACGGGCTGCGCAACGGCTGGACCAGCTCGTCGGACGGCACCTTCGACGGCCCGATCAACACCGGCTATGCGAGCGCGCATTCGATCGGCATCGCCCGCATCGCGGGCCAGTATGTGGCCGGCCCGTTCACGTTCGGCCTCGGCTACAGCAATGCGCAATACCGCCGCGACGCGAGCTCGGTGTTCAACTCGAACGAGCACTACAACACGGGGCAAGGCTTCGTGAACTACCAGGCGACCAATGCGCTACTCGTCGGGCTCGGCTACAGCTACACGCGCTCGGGCGGCGATACGTCGGCGACTTATCACCAGGTGTCGGCCGGCGCGGACTATACGCTGTCGAAGCGCACCGACGTGTACCTCACCGCCGCGTACCAGCACGCGAGCGGCCAAACCGGCGACGGCAACGGCGGGTCGATGGCCGCGCAGGCGTCGATCGGTTCGTACGGCTATGCGGGCACGAGCTCGCAGACGATGGTCAACCTCGGCCTGCGTCACCGCTTCTGATCGACGACGGCCGGCTGCGTGAGGCATCGCGCGGCCGGCCGGTCGGAACCGGATTTCGGGAGCCGGGGATGCATCGACACGGCGGCTGCGGCCGCCGTCGCCGTTTCCACGCCCCGCGCACCGGTGGCCGCGCCTTTTATCGTCCGTTTCGCTGCACCATTCATTGCCGCATTCGCCGCGCAACTGACGCGTGGCGTCAGTATTCCGATAGCGGCCGCACGCTGGCATGCGCACGATAATCGGCCCTTTTTACCGATTCCATCCTGTCGCACGGAGATACCGGCGCCCGCGAAAATCCGCGACAAATCCGCCGGCAAATGCAAAGGAAAGTTTGACGCGAGCCATTTGCCTGCGCGCTATGGCACACTTCGCGTCTGCGTAATTTCCTTGCACCGGGCGGCCGGATTCCGCCCCATCCTGCCATGCCGCGTCAGACTGCCCGTTCGATCAGCCA
Organism: Burkholderia sp. Bp9015; assembly: GCF_003853505.1. Classification (NCBI taxonomy): domain Bacteria; kingdom Pseudomonadati; phylum Pseudomonadota; class Betaproteobacteria; order Burkholderiales; family Burkholderiaceae; genus Burkholderia; species Burkholderia sp. Bp9015. Next base: position 31,032 of record NZ_QTPZ01000056.1, read on the forward strand.
AGCCACGCCGAAGATCGCCGCGACGATCGTGTTGTCGTGCGCGCTGCACGGGTTCGCGCGGGCCGACTGCCTCGACGACGCGGCCACGTTCCAGAAAGTGAGCGTGAGCCTGTTGCGCGGCATCGCGCAGGTCGAATCGGGGATGAATCCGAACGCCGTCAACACCAACACGAACGGCACCGTCGACATCGGCCTGATGCAGATCAACAGCACCTGGCTGCCGACGCTCGCGCGCGAAGGCATCACGCGGGAAAGCCTGTTCGATGCGTGCACCAACGCGTACGTCGGCGCGTGGATCCTGTCGCAGAACATCCGCCAGCTCGGCGCCAACTGGAACGCGATCGGCGCGTACAACGCCGCGTCGCCCGACAAGCGCCTCGCGTATGCGCGCAAGGTCTATGATGCAATCCGGACCATGCCGGATTCGCCGGATACTCCCATGCCCATCCTTCCGCCCTCCTTCACGCCGCCGCAACAGGTCCAGGCGTACAACCCGTTCGCCAGCCTGAGCGTGTCGGCACCGCCGGTCGCACGGCCCCGCACGCTCGCGCCTGCCGCGCCGCCGCCGCAACCGCAAGGCGGGCCGGCCGGGCCGGCCGGCACGTACAACTTCGGCTGGACCGTCACGGGCGCCGACCAGGCCAAGCCGACCCAGGTGTTCGACGACGGCGCGCGGATCTACGTGCAGTTCAGCGACATGAAACACGTGCCGGCGATCTTCACCGAGACGTCGTCGGGCCGCGTGCTGATGTCGTGGGAGCTGCAGTTCCCGTATGCCGTTCTGACGCGTCCCGCGCAAACGTTAATCTTCCAGCTCGGGCCGTTCGAGGCGCGCGCGCAGCGCGGCGCGACGGGGACGACCGCTCAGGCGGGCGCGGCACCCGCAGCGGGCACGCAGCGTTCGGGGGCGACGGCCGCCACGGCAGCGACGGCGACGGCAGCGCCCGCATCCAGACACACCGCCGATGCAGCGGCCAAGCGCACCGCATCGGCCGATGCGCTTTGGTATATCGACACGGCGTCCACGTCGGGTTCGGCAGCAACCTCGAGTCAGGCCAATACGTCGACGGCATCGACCGCGTCGAACACGCCTGCGACGTGGCCCACCGCAGTGACGTCGAACACGCCGCCGCCGGTTGCGACACCTCAGGCGCCCGCCGCGACGAAGCCGGGCGCACGCGTCAGCACCGACGCGCTCTGGTACATCTCGAAGTAACGCTCGGGCCGGCCCGATCCCTCACCCGCGCCGCACCCAGATCACCTTGCCGTCGCGAATGCCGAGGTCGCGGCGCTCCTCGCGATAGTCCATCGTGCCCGGCAACGACCGGCCGTCGCGCTCGAGCACGCGCCACAGGCAGCCGTCGAGCAACGCGGCCGCATCGGCCTCGGTCTTGCCGATCAGCGCGTCGTCCGGGGTGGCGTCCGCCTTGCACGCGTTCACGGCGCCCGACGGCGCGGGGTTCGTCACCGCGCCGCCGGCGGTGGCGTTGGGGTGCTTCGTGTTCATGTCCGCACATCCCGCAAAGGTTGCGCTCGCAACGAGTGCCGCGAGCATCGCGATCGTGTTCTTCATCGGTTTCTCCGTGTCGCGGCGCGGCAGGTGCGGGATGCGCGCACGCACCGGGCGTTGGATCCATGATGGGTTCTGCGCGCCACCGGCCGGCAAGGCACCGTATTGCGCGATCCGTTCGAGTCGAATCGGCTCCGCGCAGTCGCCTCGACAGCCTGACACCGAAGCCGAAGCCGAAGCCGAAGCCGAAGCCGAAGCCGAAGCCGAAGCCGAAGCCGAAGCCGAAGCCGAAGCCGAAGCCGCCTTCATGTTACCGCACCGATCCGCGGCGAAGTCGTGCTCCCCGGACGGGGCGCAGGCGAATCAGGCCGGCCGCGTCAGAACTTGTACGTCACGCCGGCCATGCCGAAGTAGTTGCTGCGCGTCTGGACGATCGGGCTGTCGCCATAGCGTCCGAGCAGCCGCGTGAAGCCGCTGGTCGCATGCACCGACCAGTGCCGCGACACGCCCCAGTTCCATGCGAGCGACAGCGTTGCGCTGTCGACCCCGCCGCTCGTCGAATACGGCCTGAAGCCGCTCGCCGCCGACTGCGCATCGGTCACGCCGTAAAACGTCTGCATGTAGCGCCCCGTGCCGGCATGCACGCTGCCGGTCACGACGATATCGTGGCGGCCGGCCTTGAATACCGGCACCGCGAGATCGACGTGGCCGGACAAGCCGCGCGACGTATGCGTGACCGGCGCATCGATGGCGACGCTCAGTTCGCCGCCATCGAGCAGTTGCACGCCCGCACGCATGCCGACGAGCACCGAACCGGGGATCCGGCCCATCCCCTTCAGGTGATCCGAACCCGCCAGGTCGAAACGGTTTTCGTCGGAACGGCCACCGGCATAGCCGAGCGCCGCCGACACGAATGCCCCGTGCGGCAGGTTCAGACGGTAGCCGGCGCCGGCTGCCGTGTCGATGAAGAACCCGTTGCCGAACATCGCGGAGAACGACGGCGCGACGACGGCGCGATACTGGTTGCTGCCCTGGTAGCGCGGAGCGAACCCGCCGCCGAGCGATATCGCGTACTGGTTTTCGGCGTGGGCGACAGCGGCAAGGGTCAGGCCGGCAAGCGGCATGCAATAGCGCAACGAGCGCAGCGAACGGAAGGATGGACTCACGATGTCGAGACAAGAGTGACGGAGCCCGAAGTCTAGGTACGACGGCGCGGCAGCACTGTCCTGAATCTGCGGAAAATGTGTGCTCAATTGTGATCGTTTGTTCCCGATTGTCGTATCGCGGCCCCGGCGGTCGCCACGCCGGATAGAATTCGCCGGCCGCGCATTCATCGGCATGGAGAGGCTGAACGCGCGGATCCGAGGAGAACATGAACGACAATCCGCTCAAATACCGTGTGCTGCTGATCGAGGACGACGACCGCCTCGCCCAGCTCGTGCGCGAATATCTCGACAACTATGAATTCGCGGTGACGGTCATACGGCGCGGCGATCTCGCGGTCGCCGCGGTGCGCGAGCATCAGCCCGCGCTCGTGATACTCGACCTGATGCTGCCGAACCTCGACGGGATGGAAGTCTGCCGGCGCATTCGCGCGTTCACCAACGTGCCCGTGCTGATCCTCACCGCGCGCGCCGACGTGTACGACCAGGTCGCGGGCCTCGAAACCGGTGCCGACGATTACGTGACCAAGCCGATCGAGCCGCGCGTGCTCGTCGCGCGCGCCCGTGCGCTGCTGCGCCGCGCGCAGCCTGCCGCGTCCGAACCGGCGGCCGACACGCAGCCGCATGCCCTCGTGTTCGGCGAGCTGACGATCTCGCCGCCGAACCGCACGGTCACGTGGCGCGGGGAACTTGTCGACCTGAAGACCACCGAGTTCAACCTGTTGCTGATTCTCGCGCGAGCGGCAGGCACCGTGCTGAGCCGCGACGACATCCTGAAGCAGTTGCGCGGCATCGAATTCGACGGGCTCGACCGCTCGGTCGACTCGGGCATCTCGAAGCTGCGCCGGCGCTTCGAGGACGCTTCGTCGGAGCCGCAACGGATCAAGACGATCTGGGGCCGCGGCTACCTGTTCAGCCCTTCCGCGTGGGACGACTAAATGCTGCGCCCGTTGATCAAGCTGTACCTCATCGTGATCCTGTGCTGTGCCGCCTCGATCGTATTCATTCAATGGTCGTTCAACAGGATTTTCTACGAGCGCGTGGCACAGGCGCAGCGCAACGCGCTGACCACTTACGCGTTCGTGCTGAACGACTACCTCGAACGCCATCCGGGCGGCAAGCGCAGCCTCGCGCTGCGTGAACTCGCGCAGCACGGCAACGAGCGATTCGGTTTCGTGACGATGGCCGACGCCCGTGCGCAACTGCGCGGCGCGCCGCTGCGCGATCTGGACGCCGGCCGGATCGCGATCAGTTACGACCGCAGGAACTACTACATGCCGCTCGCGGACGGCTCGGTCCTGCATGCCCGCCCGATCGCACCGGCCGACCTCGACATCCAGATCTACGCATACGGGATGACCGCACTCGCGGCACTGTTCGCCGTCGCGCTGTGGACCTCGTATCACTGGCGCGACCTGCGCAAGCTGCAGGCCGCCGCGCACGCGTTCGGCGCGGGCAACCTGTCGACGCGCGTGAAGCTGTCCGGGCGCTCGAACATCTACGCGCTGTCGCAGCAGTTCAACGACATGGCCGAGCGGATCGAGGCGTCGATCAAGCAGCAGCGCGAGATGATGCACGGCATCTCGCACGAGCTGAAGACGCCGCTCGCGCGCCTCGAATTCGGGCTCGCGCTGCTCGCCGAATCCGACGAAAGCGGCCGCATGCGCGAACGCCGCGACGAACTGCGGCGCGACGTGCGCGAACTCGACGAGCTGGTGACCGAGCTGCTGACGATCGGGCGGCTCGAACAAGGCGCAAGCGAACTCGCGCCGATGGACGTCGCCATCGATGCGCTGATCGACAGCGTGGCCGGCAACGTCGCGAACGACGTCGCCGACCGCGGCCTCACGCTCGGCGTGTCGACGACCGGCGCGCCCGCCACCCACGTGTGCGATCCGAAACTCGTCGCACGGGCGCTGCTGAACCTGATCCGCAACGGCGCACGTTATGCGTCGCGCACCGTGCTGCTGTCCGCGACGCACGACGCGTCCGGCGCGCTGGTGCTGAGCGTGGACGACGACGGTCCCGGCATCCCGGTCGCCGAACGCGCGCGCGTGTTCGAACCGTTCCAGCGGCTCGACTCGAGCCGCGACCGGCAGACCGGCGGGTTCGGGCTCGGGCTCGCGATCGTGCGACGCGTCGCGCTCGTGCACGGCGGCGACGTGCGGCTCGAGGATTCACCGCTCGGCGGCGCCCGCTTCGTGATTTCGTTGCCGCCGCGGGCATTGCCGGAATTCCTCGGCGACACGCCACCGCGCACGGAGCACTCTCGTATCTAAACACTCTCTCCTGGGGCCGGCCGCCGCGCCGCTCGATCGCTGCGTGCGCGGCAACCGTCGCCTTCACACCTGTCAGTGCTCCTGATCATGCCGCTCATGGTAGTGGCACGCCGCGCCCGGTCGCGCCCGCATGCCGTTCGATGAACGAGAACACTATGTTCTGTCCGCGCGCGCTACGCACCGCCGCGCGAATCGCATAAGCTGACGACACTCGCCGGCACCCGAATCCGGCGAATCGCCAGGCGCGCGCCGCGTCGAGGTCGCGCCGCACCGTCGCGCTTCGATCGTCGTGGCACCGCACCGCAGCAGAATCGCATCGCGTCCGCACGACGGGGCGGCGCGATCGTGATCCCCAGCCGCCCACCACCCTGATCTGGAGAGAACCATGGCAAGCGAACCGATTCGCGATCCCGCGAACGACCACCTGCTCACCCCGCAGAACGCGGCGTTCATCGTCA
>NZ_QTPZ01000057.1:0-36200 GCF_003853505.1 Burkholderia sp. Bp9015
CGCGATTGAGCGCACCCATGTCCGAGAACGGATGGATGTGATGCGCGGCGTCGAGCGCGCGGTATTCGGCGGTCGAGTGTGCTTGCGTCGTGCGCGGTGCGGTGGCCGGCGCGGTGGGCTGGATCCACGCGGGTTCGTTACGGTAAGTCATGTTTCCTCCGTCGTTCCTTGATGCGGTCGTGCGCACGCTCACACGTGCAGCAGCAGATGGCGACGTTCCCACGAACTGATCACGCGGAAGAACGCTTCGTATTCGGTTTCCTTCAGCGCCAGGTACGCCTTCACGAACTTGTCACCGAGAATGCCGGCGAGCGGCGTGCACGCCGCCATCAGCGAGATGCCTTCCTCGAGGTTGCGCGGCAGCTGGTACGGCAGGTCGTAGCCGTCGGACGCGATCGGTTCGGTCGGCGCGAGCTGCTGCGTGAGGCCGAGATAACCGGCGGCGAGCGTCGCCGCGAACGCGAGGTACGGATTGCAGTCGACGCCCGGAATCCGGTTCTCGATGCGCCGCGCGACCGGCGTCGACTGCGGGATGCGAAAGCCGACCGTACGGTTGTCGTAGCCCCACTGCACGTTGATCGGCGCGGCCATGAAGCGCGACAGGCGGCGATACGAGTTGATGTACGGTGCGAAGATCGGCATCAGCGCGGGCGTATATTTCTGCAGGCCCGCAAGATAGCTTTGGAACATCGGCGACACGACGCCGCCGTCGTCGGCGAACAGGTTGCGGCCGGTGTGCACATCGGCGAGGCTCTGGTGGATATGCATCGCGGAGCCCGGCTCGTTTTCCATCGGCTTGGCCATGAACGTCGCATACATGTTGTGGCGCAGCGCCGCCTCGCGCACCGTGCGCTTGAACAGGAACACCTGGTCGGCGAGCGACAGCGCGTCGCCGTGCACGAAGTTGATCTCCATCTGCGCGGCGCCGACCTCGTGGATCAGCGTCTCGATGTCGAGGCCCTGCATCTCGCAGTATTCGTAGATGTCCTCGAACAGCGGATCGAACTCGTTGACGGCCTCGATCGAATACGACTGACGGCCGGTTTCCGCCCGCCCCGTGCGCCCGACCGGCGGACGCAGCGGCAGGTCGGGGTCGGCGTTCATGTCGACCAGATAGAACTCGAGTTCAGGCGCGACCACGGGCTTCCAGCCCTTTTCCTTGTACAGGTCGAGCACGCGGCGCAGCACGTAGCGCGGCGAGATCTCGACCGGCGAACCGTCGAAATGCACGCAATCGTGGATCACCTGCGCGGTCGGGTCGACGGCCCACGGAATCAGGCAGATCGTCGACGGATCGGGCACGCACACCATGTCGGGATCGGTCACGCCGGTCAGCGTGCCGTCCTCCGGATAGTCGCCGGTGACGGTCTGCACCATCACGGCCTGCGGCAGGCGCATCGATTCGCCGGACTCGAATTTGTTGCGCGGAATGATCTTGCCGCGCGCGATGCCGGCCATGTCGGGAATGATCGCCTCGACTTCGGTGATGCGGTGCTGGCGCAGGAATTCGCTCAGTTCGGGTTGCATGATCGGCCTCGTTCAGTCGATGTCGGATGCAGCCGGCGACGGCATGGTGCCGCCGGCCGCATAAATGCGGTGTGTCATGCGCGCGCGGCACGCCGCGCCGAATGCCGTAAAGATGTCGCGCGACAGCGGTTGCTCCGCGTGGCGCCATTCGGGATGCCACTGCACGCCGAGCGCGAACGCGCGCGCGCCGCGCACGCTCACGGCCTCGATCAGCCCGTCGGGCGCGCTCGCCTCGACCGCGAGGCCCGCGCCGAGCCGCGCGATACCCTGGTCGTGCAACGAATTGACCATCGCGTCGTGCGCGCCGTGCGCGATCCGTTGCAGCAGCCCGCCCGGCGCGAACTGCACGCGGTGCGCGGGGCCGTACTGCCGCTCGAGCGGATCGCCGTCGCGCTCGCGATGATCGTCGAAGCCCGCGCTCGCATGCAGCCGCTGATGCAAGGTGCCGCCATACGCGACGTTCAGCTCCTGCATGCCGCGGCAGATCGCGAGCACCGGCACGCCCGCATCGATCGCCGCTCGGATCAGCGGCAGCGCGGTCGCATCGCGCGCGGGATCGTGCAGGGTATCGGGCGCGCTCGCCAGGCCGCCGTAGTGATGCGGCTCGACGTTCGAATAACTGCCGGTCATCAGCAGCCCGTCGATCGCCGCGACGATCGCGTCGACCGGCTGCCGCGCACCCAGCGCGGGCAGCACGAACGCCAGCGCGCCGGCACCGTCGACCAGCGCGACGAGATACTTCTCCCCGGCCGTGTGGTTCGGATGGGCGCCGCGCATGACGCGATCGGCGGTGACGGCTACGAGCGGGCGCGGTCGCATGATCGCCTCCGCGATAAATGCGCGACGCGTGCGGACGCGCAGGACGATGGCGGCCCGCGATGGCGCTGCACGCGTCCACGCGCGATCGTGCCGCTCGGACGGTGCGGCAGCAGGCGGTGCGATCCGACGCGAAAGCGGAAAAGGACGCTAGGGCAACAATGAAGCGCTGCCGTCGCACTGCACCGCGCTGAACACGTGTGCGGTGACGACATTGAAGCGGCGCAGGCCGCGATGGGGCACAGCGAAGAAGCGGGGCTCGCGTATGGGGGCGGCGCGCGTGCCGCGATCAGCATGCCGGATCGGCCCGGCCTGAGGCGGCGCGCCCGCCGACGGACTTCGGGTCCGGCGTATCGAAGGGCTGGCGGCTTTCACGATCGTACTCGACTGACTGATGAAGGCAGGACACGTGTCGCGATGAAGCGGGGGCGGCAATGCCGCGCGACGACACGTCGGCAAGGTGTCTCGCAACGGATTCCGGCGCGGTGCGGCGCTGATCGACGCTGTCGCGGCCGGGGCGCGCGTGACGACTTCCTGACATTCAGCTTATATCACCTAAAAATTGCGTCAAATTTTCAGGTACCGATCCCGACATAGATCAGACGAAAAAACGGCATCGACCGCTCGGGTCGATGCCGTTTTGTGCGATGCACCAATGTGCGCCTTGCCAGCCGGCCGGCCGTGGCGCGACATCGCGCCGTGCCGCCGCACGCGCCGACGGATCAGCGATGCGCGAGCGCGGTTTCGACGAGCGTCTGCAGCAGCGGCACGATCCGCGCGGCGCGCGCTTCGTCGTACGCATACGGACGCGTCTCTTCCATGTAAGTGATCTGCGACAGCTCCAGTTGCACGGCTTCGACGCCGGTCGCGGGCACGCCGTAGTGGCGCGTGATGTAGCCGCCCTTGAAACGCCCGTTCGCGACGGCCGTATAACCGCCGTGCGCGCTCACGCATGCGGCCAGCGCCTCGGCAAGGCCCGGCGCGGCGCTCGCGCCGCTCGACGTGCCGAAGTTGAAGTCCGGCAGGCGGCCCTCGAAGAAGCGCGGCACGTGCGAGCGGATCGAATGCGCTTCCCACACGAGCACGCGGCCGTGCTCGCGCTTCAGGCGCGCGATCTCGCCCTGCAGCGCGTCGTGATACGGGCGCCAGTAGCGGTCGCGACGGCGCATGATCTCGTCGTTGCCGGGCAGCGCGCCCGCCGGATACAGCGGCGCCTTGTCGAACGTATCGACCGGCACGAGCCCGGTCGTGTCCTGCCCCGGATACAGGTTCTCGTTGTCGGGCGGACGGTTCAGGTCGACGACGTAACGCGCGTGCGACGGCACGAGGATCGACGCGCCGAGCGTCGCCGCGAAGCCGTACAGGCGCTCGAGGTGCCAGTCGCAATCGTCGACGAAGCGCGCGTCGGGCGTCATCGTCGCGGCGATGTCGTCGGGGATGTGGGTGCCTGCGTGCGGAATCGAGATCAGCAGCGGCAGCGTGCCCTGCTTCAGCGTGAATACAGCCGGTTGTTCAGTCATGTCGCATCACCGTAAAAGTCGGCCGGCGCACGCGCGCGGCGTGCGCCGGATGCCGCGCATTCAGCGCAGCAGTTGCGCCAGCGCGGCGCGGTAGTCGGCATAAGCTGCGGCTTCGTCGCGATGGCGGCGGCCGCTCACGACGCGCTCGCCGCCGGTATAGACGTCGAGCACCGGCGTGTCGCCGTGCTCGGCGAACACCGTGCCCGACAGCCAGGACGCGCTGTCGTGCTCCGCGATCGCCGGATGATCGGGATCGAGCACGAGCCAGTCGGCGCGGCAGCCTTCACGCAGCGCGCCGATGCGCCGCCCGCTCGCCTGCGCGCCGCCCGCGAGCGACGCGTCGAACAGCCGGTCGGCGACATGCGCCTGCGTGTCGCTCGCGAGCACGTTGCGCGCGCGATGCACGAGCCGCTGCCCGTATTCGAGCAGGCGCAGTTCCGAGCGCCAGTCGACCGACGCATGGCTGTCCGAGCCGACGCCGATCACGCCGCCCTGCGCGAGATAGTCGAGCGCCGGGAACACGCCGTCGCCGAGGTTCGCCTCGGTGGTCAGGCACAGGCCGGCCACCGCGCGACGCTTCGCGAGCGCGGCCGTTTCGGCCGCATCGACGTGCGTCGCGTGCACGAGGCACCAGCGCGCATCGACGTCGAAACGATCGAGCAGCCATTGCACGGGACGCGCGCCGTAGGCGCGCACGCAATCGTCGACTTCGGCCGTCTGTTCGGCGATATGGATATGCACCGGCGCGTCGTCGGGCAGGCCTTCGAGCAGCACGCGCAAGCCGTTCTCGGACACCGCGCGCAGCGAGTGCGGGGCGACGCCATAGCGCAGGCCGCCGTGCTCGGGCGCGACGCGGCGCATCGCGTCGAGCAGCTCGAGCAGGCCGTCCGGCGTATTGATGAAGCGGCGCTGGTCGTCGCGCGGCGGCTTGTTGCCGAAGCCGGCGAACTGGTACGACACGGGCAGCATCGTGATGCCGATGCCGGCCGAGCGCGCGGCGTCGACCACGCGCGCACCGAGTTCCGCGATCTGCGGATAGCGTGAGCCGTCCTGCGCGTGATGCACGTAGTGGAATTCGCAGACCGACGTGTAGCCGCACTTCAGCATCTCGACGTACAGCCAGCGCGCGATCGCCGCAAGCGCGTCGGGCGTGATCTTCAGCGCGAAGCGGTACATCAGGTCGCGCCAGCTCCAGAAGCTGTCGGCGGGATTCGCGCGATATTCGGTGAGCCCCGCCATCGCGCGCTGGAACGCGTGCGAATGCAGGTTCGGCATGCCGGGCAGCACGGGCCCGGCCGCGCGCGCGACGCCGGCCGGCGCGTCGGTGTCGGGCGTCACGTCGGTCAGCGTGCCGGCCGCGTCCCAGCGCAGCAGCACGTTGCGGCGCCAGCCATCGGGCAGCCGGGCATGGTCTGCGAACAACATAGAGTCGGTCATCGTGAGTCCTTGTTGGCCGGATTCGGCGAGCTAACGCGCAGTCCGGTCCCAAGCCCCGGATGGCAGGAGGCGGCGCGTCGGCGCCCGCTTCCGCTCCGTGGCGATCGACCGGACCGACGCTTCAGCGCCGCGTCCGGCCCTCCGCAAAAACTAGCCGTTCATCCGGCGAAACACCGTCGCGCCGCCGCGCACGACCTGCTCGCACAGCGGCCGGCCGATCCAGTACGCGAGCTCCGACAGCGAGCCGACCGACCAGACCGCGAAATCGGCCTGGCGGCCGATCTCGAGCGCACCGTGACGATCGGCGCGACCGAGCGCCGCGGCCGCATGGCGCGTCACGCCCTGCAGCACCTCGGGCACCGTCATGCGGAACAGCGTGCAGCCCATGTTCAGCGTCAGCAGCAGCGATTCGAGCGGCGAGGTACCGGGGTTGTGATCGGTCGCGAGCGCGATCGGCACGCCATGCTTGCGCAGCAGCTCGATCGGCGGCAATTGCGTTTCGCGAATGAAGTAATACGCGCCGGGCAACAGCACGGCGACCGTACCGGCCGCCTTCATCGCCTCGATGCCGGCTTCGTCGAGAAATTCGAGGTGGTCGGCCGACAGCGCGCGATAACGCGCGGCAAGCGCGGTGCCGCCCGCGTTCGACAACTGCTCCGCGTGCAGTTTCACCGGCAGCCCGCGCCGCGTCGCGGCCTCGAACACGCGCTCGGTCTGCGCGAGCGAAAAGCCGATGCGCTCGCAGAACACGTCGACCGCGTCGACCAGGCCTTCGTCGGCGAGCGCCGGCAGCATCCGGCCGCACACTTCGTCGATGTATTCATCCGCACGGCCCGCATATTCCGGCGGCAGCGCGTGCGCGCCGAGGAACGTGGTGTAGACCGTGACCGGGAAGCGCTCGCCGAGCTGGCGCGCGACGCGCAGCATCTTGCGCTCGCTCGCGAGGTCGAGCCCGTAGCCCGACTTGATCTCGATCGCCGTCACGCCGTCGGCGAGCAGCGGCTGCAGGCGCGCGGCGGCCTGCACGAACAGCGTCGTCTCGTCGGCCGCGCGCGTCGCGCGCACCGTCGACACGATCCCGCCGCCCTGCCGCGCGATCTCCTCGTAGCTGACGCCGGCGAGGCGCTGCGCGAACTCGTCGGCCCGCGTGCCGCCGTACACGAGGTGCGTATGGCAGTCGACGAGGCCCGGCGTCACCCACGCGCCGTGCAGGTCTTCCCGCTGCCAGTGCGCATAACCGTGCGGCAGCGCGGACAACGCGCCGAGCCACACGATCGTGCCGGTTTCGTCGACGGCGATCGCCGCGTCGTCGATCGTCTCGTCGGGATGGCCGTGCGGACACAGCCTCAGGTGATGCCAGACAGTCGGTTTCATGCGTTCAGTCTCGTTCGCCGACGGCGAGCGACACGGCGAGCAGCGCGCCGCCTCCGCTCACGACGACGTCAAACGCACGCTGCGGCCCGTCGAGCCGCAGCGTGTCCATTTCCTGCAGTGCGTAGTGCGCGCCGTCGATCTCGACGCCGACCGCGCCCGTCGCGCAGAACAGCAGCACGGTATCGGCGCGCTCGGCGCGGTGCGTGCCTTCGGGCCACACGTCGAGCGTCCCGCGCGCGGCCGAACGGCGCGTCATCAGGTTGAAGTCGCGCGTCGCGCCGTCGTGCAGCGTCGCGTCGATCGCCGTCTCGCCGGCGAAGTCCGCACGCGCGAGCGGCGCGTCGAGCACGTGGCGCGCGCCCCCTTCTTCGGCGAGCGTCATGCCCGCGCCGGACAGCAGCACGAGCGTGCGGTCGATCCCGTCGAAACGCGAGAACGGGCCGGCCGCGCCGACGTCCGCGACGCTCACGCGCCATGCGAACCTATCGAGCGCGGCGCCCGGCGGGAATGCACCGATCTCGCGCGTCACGCCGCCGCCGTTCTTCCACGGCGACGCGACGAGATCCGCCGCGCGGATCATCGTCACGCTCACCGGCGCCTGGTCGAGCGCCGTCATGCTCAGCGGCCGAGCATCGGCAGCTTCAGGCCGGCTTCGCGGGCCGTCTGCTGCGCGAGTTCGTAGCCGGCATCCGCATGGCGCATCACGCCCGTCGCCGGATCGTTCAGCAGCACGCGGCCGAGACGCTCGTGCGCTTCGGCGGTACCGTCGGCGACGATCACGACGCCCGAGTGCTGCGAGAAGCCCATGCCGACGCCGCCGCCATGATGCAGCGACACCCACGATGCGCCGCCTGCGGTGTTCAGCAGGGCGTTCAGCAGCGGCCAGTCGCTCACGGCGTCCGAACCGTCCTTCATCGATTCCGTCTCGCGGTTCGGGCTCGCGACCGAACCGGTGTCGAGGTGGTCGCGGCCGATCACGATCGGGGCCTTCAGTTCGCCGTTCTTCACCATCTCGTTGAACGCCTGGCCGAGGCGATAGCGATCCTTCACGCCGACCCAGCAGATCCGCGCCGGCAGACCCTGGAACGCGATGCGCTCACGCGCCATGTCGAGCCAGTTGTGCAGGTGCGGATCGTCGGGGATCAGCTCCTTCACCTTCTGGTCGGTCTTGTAGATGTCTTCCGGATCGCCGGACAGCGCGACCCAGCGGAACGGGCCCTTGCCTTCGCAGAACAGCGGGCGGATATAGGCCGGCACGAAGCCCGGGAAGTCGAATGCGTTCTCGACGCCCATTTCCAGCGCCATCTGGCGGATGTTGTTGCCGTAGTCGAGCGTGGCGGCGCCGCGCTCCTGCAGCGTCAGCATCGCGCGCACCTGCACGGCCATCGACTGCTTCGCGACCTTCACGATGCTCTGCGGATCGACCTTCTGCGCTTCGCGCCATTGCGCGACGGTCCAGCCTTGCGGCAGGTAGCCGTTGATCGGGTCGTGCGCGCTCGTCTGGTCGGTCACGCAGTCCGGCGTGATACCGCGCGTCACGAGTTCCGCGAACACGTCGGCCGCGTTGCCGAGCAGGCCGACCGACACCGGCTTGCCGGTGCGCTTCGCTTCGTCGATCATGCCGAGCGCTTCGTCGAGCGTCGTCGCCTTCTTGTCGACGTAGCGCGTCTTCAGGCGGAAGTCGATGCGCGTCTCGTCGCATTCGACCGCGATCATCGAGAAGCCGGCCATCGTCGCGGCGAGCGGCTGCGCGCCGCCCATACCGCCGAGGCCGCCCGTCAGGATCCAGCGGCCCGACGGATCGCCGTTGAAGTGCTGGTTCGCGACCGAGAAGAAGGTTTCATAGGTGCCCTGCACGATGCCCTGGCTGCCGATGTAGATCCAGCTGCCGGCCGTCATCTGGCCGTACATCATCAGGCCCTTGCGGTCGAGCTCGTGGAAGTGATCCCAGGTCGCCCAGTGCGGCACCAGGTTCGAGTTCGCGAGCAGCACGCGCGGCGCATCCTTGTGCGTGCGGAACACACCGACCGGCTTGCCCGACTGGATCAGCAGCGTCTCGTTCTCTTCGAGATCCTTCAGCGACGCGAGGATCTGGTCGTAGCATTCCCAGTTGCGCGCCGCGCGGCCGATGCCGCCGTACACGACGAGCGCGTGCGGATGCTCGGCGACTTCCGGATCCAGGTTGTTCTGGATCATCCGGTAGGCCGCTTCGGCCAGCCAGGTCTTGCAGACCTTCTCGCTGCCGCGCGGCGCGCGGATCGTGCGGGTCGGATCGAGACGGGGATCGATGTGTTTCGGATGGTTCATGACGACTGCTCCCGAAGGAAAATGACTATCAAATAGGAATCAGAAATGCCCGGTGAAGCGATAACGGCTGCCGGGGTGCCACAGATTCGCCACCGAGGCGACGACGCCCTGCGACCAGGTGCGCCGATGTAAAACCAGACACGGCTCGACGTCGTCCATCCGCAGCTGCTCGCGCCGCCCGGGCGCCGGAGCCGCCGCTTCGATCCGGTACTCGACGCGCTGCAGCGGGGCCGCGCGCATCAGGTACAGGTTCGGCGTCGTGTTCGTAAAATCCTGCTCGGCATAATCCGGCGCGACCGCCGGATTCACCCACCGTTCTTCGAGCTGGACGGGTTCGTCATTCTCGAAGTGCAACACCTGTGAATAAAACAGCTTCGCGCGCACGGCCATCTGCATCTCGTCGGCGAGCGCCTCGTCGGCGCGGATCGTCTCGAGGCCGAGCACGCTGGCGCGGTACGCATGCCCGCGCGCGTCGACCTCTTCCGAGATGCTGCGGATCGCGACGAGCGTCGACTCGTACTTCGGCCGCGCGACGTAGGTGCCGGCGCCCTTCATGCGCGTCAGCACCTGCTCGGCCGTCAACTCGCGCAACGCGCGGTTGACGGTCATGCGCGCGACCTTGAACTCGCGGGCCAGTTCGTTCTCGGAGGGCACCTGGTCGCCCTCCGCCCACTCGCCGGCGTGAATGCGGCCCAGGATGAAATCCTTGATCTCCTGGTAGACCGGCGCGCTCATGGGCTTACTGTTCCGATGCGAACGAGAACGGCGCGACCTTCGCGAACGCGCGCTCGCCGACGAGCTTCGCGATCACCGCGATGTCCGGTGCGAAGTAGTGGTCGAGCTCGTAGTGCGCAACCTTGCCGCGGATCGTTTCCATCACCGGCGCGAGCTTCGGGCTCGTGTGGTACGGCGCGCGCAGGTCGACGCCCTGGGCGGCGGCCAGCAGTTCGATCGCGAGGATGTGCTTCGTGTTGTCCGCGATGTCGGCGAGCTTGCGCGCGGCGAACGTCGCCATCGACACGTGGTCTTCCTGGTTCGCCGAGGTCGGCAGCGAGTCGACCGACGCCGGGTGCGCGAGCGTCTTGTTTTCCGATGCCAGCGCGGCCGCCGTCACGTGGGCGATCATGAAGCCCGAGTTCACGCCGCCGTCCTTCACGAGGAACGGGGGCAGGCCCGACAGCGTCGCGTCGATCAGCAGCGCGATGCGGCGCTCGGCCAGCGCGCCGATTTCCGCCGCGGCGAGCGCGAGGTTGTCGGCCGCGAATGCGACGGGTTCAGCGTGGAAGTTGCCGCCCGACAGCACTTCGCCGGTATCCGGGAAGATCAGCGGGTTGTCCGACACGGCGTTCGCTTCGACCAGCAGCACGTCGGCTGCATGGCGCATCTGGTCCAGGCACGCGCCCATCACCTGCGGCTGGCAGCGCAGGCTGTACGGATCCTGCACCTTGTCGCAGTCGCGGTGCGACTGGTTGATCGGCGAGCCTTCGAGCAGGTCGCGGTACGACGCGGCCGCGTCGATCTGCCCTTGATGGCCGCGCAGTTCGTGGATGCGGGCGTCGAACGGCTTCACCGAGCCGGCTGCCGCGTCGACCGACAGCGCGCCCGCGACCAGCGCGGTGCGGTACAGGTCTTCGATCGCGAACATGTTGTCGAGCGCCAGCGCGGTCGACGCCTGCGTGCCGTTCAGCAGCGCCAGGCCTTCCTTCGCCTGCAGCGTCAGCGGCGCGAGGCCCGCGACGCGCAGACCGTCCAGCGCGCTGGCGCGCTCGCCGCGGATGAACACTTCACCGACGCCCAGCAGCACGGCCGACATGTGCGCGAGGGGTGCCAGGTCGCCCGATGCGCCGACCGAGCCCTTCACCGGGATCAGCGGCAGCACGTCGGCGTTGAACAGCGTGATCAGCGCGTCCATCACTTCGCGACGGATGCCGGAGTGGCCGCGGCCGAGGCTCGACAGCTTCAGTGCCATCAGGAGACGCACCGACGAGCGCGCCATCGGCTCGCCCACGCCGACCGCATGCGACAGCACCAGGTTCTTCTGCAGCAGCTCGAGCTGGTCGTGCGGGATGTGCGTGCTGGCCAGGCGGCCGAAACCCGTGTTGATGCCGTATGCGGGCTCGCCCTTCGCCGCGATGTCGGCGACGGCCTTCGCGCCCGCGTCGATCTTCGCGAAGCTCGCCGGGTCGAGCTTGAGCTGCACGGATTCGCGAGCGATCTTGCGCAGTTGCGGAAGGGTCAGGTGGCCGGGGGTCAACGTAATCATGTGAGCAATCCTGTCTAGACAAGTTCGGGATGGATTGCAGTGTAGCCACCGCGACTTGTCTAGACAACCTGTTTTTCATAATTCCGACTCGGGAGTTTCCCTGATGTCCGGCGCGGCGCGCCGGAGCGGCCAGACAGGCCTCGCAATTAACATATGTTGCAATTATTTTGTCTTTGGCAACATACGAATCGACGCTTCCCTACGATCCGCCCACGGAGATCCGCCATGACCACCCCGCCCCGGTTGACCACCCTTCTCGGCCGCGGCCTGCTCGTCGCCGCGTGCGCGCTCGCGTGCGGCGCATCGCTCGCCGCGGAGCCGCTGTCCGGCACGCTCGAGAAGGTGCGGCAAAGCGGCCTGATCTCGATCGGCCATCGCGAGACGTCGGTGCCGTTCTCCTATGTCGACGCGAGCGGCAAGGTGATCGGCTTCTCGCAGGACCTGTGCGACCGCGTGATCGCCGCCGTGAAGGCGCGCACCGGCAAGCCCGACCTGCAGGCGCGCTTCATCCCGGTCACGTCGCAGAACCGCATCCCGCTCGTGCAGAACGGCACCGTCGATCTCGAATGCGGGGTGACCACCAACCTCGCCGCGCGTCACGCGCAGGTCGCGTTCTCGACCACCTTCTTCGTCGCGACGACGCGCCTGCTCACGCGCACGAACTCGGGCATCCGCGACTTCCCCGATCTCGCCGGCAAGACGGTCGTGACGAACCAGGGCACGACGTCCGAACGCCTGCTGCGCAAGATGAACGAGGAAAAGAAGATGAACATGCAGATCATCAGCGCGAAGGACTACGGCGAAGGACGCCTCACGCTCGAATCGGGCCGCGCGGCCGCGTACATGATGGACGACGTGCTGCTCGCCGGCGTGCGCCAGCTCGCGGCGAAGCCGGCCGACTGGGCGATCGTCGGCACGCCGCAATCGTCGGAAGCGTACGGGTTCATGCTGCGCAAGGACGATCCGCAGTTCAAGGCGCTCGTCGACGGCGTGCTCGTGCAGTTGATGAAGAGCGGCGGGATCAACGCGCTGTACGACAAGTGGTTCATGAAGCCGGTGCCGCCGAAGGGGCTCGCGTTCGAGTTCCCGATGAGCGACGTGATCAAGGCGCGCTACGCGGCGCCCAACGACGTACCGCTCGAATGAGCGTCGCGCGCTGAAACGGGGTCAGCGCGCCCACGCGACGCACGCCGCGTAGCCGGGCGCCGCGTCGAGCCAGCCCGCGTCGAACGCGGCCACGCCGGCGGCGGGCGCGGCCGGCTCGACGATCGTCGTCGCGGGCGTCGCCGCATCGCGCGGCGGCACGACCGCGAACGCGCGCAGCCCGCCGACGATGCCGGTGCCGAGCGCCTTCAGCAGCGCCTCCTTCGCGGCCCACACGCGCATGAACGCGTCCGCGCGGGCGGCGAGCGGCAGGCCGTCGAGATACGCAGCCTCGGCGGCCGCGCACACTTCGCGCGTCAGCGCACGCCAGTCGGTCGTGCGGTTGCAGCTTTCGATATCGACGCCGACGCGCCCCGTCGCCGCCCACGCGATGAGCGCGTGATCGCCCGCGTGCGACACGTTGAAATCGAGCGACACGCGATGCGCGGAATCCAGCGACGGCCGTCCCGATGCGTCGACGACGATCGCGATGTCCTTCGGCGCGATGCCGAGCGCCGCACCGAGCACGTCGCGCAGCGCGGCGCGCGTCGCGGCACTGCGCACCGCATCCTCCTGCCGCAGATAGCGCCCGGCACGCCCCCGCTCCGCGTCGCTCAGCGCCGCGTAGGCGGGCGATGCGAGCGGCACGCGCCAGTCGAAATCGACGCGCGCGACCTGCACGCCGGCACGCGACGCGGCCGGCGGCACATCGAGCAGGTGCACGCGCCACGCGCGGGACAGGTCGTCGGCAATCTCGGAATCGGGTGGAATGGACATCGGCACGCGGCAGTCAGGCGAACGAAACGTTCGATGTTAATCGATCGTACGGGACGGAGACCGACGCATCGCGACCGAGATCGTCGGCAGCGGCAGCAGCGGCAGCCGGTGCAACCGTCTCATCGACGCGATGGCCGGGTTGCGCGCGCGTTCACCCGTGCGCGACGGCACCCGGCACGCCGCTTCCCGCCAGCCGCGCACGCTGCGCCGGATGGCGCGCGTGGACGCGGCCCGGCGCATCGGCCGGCAGCGCGCCGTGTTGCAGCCAATCCAGCGCGACGGGCCACAGCGTGTCGGTGAAGCGGCTGTGGAAGAACGCGAAGTGGCCTATCGCGTCGACGCCGATGTCGCGCGGCGCGATCCGCAGGTGCGTGACGTCGCTGCCCGTGTAGTAGCCGACCAGCCGTTCGATCGCGTCGACCGTGCCGAACCCGTCGTCGTCGAGGCCGATCGCGAGCATCGACGCCGGCAGCCGCGCGAAGCGGGCCGGCAGCGCGGCGCGGCTCGCCGCGGGTTCGGCGAGCAGGCCGTGCGTGAAGGCGTCCTCGAAGCGCGGTTGCGCGCGCACCCACGACAGCGCGACGCCGCGCGGCGTGTCTTCCATCCAGCCGAGCCGCTTCGCGGGCACGTAGCCGAACACGGCCGCGAGCGCCGGCATCGCGACGTGCCATTTCCACCACATGCGCCGCCGCTCTTCCGGCCGATAGTCGCGCCAGTACGCATACTGCGCGCCCACCGTCACCACGTGACGCACGTACGCGTTCGACGCCGCGAGCCCGAGCACGCAGCCGCCGATGCTGTGCGCGACGACGTCGAGCGGCTGGCCCGGAAATGCATCGCGCGTGTATTGCAGCGCGGCCTCGCAATCGAGCCGCCCCCAGTCGAGCCAGTTCGCGCGCAGCTTCGCGAGCCGCGCGGGGCGCGAGCCGCCGATCCCGCGATAGTCGTAGACGAGCACGTCGCGCCCCCGCGCGAACAGCCAGGCCGCGAAACGGAAGTAGTAGTCGCAGCGCACCGACGTCGCGCAATTGACGACCGTCACGGGCCGCACGGTGCTGCCGCGATGCCGCCACACGTAGCCGCGCAGCACGTAACCGTCGGCCGCGGTCAGCGTCACGACCTCCGGCGGCAACGCACCCGCCGGGCGCCCCGCTGCCTGATCCGCCGCGCACGCGGCCCCGCCTGCTTCGTTCGAAATCGTCATCGTGTCTCCTGTGCGGCACCGCCTGCCCGGCGCCCGCCCGATCGGCCAGCCTCCATTGAACTTGACGCGCCGGACGTTCTCAACCAATCTTGCTGCTCCGTTCGCATGAGCCCTACGCATGTCAACGCCGCTCGTCCGTCTCCCGTCGCTGGACCTCGTGCGCGGCTTCGTCGCCGTCGGCCGCCGCATGAGCATCACGCTCGCCGCGCAGGACCTGTGCGTCACGCAGTCGGCGGTCAGCCGCCAGGTGCACGCGCTCGAGGCGCATCTCGGCGTCGCGCTGCTGCAGCGCGGCTATCGCAAGATCGCGTTCACGCCGGAAGGCGAGCGGCTGTTCCGCGCCGCCGATGCGGCGCTGCTCAGCCTGCAGGACACCGTCGCATCGCTCGCCGCCGCACGCGAGCGGCAACCCGTCACGATCACCGCGAGCATCGGCGTCACCGCGCTGTGGCTGCTGCCCAGACTCGGGCGCCTGCAGGCGCGCCTGCCCGACATCGACTTGCGCGTGGCCGCGAATGACAAGGTACTCGATTTGCGCGCGGAAGGCATCGACCTCGGAATCCGCTACTGCCCGCGCGAGCGCGCGCCGGCCGGCGCGCTGCACCTGTTCGACGAGATCGTCGTGCCGGTCGCGCACCCCGCGCTGGCCGCCCGGCCCGTCACCGACGCGGCGGCGATCGCCGAGCACGTGCTGCTCGAATTCGACGGGCCGCCGCAAACCCGACTGCAGTGGCGTGCGCACCTGCACGCGGCCGGGCTCGGCGACGCGCGCCCGAAGGGCGTGCTGCGCTTCAACCAGTACGACCAGGTCATCCACGCCGCGATCGCCGGCCAGGGCGTCGCGCTCGGCAGGCTCGCGCTCGTCGCGCCGATGCTCGCCGACGGCCGGCTCGCGGTGCTCGGCCCGCACTCGCAGGCGTTGTCGGATGCGTACGGCTACTGGCTGTTCCGGCACGATCCGGCACCGCGCCGCGAAGTCGCCGACGTGCGCGACTGGATCCTCGCGGAAGCGGCCGAGTGCGACGCCGCGATGCGGGCGTACGACGTGGCGCAGCGGTAGCCGCGAGCCGCGAGCGAAATCCCGCATCGAGGCGGCGCCGGCGTGGCCTTCGCACGTACATGAACGCCGCCACGGGCGCTGCACCGACGCCCCGCTCCGTTGCATCGGCCGCCTGTCACGCCGGCTGCATGCGGCGCAGCGGCTTCACGCATCCGGCGCATACAGCCCGCGTCGCCGACATCGCGTCCGCGCCGCATCGCATTCCCCGCACGCATGCGAACGCGACCGAATGATCGCTTGAGCGCCCCGGCACCGGATCGTCTAATCGGATCGAACGCGGCCGCCGCGCCACACGCATCCATCCGGAGACACGCATGACCCCGATCGAACAAGACGCCCGGCGCCGCTGGCTGCCGGTGCTCGCGGGCGGCCTGATCATGGGCGCCGCGCTCGGCATCCGCCACGTGCAGGGACTGTTCCTCGCCCCCGTCACGCTCGACCACGGCTGGTCGCGCGAAGCGTTCGGACTCGCGCTCGCGCTGCAGAACCTGATCTGGGGCATCGCGCAACCGTTCACCGGCATGATCGCCGACCGCTTCGGGTCGGTGCGCGTGATCGTCGCCGGCATGCTGCTGTACGCGGCCGGGCTCGTCACGATGGCGTTCGCCGCATCGGCCGGCGTGTTCACGGCCGGCGCGGGGTTCGTGATCGGCGTCGCGCTGTCGGGGTCGGCCTTCGCGTCGATCTACGGCGCGCTGAGCCGCCTGTTTCCGCCCGACCGGCGCGGCTGGGCGCTCGGCGTCGCCGGCGCGATCGGCGGGCTCGGCCAGTTCTGCATGGTGCCGGTCGCGCAGGTGCTGATCGGCGGCATCGGCTGGCAGCATGCCTTCGTCGCGCTCGCCCTCGTCTCCGCGCTGCTCGCGCCGCTCGCCGCGCTGGTGCGCGACCGGCCCGCGCAGGCCGCGAGCCGCGCGGACGGCCCCGACCAGTCGATCGGCGCGGCGGTGCGCGAAGCGTTCGCGCATCGCGGCTTCTGGCTGCTGAACGCGGGATTCTTCGCGTGCGGGTTCCAGCTCGCGTTCATCGCGACCCACCTGCCCGCCTACCTGCTCGATCACGGCCTGCCGGCGCGCCACGCCAGCGTCGCGCTCGCGCTGATCGCGCTGACCAACGTGGCAGGCACCTACGCATGCGGCCATCTCGGCGGCCTGCTGCGGCGCAAGTACGTGCTGTCCGTGCTGTACCTCGTCCGCGCGCTGGCAATGGCCGCGTTCGTTGCAGCGCCGTTGTCGCCCGCGAGCGTCTACGTGTTCGCGGCCGTGATGGGCTTCACGTGGCTCGGCACGGTGCCGCTGACCAACGGCGTGATCTCGCAGGTGTTCGGCGTGCGTTACATCGCGACGCTGTTCGGCTTCGTGTTCTTCGGGCACCAGCTCGGCAGTTTCTTCGGCGTCTGGCTCGGCGCGCTCGTGTACGACGCGACGCATTCGTACCTGCCGCTGTGGATCGGCTCGATCGCGCTCGGCGTGCTGGCTGCGCTGCTGCACCTGCCGATCGACGACGCGCGCATCGCGCGGCCGGTGCCGGGCAAAGCCGCATGGGCGTGATGCGTGCGGCGCTGGCCGCCGGCGCGCTCGCGTTCGTCGCGTGGTGCGGCGCGGCCTACTTCGATTCGGGCGTCGCGCTCGCGCTGCTCGAGCACGCGGCGTTCTGCGACTGACGCGGCGAACCGTGCCGCGCGCAGCGCGGCCGGTCACGCCTGGCGACGCTTCGGCAACGAGGCCAGCGCATCGAGCGCGCGACGGCGCGCGCCGTCGTGATCGACGATCGGCGCCGGATAGTCGACGTCGAGCCGCACGCCGGCCTCCGCAAGCTCCATCGGGGATGCCTCCCACGGCGCGTGGATCGTCACCGCGTCGAGGCCCGCGAGTTCCGGCACCCAGCGGCGCACGTACGCCCCTTGCGGGTCGAACTTCCGGCCCTGCGTCACCGGATTGAAGATGCGGAAATACGGCGCGGCGTCGGCGCCGCAGCCGGCCACCCATTGCCAGTTCGCCGGGTTGTTCGCGGCATCCGCGTCGACGAGCGTGTCGTGGAACCAGCGCTCGCCGGCCCGCCAGTCGATCAGCAGATGCTTGACGAGAAACGATGCGACGACCATCCGCACGCGGTTGTGCATCCAGCCGGTCGTCCACAGCTCGCGCATCCCCGCATCGACGAGCGGGTAACCGGTCAGCCCGCGCTGCCACGCGCGCAGCGCGGCAGGATCGTCGCGCCACGGCATCGCGTCGAACTGCGCCCGGAAGTTGTCGGTCGCGAGCGCCGGAAAGTAATACAGCAGCACATGGCTGAATTCGCGCCAGCCGAGTTCGCTCAGGAACTTCTCGGCGCCGGCCGCGCAGGCCGCACCGCCCGCCTGTGCCGCACCCTGCACCGCATGCCACACCTGTCGCGGCGACAGGTTGCCGAAGCGCAGGCACGGCGATAGCCGGCTCGTCGCCGACCGGTCGGGCCGGTCGCGCGTATCGGCATAGCCGGTCAGCGACTCGACGGAAAACGTATCGAGCCGCGCCTGTGCGCCGGCTTCGTCGGGTGCCGGCCACGCGTCGCGCAGGCCGCCCGCCCAGTCCGGCGCGTGCGGACGCAACCCGAGCGCGTCGAGCGGCAGCGCGCGTTCGCGCACGCCGGCCGGCCACGGATGAAACGCGATCCGCTCAGGCTCCGGCAGCGGCGCCGCCACCGTGCGATCGCGCCGCACCGCGCGCCAGTACGCGGTGAACACCTGGAACGGCGTGCCGGCGCCCGTCAGCACGTCCCACGGTTCGTTCAGCAGGCTGCCGTTGCTGCTCTCGACCTCGACGCCGCGCGCCTTCAGCGACGCCTTCAACGCCGCATCGGCATCGCGCTGCGGCTGCGCATAGCGGCGGTTCCAGTACACCGCTGCCGCGCCCGTGTCCTGCGCGACGCGTTCGATCTCGCGCGGCGCATCGCCGCGCAACAGCAGCAGGCGTCCGCCATGACGCGCGAGCGCCGCATCGAGTCCGGCGAGCGACCCATGCAGCCACCAGCGCGCCGCCCCACCGAGCGCGCGCCCCGCGCCTTCGCCCGTGTCGTCGACGTACACGCATACGAGCGGCCGGCCCGACGCAACCGCGCGCGTCAGCGCGGGCTGGTCGGTCACGCGCAGATCGTCGCGGAACCACACGATGGCAGGAGCAATGGTCGACTTCGCTGGCACGGGCACCTCGAGCAGGAAACTGAAGAGTGACCGGTATTGTCGCGGCAGGTTCGCGCGATGTCGACGTTCGAACCGCACGGCGTACCGCGCGCGTGCGTCGCGTACCGACGCCGACACCGGATCGCCGGCCCGGTGAAACGCCTTAGTCCGTTCCGACGATTCTTCGCCGCACGCACCGGCCTACGCTCGATGTGGGGTTCGCCGCGATGTGCGACGCGCGCCGGCCGCCGCTCAGCCCCATGCATTGCGCGGCGCGTCCGCCATGCCCGCCGGCGCCGGCGCGACCCGTTCCGGCTGTCGCGGCGCGTACCCGCCCGTGCGGGCGCAGCCGCGGCCCCCTCCGCTCCCTCACTCACATTCGATACCCGCCATGACCAAACCAGCCAATCTCGTCACCTCGATCACCGTCGCGATCGACGCCCCCGCTGCCGTCGTCTGGGAAGTGCTGACCGACTTCCCGCGCTACGGCGAATGGAACACGTTCTGCGTCGGCCTCGAGACGACCGGCCGGATCGGCGACTTCGTGCACATGCAGGTGCGCATTCCCGGCACGGAGACGGTGATTCCCGTCAACGAAATCCTCGTCGCATACGAGCCCGAGCGCCTGCTGTCGTGGGAGCAGCGCCCGACCGACGACAACAAGGACGCCGCGCGCCGCGACCAGTACGTCGAAGCCGACGGCGCCGAACGCTGCCGCTACTTCACGACGGACCAGTTCCTCGGCCTCAACGCGGAAACGATCATGCGCGAGCACGGCGGCTGGGTGAAACAGGGGTTCGACCAGTGCGCGCGCGACGTGAAGCAGCGCGCGGAAGCGCTGCATGCGGCCCGCCGGTGCAAAAGCGCATGACGGAGCGCAACCGATGCCCGACCTGCAGACCCTCTCCGATCATCACGACATCCGCGATCTGATCGTCGCGTACTCGAGCGCGATCGATGCGCGCGACTTCGACGCGCTCGATACCGTGTTCATGCGCGACGCGACGATCGACTATCGCGCGATGGGCGGCATCGCCGGCACGTATCCGGACGTCAAGGCGTGGCTGCGCACCGTGCTGCCGCAGTTCCCGCAGTACCAGCACATGGTCGGCAACCTGTCGATCACGCTCGACGGCGACACCGCGCGCGGCCGCACGATCTGTTTCAATCCGATGGAAGTCGCGCTGCCGGACGGCGGCACGCAGGTGATGTTTCTCGGGCTGTGGTACGTCGACCGGTTCGTGCGCACCGCGCAGGGCTGGCGCATCGCCGAGCGCGTCGAGGAACGCTGCTACGGCCACAACGTGCCGGCCGTGCTTGCGAACGCGACCGGCTGAACAGCGACACGTCGCACGATGCGCGCGCCGTGGCATCGTTGCACGGCGCGCGTGTCGCAGGCCCTCGGGTCAGTCGAGACGGAACGCCGCTTCGAAGCGCGCGGCGAACGCGTCGAATTCGGTTTCCGGCAGATGGTTGATGCCGCCCGCGCGCTTGCGCCCGCCGCCGGTCGGGAAGCCGCGGCAGAATTCGTCCGCGCCGAGCGCCCGGCCGTCCGGCACGCGCACGCTGACCACGAACCCGCCCTGCGCGCGCGGCGACAGCACCGCGAGCGCCGCATGCGGCGCATTGCGCATCCGCTCGTTCGCGAGCATCCCCGTCGCGCGCCGCGCCCACGGATGATCCGGCATCCTGATCAGCGTCGCGCCCGGCACGTCGCGCAACGGCGCGAGTGCGCCCGCGAGCGCCATGTCGTCGCGATAGCCGTCGCGCAACGCGGCGAACACCGGCGTGTCGCGCACGAAGTCGAGCGGATCGACGCATGGCAGCATCGCGTCGGCCAGCACCGCCGGATCGAAATGCAGGTCGCCGACGCATTCGCCGTAGGCGTTGTAGTTCAGGTAGAGGCCGAGTTCGGCCAGCGTGCCGCGTTCGGCTGCGTCGATCCCGTATGCGCGCGCGAGCGCGTCGCCGAGCGCCGGCAGTTCGTCGCCGAACGCCGCGACGATCGCCCAGCGCACATGCCGGCCGCCGAGACGGCGGTTCACGAGCGCGCTCGTGCAGACGTCGGCGGCCGTGTCGATATACGCGTCGAAACGCGGATCGCCGGGCAGCTCGCCCGCGAAGTGATGGTCGAAGTAGCGAACCGCGGCGCCGTCGCGCAGCAGCCGCGCGCATGCGTCGCGGTTCTGGTCGTGCGACACGTCGAGCACGGTCACGCGGTCGCCGGCCCGCGCGTCGATGCGCTCGAGCAGCCTGATGTCGCGCTTCACGCCGGTCACGAGCGTGCCGCGTTCGCCCTCCGCGAGCCGCAGCTGCTGCAGCGCGCACAGGCCGTCCGCGTCGCCGTTGAACGCGAAGAAGTGGCGCCCCTGTTCCTGTTGTCGTTCCTGCATGATCCGTTGCTCCGTTCTCAGGGCATGAAATCGCCGCCGTTCGCGTCGAGCGTCGCGCCGGTCACCGCGTTCGCGTAATCCGACGCGAGGAACAGCGCGGCGCGCGCGCAGTCGTCATCGGTCGGCAGCTTCGCGAGCGCGATGTTCGACGCGATCGGCGCGATGATCGCCTCCTCCGTCGTGCCGTACTCGGCGGCCGCCTGCCGGAAATACGTCTGCGTCGGCACGCCCCACATCCAGCCCATGTGGATGCTGTTCGCGCGGATCCCGTGCACGCCAAGCTCGCGCGCCAGGTATTTTGCCGCAACCGCGAGCGCGCCCTTCGATACAGCGTAGCCCGCTTCCCCTGCAAACGGCTTGCGGGTCGCCTGCGTGTTGATCATCACGATCGCGCCGCGCTTCTGCCGCTTCATGTGCGGCACGATTTCCTGCGTGAGCGTCATCGTGCCGAACACGTTGGTGTCGAACACCGCGCGCCAGCCGTCGAGATCGGCTTCCTCGACCGGCTCCGGGAACGTGCCGTGCGCGAACGCGCTGTTCACGAGCGCGTCGATCCGGCCGAAGCGCTCGACCGCCTGCGTCGCGAGCCGCCGGCACTGCGCGCGCTCCGCGATGTCGGTGCGCACCTTCAGCACGTCGCACGCGACGCCGAGTGCGCGGATCCGTGCTTCCGCGTCGTCGAGCTTGTCCATCGTGCGTGCCGCGACGACCACGCCGCGCGCGCCCTCGCGTGCCGCCTCGACGGCGAGCTTCACACCGAGCCCCGGTCCGATCCCTGAAATCACGACGATCTTGTCCTTCAGCAACATGGGTTGTCTCCTGGTTGTCGTTCGTCTCGCGGGCGCGCCGTCAGCCGGCCGCCCGCAGGTGCCGCGCGCGATACGCGGCGAAGTCGTGCTCCAGTTGCGCATCGGTGAAGCCGAAGCGCGCGATCGAGTAATCGTGCGCGGCGCGCTTGTCGCGGCCGTTGCGCGCCATCCAGGCCGTCATCGCCGCGCGCTGCGGCGCATCGAGCGACATGCCCGCGAAGCGGTACACGGCTTCGGCCACGCCGAGCGGATCCGACACCGTGTCCTCGAAACGCACGTCGAGAAAGCGCTCGGCCGGCAGCGCGTCGCGCGCCGTCATCGCCGCGCCGATCGCGCGCGCCATGCCGGCGTTCCACTGCGCGCCGACCGTGCGCGGATCAGGGTCGTCCGCATACATCTGCCACAGCGTGTGCGCCATGCTCGCCATCGACGGAATCGTCTGCGCCGGGTCGCGATGCGTGAGCACGACCTGTGCCCGCGGAAACACGCGGCACAGCACGTCGAGCGCATGCAGATGCTGCGGCGTCTTCAGCAGCCAGCGCGCGGCCGCTGCGACGCCGCGTTGCGCCTTCTGCCACTGCAGGAACTGCAGCATCCGCTTCAGGTGCGTATAGACCGGCGTCAGGTCCTGCTTCGCGAGCCACGCCGTATAGCCCGGCACGTTCGCGTACGAATCCATCGCGCACACGAACGAATGCTCCATCAGCATGAACTCCTCGTCGGCAAGCATCGCGTCGAGCGGATGGATCGCGAGGATCTGCGGAATGCAGTCGATCATCGTCGCGACCTCGGCCTGCGCGCGCGCGATGCGCACGCTCGGCGCGTCGAGCGTCTCCCCGGCGAGCGGCGCCGGATAGCGCGTTTCCCACCACGCGGCCGAATAAAAGCGCGGATCGACCGCGAGCAGCCGCTGCAGCAGCGTCGTGCCGGTGCGCGGCAGCCCGACGATCACGAGCGGATCGTCGATCTCGATGTCGGCGATCTCCGGATGACGGCCGAAGTAATCCTCGATAACGAGCCGGTTCACGAGCTGGCCGACGAGTTTCTCGCGCATCATCGCCACACCGCGCGCCGACAGCTTCGCTTCGTCGATCAGCGATGCGCACATCACGTCGAGCGCCTCGCGATACGGGCCGTCGCCGAACACGGTGAGGCCGCCCGTGCGCGACACGGCCTCGGCGATCAGCGCGTCGGCGTCGAGCTGGGTGCGGATCGGGTCGAGCGGCGCGTTCATGCGGCCTCCTTCAGCGCGGCGAGCTTGACGACGCGCGTGCGCGGATGCACCGGCTGCGCGGCGCCGACCCAGCGCCAGCAGATCGTGCCGGTGCGATGCCCGGCCGTATCGAGCCAGTTCGCGCCACCCGGCCGCGACGCGGCGACCACCACCGTCACGCCGCCATCCGCATTCAGCCGCGCGCTGTGCTTGTTCACGCAGATGTCGAAGTGCCGATAGTCGAGCGACTCCATCCAGTAATTGTTGAGCTGCACGTTCCAGAAATCGCAGTCGGGCACGGTGTCGACGTCGATCACCAGCGCCTCGTCGTCGGCGAGCGACCAGCACGAGTGGTAGTAGTAGATGTTCGGATCGCCACCGACCGACTGGCACAGCGCCTGGTCCGCAGGCGGCAGCGCGTTTACGTGCGAGCCGTAGCTCGCGGCCCAGTCGGCGAACAGCTTCGCCGTCTGCTCGACGAACTGCGCGGCGCGCGTGAGGCCGCCCTGCAGCACGAGCGGATCGAGCGGCGCCGGGCGATCGTGCGCGCCGATGCGTTCGATCTTCAATTGCGCGGGCGTCTCCGCGCGCCGGTCGAGGAAAGTCTGACGCACCAGCAGCGCGTTCGTACCCGGCTCCATGCGCACCCAGTTGCCCGCGCGCGGCGTTTCGCTCAGCACGATCTCGAAGCTGCCGTCCGGCGCGAGCTCGAGCTGCTTCGCGTCGAGAAACCCGGTCTGCAGCATCTTGCCGTCCGTCTCGTAACCGCCCTTCTGCGTGCCGAAGCTCAGGTATGCGACCGTGCCGCGCCGCCCCGTCACACGATATTCGCAGCGGCCGTCGAGGCGCGCGTACTGGTACAGGTTGTCGGGATTGTCGGCGCCGATCTTCGCGGTCTCGTGCGACGGCGAGAAGAAGCCGGGCCACGCGCCGTCCGCGAACTCGACGTGCATTTCGAGCGCGATGCGCATCAGCCGGCTCAGGTAGCGGAATCCTTCCGCGCGCGTGAGCGGATCGTCCGGCGCCTCGGCGCGCAGGATCTGCTCGCCGCTGCGTTTCAGGGTGTCGCAGAAATCGGCCCAGGTCTGGCCCGAAAGCAATTGCGTGGCGCGTGTGTCGTCCGTCATGTGTCGTCTCCGCCGATGGTCGAGCGCTCACCTTAAGCGAGCGCCTCGCGCGCCACTTCGTCCGGGTGGACTAAGGAAAGATCCGCTGCCCGCCGCGCCGCGTGTTAGTCCACCCGGACGAAGAACGGCACCGCCCTCGCTCGATACCGTTGGCGTCATGCACGAAACGCCGCACATGTCGCGCGGCGCCGGCATGCAACAAGGAGACGAACGATGTTGACCCACTTGGAGCGACTGGAGGCCGAAAGCATCCACATCATGCGCGAGGTGGTCGCGGAAAGCGAAAACCCAGTGATGCTCTATTCGATCGGCAAGGACAGCTCGGTCATGCTGCATCTCGCGATGAAGGCCTTCTACCCGGCGAAGCCGCCCTTTCCGCTGCTGCACGTCGATACGACGTGGAAGTTCCGCGAGATGATCGCGTTTCGCGACGAGACGGCCGCGCGCCTCGGCCTCGACCTGCGCGTGCACGTGAATCCCGACGGCGTCGCGAACGACATCAATCCGTTCACGCACGGCTCGGCCGTGCACACCGACGTGTGGAAAACGCAGGGACTCAAGCAGGCGCTCGACCACTACGGTTTCGACGCCGCGTTCGGCGGCGCGCGCCGCGACGAGGAGAAATCGCGCGCGAAGGAGCGCATCGTGTCGCTGCGCTCGGAGCAGCACCGCTGGGATCCGAAGCGCCAGCGTCCCGAACTCTGGTCGCTGTACAACGCGCGCAAGCGCCGCGGCGAAAGCCTGCGCGTGTTCCCGATTTCCAACTGGACCGAGCTCGACATCTGGCAATACATCCGGCTGCACGACATTCCGATCGTTCCGCTCTACTACGCGAAGGAGCGGCCGGTGGTCGAGCGCGACGGCGCGCTGATCATGGTCGACGACGAACGCCTGCCGCTGCGCGACGGCGAAGTGCCGCAGACGCGCAAGGTGCGCTTTCGCACGCTCGGCTGCTATCCGCTGACGGGCGCGATCGACAGCGACGCGAGCTCGCTCGACGACATCCTGCAGGAAATGCGCGACACGCGCACGTCCGAGCGCCAGGGACGACTGATCGACAGCGATTCGGCCGGTTCGATGGAAAAGAAGAAACAGGAGGGATATTTCTGATGGCACACGTACTCACCGCCCCCGAGGCACTTGCGCACACGACGCCCGACATGCACTCCGACGATGCGCAACCGAAGGACCTGCTGCGCTTCATCACGTGCGGCAGCGTCGACGACGGCAAGAGCACGCTGATCGGCCGTCTGCTCTACGAATCGAACCTGCTGTTCGACGATCAGTTGACCCAGCTCGAAGCCGATTCGAAGAAGGTCGGCACGCAAGGCGGCGAACTCGATTTCGCGCTGCTCGTCGACGGCCTGTCGGCCGAGCGCGAACAGGGCATCACGATCGACGTCGCGTACCGCTTCTTCGCGACCGCGCGACGCAAGTTCATCGTCGCCGATACGCCCGGCCACGAGCAGTACACGCGCAACATGATCACCGGCGCGTCGACCGCCGATCTCGCGGTGATCCTGATCGACGCGCGCAAGGGCGTGCTCACGCAAACGCGCCGCCACAGCCATCTCGTCGCGCTGATCGGCATCAAGCGCGTCGTGCTCGCAATCAACAAGATGGACCTGGTCGACTACGACCGCGCCGTGTTCGAGCGTATCGATGCCGACTACCGCGCGTTCGCGGCCGAACTCGGCCTCGACGAAATCGTCAGCATTCCGATGTCCGCGCTGCGCGGCGACAACGTGATCGCATCGAGCGAGCGGATGCCATGGTACGCGGGCCCCCCGCTGATGCGGCATCTCGACACGCTGCCGCTCGTCGAGCGCGTGACGCGCGACGAGCCGTTCCGGCTGCCCGTGCAATGGGTCAACCGTCCGCACCTGAACTTCCGCGGTTATGCCGGCAGCATCGCGTCGGGCGAAGTGCGCGTCGGCGAACGCGTGCGCGTGCTGCCGTCCGGCAAGGAGAGCCGCGTTGCGTCGGTGATCACGCCGGCCGGCGAAGCCGATGTCGCGCGCGCCGGCGAAGCGGTGACGCTCACGCTCGCCGACGAGATCGACGTGAGCCGCGGCGACATGATCGCGCGTGCCGACGCGCCGCCGGAAGTCGCCGACCAGTTCGAGGCGACGCTCGTGTGGATGCACGACGAACCGCTGCTGCCGGGCCGGCCGTATCTCGTGAAGCTCGGCACGCAGACGGTCGGCGCGACCTGCGCGACGCCGAAGTACAAGATCGACGTGAACACGCGCGAGCATCTCGCCGCGCGCACGCTCGCGCTGAACGAGATCGGCGTGTGCAACCTGAGCTTCGACCGGCCCGTCGCGTTCGATCCGTACGACCTGAATCGCCACACCGGCGGCTTCATCGTGATCGACCGCTTCACCAACGACACGGTCGGCGCCGGGATGCTGCACTTCGCGCTGCGCCGCGCGCACAACGTGCACTGGCAGGCCGTCGATGTCGACCGCGACGCGCGCGCGGTGCAGAAGGCGCAGACGCCGCGCATCGTATGGCTGACCGGGCTGTCGGGCGCGGGCAAGTCGACGATCGCGAACCTCGTCGAGCGGCGCCTGCATGCGCTCGGCAAGCACACGTACCTGCTCGACGGCGACAACGTGCGGCACGGCCTGAACCGCGATCTCGGCTTCACCGAGGCCGATCGCGTGGAGAACATCCGGCGCGTGGCCGAAGTCGCGCGGCTGATGCTCGATGCCGGGCTCATCACGCTCGTGTCGTTCATCTCGCCGTTCCGCGCGGAACGCGACATGGCGCGCGCGCTGGTTCGTCCCGACGAGTTCGTCGAAGTGTTCGTCGACACGCCGCTCGCGGTCGCCGAGGAACGCGATCCGAAGGGGCTGTACAAGAAGGCGCGCAAGGGCGAACTGAAGCACTTCACGGGAATCGACTCGCCGTACGAGCCGCCGGCGCAGCCGGAACTGCGCATCGATACGGTGGCCGAGTCGCCGGAGGCCGCGGCGGAACGCATCGTCGCGTACCTGCTGCGCGAACGCACCGCGTAAGCGGCGCCGGGGGCTGCGCACGCTGCGTCGCTCCGGCACGGCCCGCGTCGTCTACTCCGTTCGGATGACGCGGGCGGCTGGCCTGTCGGTATGCTGGCTCGGGAGCATTCACCCCGACCCAGGAGAACACGAGCATGCGGATCGCGCTGGCGCCCGGCGACACGGCCGCACACGACAGCTTCGACGACGCGGCATGGACGGCCCGCGAACTCAGCGCGTGGCTCGGGCTCGTCTATCAGGGCCCGTCCGAGACGACGCCTTGGGCGGGCTTTCTCGAAGCGATGCGCGTGCGGCTCGACGCGAGCTTCACGACGCTCGTGCTGCGCAGCCCGCGCGGCACGCGGCGCGGGCTCATCATCAACGCATCGACCCACGGCCCGCTGCTGCCCGGCGAACCATCGTACAGCGAAGAGTTCTACGCGCTGTGCCCGTTTCTCGACCACCCGCCCGGCCAGGTGTTCACGGCCGACACGCTGTTCGGCGCGACGCGCTGGTGCGCGCACGATTTCTACCGGCAATACCTACAGCCGCTCGACCTGCGCTTCATCCTCGGCGCGAATCTGCGCGGCGAGCGCGGCGTCGAGTGCGCGTTCTTCGTGAGCCGCCCGCATCATGCGCGCGACTTCGACGCGGCCGAACGCGCGCAGGTCGCGACGCTGCTGCCGCACCTGCAGCGCGCGGTCGAGCTGCACGCGGCGCTCGACGTGCTCGACGCCGAACGCGCGCTGTACGCGGGCACGGTCGACCGGCTCGACGTCGGCACCGCGATCCTCGACGAGGACGGTCGCGTGATCAAGCACAACCGCATCGCCGAGCGGCTGTTCGAGCAGCAGGACGGCCTGTGCCTGCGCCAGGAGCGGCTCCATGCATCGTGCCCGCTCGACGAGCGCCGGCTGCAGAAGGCGCTGCAGGCCGCGCTCGAGCATTTCCGCGCGGGTGCGCTCGGCCGCATCGAGGCCACCACGCTGTCGCGCCCCGGCGGCGCGATGCCGTTGAACGTGCTGCTGCGCCCGCTCGCGCCCTTTCACGGCGCGGAGGACCGCCAGCACCGGCCGGCCGTCGCGGTGTTCGTCCGCGATCCGGCGTCGTCGCCGCAGACCTCGCGCGACATGCTGCACCGGCTGTTCCGCCTCACGCCGATGGAAACCGAGATCGCGCTGCTGCTCGTCGACGGCCTGACGCTCGACGAAGCGGCCGCCGCGACCGGCATCACGAAGAACACCGCCCGTGCGCATCTGCGCGGAATCTTCGCGAAGACGGGCGCGACGCGGCAGGCCGTGCTCGTGAAGATGCTGCTGAACAGCGTCGTGTCGATGGCATAGCGGGCCGCGTACGAGGCCGGCAGGTTGCCGGAGCGAAGTCCGCCGCAGAGCAGCACCGAGCGGCATGCCTGCCAACCCACGTCATCCGTCATCAGACGTGATCGCGCACGGCGACAACGTCCCGACATTTCCCGATTTTTGAATACGCTCCGGGTAAACCCGTGACGTCATATCAGGATCTCAAGCGTACCATGTCATACGACAACATACTACTTAGATCCCCACCCGACGCGAACGCGGGCCGCTGCCCCGTTCGCCGCCCGCCCGGAGACTCCCTTGACCTCGCCCGCCCTGCCCGGCCGCGCCCCGCTCGCATCCGCCACCTCGAAAGTGAAATGGCACGTGCTGCCGCTCGTGTCGATCATGTTCATCGCGGACGATATCGACCGCTGCCGACGGCCTTCGGCTATCTGAAGCAACATACGGGTTCGATCGCGGGCGGCCGGGATGCGCTCGCGATCGCGTTCCTAGTCGCCACGGTCGCCGCGCCGTTCGCGCGCACGCGCCGCGCAGCGATCCGCCGCGCGGCCTGCCGACCGGCGAGTCCTTCACGCACACCGCAATGCTCCGCCATGCCGAACACTGACCGCCTGACCGTCGTCGTCCCGAATGCCGTCGACGGCGACCTCGCCACGTTCTCGCTCACGTCCGACGGCACGCTCGCGCCGCTCGCCCGCTACCCGGCCGGCGACGTCGCGATGCCGGTCGCCGTGCAACCCGATCGCGCGCGGCTGTACGTCGCGACGCGCGGCGAGCAGCCGACGATCGTCGCATTCCGCGTCGCCGCAGCCACCGGCGCGCTCGCCCGCATCGGCGCGACCGCGATCGACGCGAGCCTCGCCTACCTGTCGCTCGACCGCAGCGGCCGCTGGCTGCTCGGCGCGTCGTACGGCGGCCATTCGTTGAGCCTCTACGACGCCGCGCGCGTGCGCGACGGCGACGGCGCAGCGCTGCAGGTCGCGCACGGCATCGCGAACGCACATGCGGTCGTCGTGTCGCCGGACAACCGCTTCGCGTACGTGAGCTCGCTCGGCTCGGACCGGATCTTCACGTTCGCGCTGATCGAGGATGCCGGCGGCCTGCGTGCGGTCGAGCACGGCGAAACGCGCGTGCCGGGCGGCTTCGGGCCGCGCCACCTGCGCTTCGCGCGCGACGGCCGGATGCTGGTCGCGGTCGGCGAATTCCAGGCCACGCTCGCGACCTTCGCGCGCGACGCCGACAGCGGCCGCCTCGGCGACGCACGGGTCAGCGCGCGCCACCCGGCCGTCGCCGGCCTCGCGCAAGGCCATGCGCGCCCGCCCGCGCCGACCGGGGCCGCCGTGTGGGCTGCCGATCTCCACCTGACGCCCGACGAGCGCTTCGCGTATGTGAGCGAACGCACGTCGAGCCAGTTGCTCTGCTATCGCCGCGATGCGGACGGCGCCTTCGAACCCATACACGCGACGGCCACCGAAACGCAGCCGCGCGGCTTCGCGATCGATCCGTCGGGACGCTGGCTCGTCGCGTGCGGCGAGCAGTCGGAATACGTGTCGGTGTACGCGATCGCGCCGGACGACGGCACGCTGGCGTTGCACGCCCGCGTGCCGGGCGGCCGCGGGGCGAATTGGGTGGCGATCGTCTGACGGGTCCATCGACCGATGGATCCCATGATCGCTTCATCGACGCCGGGCGCACGACCGGCACCGGCCCGCGCCGCCCGGCGCGCAGTCAGCGCCGCTCGCTCGGCGCGACGCCGGTCCAGCGCTTGAACGCACGCGTGAAATTCGCGCGGTCGGTATAGCCGATCCGCGCCGCGATCTCGTCGACCGGCAGGCGCGTGCCCTCGAGCAACCGGAGCGCATCGCGCAGCCGGATCTCGTCGAGCAGCGCCGAATAGGTCGCACCGAATTCCGCGAGCTTGCGTTTGAGCGTGCGCGCCGACACATGCAGTTCGCGCGCGACCTCGTCCACCGACGGATATCCGGTGTCGCCGCAGATCAGCAGGTTGCGCACGCGCTCGACGATGCTTTCCGCATAGCCGAGCCGCGCGAGTTCGGCCTCGCATTGCTGGACGATCATCTGCGCGGTCTGCGCGTTCGCGGTGCCGATCGGCTCGTCGAGCAGCGCGGCGTCGCAGCGGATGCGGTTCGCGCTCGCGTCGAAATGACAGCGCGGCAGCCGCGCGCGATAGCGCTCGAACCACGGCGGTTCGGGCCATTCGAAATGCAGCTCGGCGCGCGACTGCAGCGTGCGCCCCGGCGCGGGATCGAGCAGCGAGTTGAACAGGATCGCCGTCTCGACCAGGAAGTTCTCCACCGCGAACTGGCGCAACCGGCCGAGCGGAAACGCCTCGAGCACGTCGATGTCGACTATCCCGTCGAGCTCAGCGAGCCGTACCGAAAAGAACGGCACGCGCGTCGGCAGGTAGCGGATGCCGAGCGCGATCGCCTCGCCGAGCGTTGCGCAACTCATCAGCCCGAAGCCGATCAGCCCGGATTTCGTGAGGCTGCTGCGCAGGCCGATCTCGATCGCGATCGACGGATCGCCCGTCGCCTCGAGCAGGTTGAACACGATCGCCGCCTGCTGCAGCGGCGTGATGCGCGCGTCGGGCTGCGCGAGCCGCTCGCGCTCGACGCCCGAGCCGGCGAGAATCCGGCCGCCATCGATGCCGCGCTCCTCGGCGAGCATCAGCATGAACAGCGCATACGCGGACGATACCGTCGCCTTGTTCAGCTGGCGCGCGGCATCCGGGGCGGACAGGGCCATGCGGCGGACTCCGGAGCGGTTTCGGCGGATTGTAGCGCTGCTGGCCCGCAATGACACCGCAGCGGCATTCTAGCCGCCCGATGCGGCATCGCACGCCCGCGCACCGGCCACCGTGACCCGAAATGACACCATCATTGGCACCGGCGGCCCTCGCATGCGCTCCGGGGCGCGCCTATGCTTGTCACATCGGCATTGCGCCCCACTCTTTCCGCACGGATTCCGGTCGATGAGCCAACCCGCACGAACCGTCTTTCGCCACGACGCCGACAAGGTCGCGTATGTCCGCCGCGAGGTCAACGCCGCGAGCGACGCGATCCGCGCGCGCTTTCCGCTGCTCGACAACCAGAACCTCGTCGGCGCGACCGTGATGGCCGTGTCGGTGGGCGCGATGCTCGCGATCGCATGGCTGTATGCGCGCAGCGCGATCGCGTGGTACGTCGCGTTGCCGCTCGCCGCGTTCGTCACGTCGCTGATCCACGAACTCGAGCACGACCTGATCCACCTGATGTACTTCAAGAAGACGCCGTGGGCCTATCACCTGATGATGGCGCTGTGCTGGCTCACGCGGCCGGGCACGATCAACCCGTGGACGCGCCGGCGCATGCACCTGCATCACCACAAGGTATCGGGCGGCGAATCGGATCTCGAGGAATTCGGCATCACCAACGGCGAACGCTGGGGCGTGAAGCGGCTGCTGATGATCGCGGACGGCATGCTCGCCGTCGTGCTGCGGCCGGATGCGATGCGCCGCAAGGTCAAGCAGTACGTGGCCGCGCAGCCGGTGCAGGATGCGGCCGAGCGTGCGCAGTTGCGCATCGAGCAGGTGTCGTCCTACATGCCGGTCGGTCACGCGTACTACGCGCTGTGGCACGCGTTCATCGTGTATCACGCCGGCCTGTTCGCGTTGCATGCGTTCGGCTACGCGGTGACCGTGCCGGCCGTCGTCGAGCGCGTGATGAGCGTCGTCGATTTCCTCGCGGTCGTGTGGCTCGGGCCGAACTTCGTGCGCAGCTTCTGCATCAACTTCGTCAGCTCGAACATGCATTACTTCGGCGACATCGATTCGCGCAACGTGATCCAGCAGACCCAGGTGCTCAACCCGTGGTGGATGCTGCCGTTCCAGCTGTTCTGCTTCAACTTCGGCAGCACGCACGCGATCCATCACTTCGTGGTGCGCGATCCGTTCTACATCCGGCAGCTGACCGCGCGCACCGCGCATGCGGCGCTGCGTGAAGTCGGCGTGCGGTTCAACGATGTCGGCACGTTCAGGCGAGCCAATCGCTGGGGCGCGTATCGTCCGATTCACGGTGCGCGCGGCGCGCAGCGGGCCGACGCGTAACGGCGGGCGGCGCGGCTCGCCGCGCGGGTCCCCGCGGGTCCCGTCAGTCGGTCAGTCGATTAGCTGGTCAGTCGGTCAGTCCTTCAGCGCCGATCGCCGGCATCGGTCCCTGCCCGCGGATCCATGCCCGGTTCGCGAGTTCGGCCATTTCCTTGTCGCCGCGGCTGTCGCCGTACGCGAACAGCTTCGCGGGCGGCTGATTTCCCCACCAGCCGCGCAAGCGCACGACCTTCTGCGGGCCCCAGCAGTTCTCGCCGTTCAGCCGCCCGGCAAACGCGCCGCGCTCGAACGCGAGGCGCGTCGCGAGCACCGTGCCGATGCCGACCGTCTTCGCCCACTTCTCCAGATACAGCGACGGCGACGCGCTGACCAGCACGACTTCATGCCCGCGCGCCTGATGCTCGCGCACCCGTTCCAGCATGTCCGGACGCACGAGGTTCGGCAGATAACCATCGACGAAGCGGCGCGCGAGCGCGTCGAGCGCGTCCTCGCGGATCGGCCCGAACGCGAACCAAGCGAACTTCGCCTTCGCATCGCCGCGCGACAAGAGGCCCGCCTTCATCGCGACGATCCACGGCAGCGCGCGCAGCCCGGCCCATGCGAAACGCGGCGTGCCGACCGCGTAGCGGACGAAATGACGGAAGCTGTCGGTGGTCGTGATGGTGCCGTCGAAATCGAATGCGGCGACGATGCGGTCGGTCATGGAGAGGCGGGAAAGCGGTGAGATGCCCGGGAAGATAGCAGAGTCGGGACGCCGTGCGTGCGGGCGCGGGCGTGAGTTGAGGGCACGGCTCTTCCGCGGCGGCTGCATTCGGACGACGCAGGGCCGCCGCGCGAGCCGCGGGAGGCGGCTTCCCGGTTAATTTCAGTGGCTCGCCAAAGAGAGTGGCGGGAGGCCGCCAGAGTTTGCTATACTTTCGGTCTTCCGGAGAGATGGATGAGTGGTTTAAGTCGCACGCCTGGAAAGCGTGTATAGGTTAATCGCCTATCGGGGGTTCGAATCCCCCTCTCTCCGCCAGAACGCAGGAAGCCCCTTGATTCCCCTGAGAAATCAAGGGGCTTTCTTTTTCCCGCCACGATGCCCCCCATCCAGCGCCTTCGCGTCACGGATGCCGAATGTAATCCACCAACGCCCGCGTATACTCATCCGGCTGCCGATCTAACAGGCTGACTGCGATCGCCACCGCGAACCCCGCCGGCACGCCGAACACGCCTGAACTGATCGGCTCGATCCCGAACCACGTCTGCCCGGCGAATCCGGTGAGCTGCGTGAAGTACGGATAAGTCGACACGATGTAGTACACGCACACCGCGAGCCCCGTCACCATCCCGGCGATCGCACCGCGCGTCGTCGTGCGTTTCCAGAACACCCCAAGCACGAGCACCGGAAAGAAACTCGACGCCGCGAGCGAAAACGCCGCCCCGACCAGAAACAGGATCTTCCCGGTATTGAGCGACGCGACATACGACGCGAACAGCGCGACACCGAGCAGCAAAACCTTCGAGATCGTCACGCGCCGCTGGCTCGACGCATCCGGCGCGACCATGCAGTAATAGACGTCGTGCGACAACGCATTCGCGATCGTCAGCAGCAACCCGTCCGCGGTCGACAGCGCTGCAGCCAGCGCACCGGCCGCGATCAGCCCCGACACGACATACGGCAGCCCCGCGATCTCCGGCGCGGCGAGCACGACCATGTCCGGCTGCATCTGGATCTCGGACCAGTGCACGATGCCGTCGCGAACCACCTCGACGACGCTGATCAGGTCCGGCTCGAAGTGATGCCACTGCGTGACCCACGCGGGCAATTCAGCGGTCGGCCGCCCGACGAGGTTGGTCAGAATCTCGTACTTGATCATCACCGCGAGCACCGGCACGCTCAGGTAGAACAGCGCGATGAAGAACAGCGTCCAGCCGACCGAGCGCCGCGCGGATGCGACCGACGTCGTCGTGTTGTAGCGCGTGAGGATGTGCGGCAGGCTCGCGGTGCCGAGCGACAGGCACAGCAACAACGCAAGGAAATTCCGCTCGCGCGGCTTGCGGTCGTCGTCGTTCGCCGCGGGAAACGGCTCGTGCATCGGCACGGGCGGCTCGGCGCGTGCCAGCAGGTCGTCGCGCGCCTGTGTCCACGTCACGCGCGCCGCCGTCGGGTCGCGCGGAAAGTCCGCCAGCTCGCGCTCGCGCTGGTTGATCTCGCGCAGCGGCCCGTTGTGGCGCCGCAGGTCCGCGAGCTGGTCGACGAGTTGCCGGCGTGCATCCGCATATGATGCGGGCAAGCGATCGAGCTGCGCCTGCACGGCCGCCGCCTGCCGGCGATACGCATCGCGCACCTGCTGCTCCTCGGCCGCGTCGCGCAGCTGCGCCTCACGCGCCGCCACGCGTTCCATCAGCTTGCCGTAATTGAACTGCGGCACCGGCCCGAGCCCGTTCTTCATCGCGATCAGCGACACGGGAATCAGGATCGCGCTGATCAGGATGATGTACTGCGCGACCTGCGTCCACGTGACCGCGCGCATTCCGCCGAGAAACGAACACACGAGAATGCCCGCGAGCCCGCAGAAGATCCCGATCGCGAAATCGACGCCGATGAAGCGCGTCGCGATCAGCCCGATCCCCTGGATCTGCGCGACCAGATAGACGAACGAGCACAGGATCGCCGCGCCGGCCGCGAGCGCGCGCACGGCGGTGCTCGAAAAGCGCGTGCCGAGGAAATCGGGAATCGTGTAGCGCGCGAGCTTGCGCACGTACGGCGCAAGCAGGAACGCAACGAGGCAGAACCCGCCGGTCCACCCCATCACGTACGCGAGCGCATCGTAGCCGGTTGCGTAGAGCGAGCCGGCAAGGCCGATGAACGACGCCGCCGACAGCCAGTCGGCCGCCGTCGCCATTCCGTTGAACGCGGATGGGACGCGCCGCCCGGCCACGTAGTATTCGACGAGATCGGACGTGCGCGACAGCAGCCCGATCACCGCATACACGGCGATCGGCACGAACAGGAACACATAGCCGATCCACACGCCGGAGCCGGTCGCGCGCTCGATCCGCCACAGCAGCAGCACGAACCCGAGAAAGCCGAGTGTGTAAAGCGCGTACGCGCGAATCAGTCGATGCGTCAGCATGGATCAGCGAGCATGGTGCGCATTGCCCGCGTGCGCGGCATGTTCGTCGTACGCGCGCCGCAGCATGCGGTCCGCGCGTTGCATCAAGCCGATGTAGACGACGATCAGCACGAGATACACGAGAATCGCGCCCTGCGCACCGACATAGAACGGCAGGCTGAAACCGGCGAAGCGAATGCCCGCGAGCGCGGGCGCGAAGAACGGCACGACGAACGACACAGTGAAGCCGATCGCCATCAGCACCAGGATCAATGCGACGTTGAAGCGCCAATAGCGCGCATGCGCACGCGCGAGCGGCTCGGGAACGGGCGGCGGCGCGGCAGGCGCCGGACGGTGCGGAACGGTCATGCCGTTATTTAGCAAAAAGCCCCTGCGCAGGCAATCGGGATTGCCGCGCAGGGGCCCGTGCGCGCAACGTGCGCAACAGGCGCGATCAGCGCACTTCGGCGAGCTGCTCGAGGATCGCCGGGTTCTCGAGCGTGGACGTGTCCTGCGTGATCGCCTCGCCCTTCGCGAGCGAGCGCA
>NZ_QTPZ01000058.1:0-32888 GCF_003853505.1 Burkholderia sp. Bp9015
AGCGCGCGCACGGCCGGGAAGGTCTTGCTGATGCCGCGCATCTCGAGCAGCGGCCGGGGGGACTCAGAACGCGACATAAGCGACCTCTTGCGTATCCAGGCCTGCACCGCGCAGGATGCCGGAGCGTGGTGAGAAATTGAAGAACATCGGCAGCGTCGCGGCGCCGATCGCGCCGGCGTCGGCGCCGAACGAGCCGCGCACGAGTTCCGGCGCGCTGCGGGCTTCCGGCGTGATGTCGGCGAGCGCCACGCCCAGGCGTTGCATGAGCGTGTCGAGCAGGCCGGCATCGACGTCCGAATCAAGGACGACGACCGGCAAATCGAGTACGGATAGCGCCCCGCGCAGCGCGAACGCGAGCGCATCGACGCAATCGTCGATCCATTCGTCGACGGCCGGCACGTTGCGTGCGATGCAGTCGTCGAGATCCGCGCGGTTCTCGACCTGCTCGCCGCAATGGCGCAGATGACGAATCAGCGCGCTCAACGATGCACGCGTCAGGAGGATGTCCCACGCGCCGTGCGGCGCGGGCGCCGAGGGCAGGCGGCTCGGGTGTACGGGCATCACGGCGAAATCGCCGGCGTTGCCGGTGCGGCCGTGCAGGCAGTCGCCGTCGATCGCGATCCCGCCGCCGATCACCGGTCCGAGGAACAGATAGACGAAATTGTCGCGTTGCCGGCCGCAGCCGTAAAAGAGCTCGGCGATGGCGGCCGCATTGCCGTCGTTTTCGCTGAACACCGGCAGCGGAATGACATTAGCGAGTTCCCGGGCCAGGTCGATCTCGGCCCACGCGCGGAAGGCTTCGGCCGGCAGGCCGAGTTCGCGCAGCCAGCTCCCCAGGTTGAACGGATGGGCCACGCCGACGCCCGCCAGCCGATCGCGATCCTGCGCGGGCAGCAGCAGTTGCATCTCTTCGATGTCGCTGCGAACCAGTTCGAGCACGGTCGCGGGCGGAGGGAGCAGGGTGTCGTGGGAGCGGCGGCCGATGATCTCGCCCGCGAAGTTGACCAGCGCCGTTTCGATGCGCATGCGGTCGATGCGGACGCCGATGCCGAATGCCCCATTGGGATCGAGACGAATCAGCGACGCCGGCTGGCCGCGCTGGCCTTCGGTGCGGCCGGCGAATTCGATCAGTTTCGCGTCGGCGAGCGACGCGATGATGCCGCCGACAGCCGCACTCGTCATGTTCGCGTGGCGGGCGAGGTCGGCCTTCGACGCGCTGCCGGTACGGCGCAGCGTCTTCAGCAAAAGGCGCTCGTTGTAACGGCGCACGTTGACCGAGTTGCTGCCCTGGCCGATGTGCGGGCTTCGCATGGCGTCTCCCTCCATGTGGCGCCGCTTTCGGCGCATTAAATAAATCAAGTTGATTTATTTAAGCATGCGTTCGGCGTCCAGTCAGTTAGGTAAACCCCGGAAAGACATGCTTGCGGAAGATGGCGGGTGCCAGGTCTCGATCGGTCAGGTGTTGACCGGCACAAATTCTGATTTATGGGGCCGGATTTGAATGCCTTGCGGGCATTGGCTCGCGGTGCAGGCGCGATGCAAAGCCCCAGTGCTGGCCAGTGCGATCTCCGGTCTGTCGGCGTCGAGCGATTCGTCGACGCCGATCGGGTTCCGGCGCCCGTGATCGGGCCGGCACCCAGGTGAAGGGGCCGCGCGGCGTGGGCGACAGGCGTGCCGAAGCCGCGATTTCATCCCGTGCCCGCAACGATTGCCGACCCACACGCCGTTCCTTACATGGCCGGATCCCACTGCGGCGCGAACGCCGGACTCACGAGCCGCTGATTCTTCGGCAGGCCGGCGATCAGCGCCCGATCAGCGTCGTCCAGGTTCACGTCGAGCGATGCCAGATTGGCGAGCTGATTGCGTTGCCCGGCCGCCTTCGGCACGGCGGCCACGTTCGGCTGGTCGAGCAGCCATTTCAGCGCCACCTGGCTCGGCAGCACGCGATGCTTGTCGGCGATCCGCTGCAGTTCCGGGATCTCCGACACGCGGTTGCGCGCGAGCGGGCTGTACGCGATCAGCGCCATGTCATGTTGGCGCGCGAATTGCAGCAGCCGCGCCTGACCGAGCAGCACGTGATACTCGACCTGTATCGCGGCCAGTGGCGCCTGCATCTGTTCGACGACGGCGCGCAACAGCGCAAGCGGGAAGTTCGCGACGCCGATCGCGCGGGCGCGTCCCTGCTCCTTGAACGAAACGAGCGTGTCGATCGTCTCGGCAAGATTCCAGTCGGGCGCCGGCCAGTGGATCAGGAACAGGTCCACGTAGTCGCAGCGCAGCGCGCGCAAGGTGTCGTCGAGCGATTTCCGCATGCGTTCGGGGTTCAACTTGTCCCACCATACCTTGCTGGTCACGTGAATCTGCTCGCGCGGGACGTTCGAAGCGGCGATGGCGTTGCCGACCGCCGCTTCGTTCTCGTACGCGGCTGCGGTATCGATATGGCGATAGCCCGACTCCAGTGCGAGCGCGACCGCGCGCGTGCATTCGTCGCCGAGCATGGGCCATGTGCCGAGCCCCAGTTTCGGCATGTTCAATCGATGGCGGTTGACGATGCGTTGCATGAACGACTCCTTCTCGATGGGGTGAGCCGGCGCGGCCTGCGCGTGCCGTGCCGGCGCGTTCGTCAGCGTTGCGCGCTGTCGCAGGTCGAGCGGTGCACCGCGGCCGCGGGTGATGTGC
Organism: Burkholderia sp. Bp9015; assembly: GCF_003853505.1. Classification (NCBI taxonomy): domain Bacteria; kingdom Pseudomonadati; phylum Pseudomonadota; class Betaproteobacteria; order Burkholderiales; family Burkholderiaceae; genus Burkholderia; species Burkholderia sp. Bp9015. The sequence continues at coordinate 2,680 of NZ_QTPZ01000058.1, forward strand.
CCGTCGATGCCGCTTCGCGTCGCGCGACGAACTTCGCGATGCGCCAGCCGAATACGATGGCCGGGCCGAGCGTCGTGCCGGGGCCGGGGTACGTGCCGCGAAAGATCGACGCGAGATCGTTGCCGCACGCGAACAGGCCGGGGATCACGCGCCCGTCGACATCGATCACCTCGCCGTTCGCCGTGCCGCTCAACCCCGCGCTGCACGCGAGATCGGCCGGCCATACGGTCAGCGCGTAGTAAGGCCCCGCGCCGATCGGCCGGATGCACGGATTCGGCTGTTGGGCCGGATCGCCGTTGAAGCGGCTCATCGGGCTGCTGCCGCGCTGGAATGCCGGATCCTCGCCATTGGCGGCGTCGCGATTGTAGGTCGCGACGGTGCGCGCCAGGCCGTTCGCATCCACCTGCAACTTCGCCGCCAGCTCGGCCAGCGTTGCACCTTTCACCAGATAGCCGGCGCGTTCGAATTCGGCGATGCGGGCCGCACTGCGCGCCGGCATCAGCAGGCCGAGGCCATAGGTGCGAATGAACGCAGCATCGACGATCAGATGGGCCGGCACGCTCGGCCCGTTGCCGCTGTCGCGCAGCATGCCCATCACGAAGTCGTGGTATGAGTTCGATTCGTTGACGAAGCGCTCGCCGCGGCTGTTGACCGCGATGAGGCCGGGCTTCGCGCGATCGAGAATGATGTGCGGCCAGACGCTGTCGCCGTCGCTGCCCGTGGGGGCGCCCGGTGCGCGGCGGATCGAACACGGCATCCATAGCCCCGGGCTGTCGCCGCCGTTTTCGACCCGCGCATTGACGCGCTGTGCGCGGTCGACGCCGTCGCCGGTATGCGTATTCGGCGACAGCGACAGCGGCTGGGCCGCGGCAGGGAAGAACTGCCGGCGCAGCGACGGATGGCGCGTGATGCCGCCGGTCGCGAGCACCACGCCGCGCCGCGCGCCGATTCGCTTGCGACCGCCATCCGGTGTCGTGACGATGGCGCCGGTGACGCGGCCGTTCTCGCGTACCAGTTCGAGCAGCGGCGTGTCGAAGCGAATCTCGACCTGGCGTTTGAGCAGGCTGTAATAGAGCCGGGCGGCGAGCGCGTTGCCCATCACCAGCTGCGTGCCGCGCGGAAAGCGCAGGCGATCCATCGCATAGCGCCCGACGACCGTGATCGTGCGCTTGAAGTTCGCGACCGACGCGAACGGCGCGAGCAGCGCATTGAGGTCGGCGCGCGCGACCATCATGCCGCCGAGGCCCATGAATTCCTTGCGCGGCGGGCGCACGCGCGCGAACGCGCGGCCGAGCACGCGCGCATCGAACGGCGCGGGCACGAGCGCCCGGCCGCCGTAGGCCGCGCCCGGGCCGTTGACGTAATCCGGATGTGCGGTGGCGGCGACGAACTTCACGTCGCTGATGCGCGCGAGTTCGTCGATCGCGTCGGGGCCGCTTTGCAGAAATGCTTCGCGCGCGTCGTCGCCGCCGCGCGCGCCGACCACCGACTGCAGGAAGCGGCGCGCATCGTCGACGCTGTCGGGCACGCCCGCGGCGACGCTCAAGCGTGTGCCCGGCACCCACGTCGTGCCGCCCGACGTGGACGTGATGCCGCCCACCGCGGCGGTTTTTTCGCAAATCAGGACGGCGAGCCCCTCGTGATGCGCGACGAGCGCGGCGGTCATGCCCGCCGCACCTGCGCCGAACACCAGCAGGTCCACCTCTTCGTCCCAACCCTGTTGCACTGCAGCCATGTCCACGTCTCCTTCGTTTCGTTCCGCCGCACGTCCGGATTCGTGCGCGCGGCGGAAGAGGCTTCGATCTTTGTGGAATGTTATTCCAATAACAAAGAAAGTGGAATAGTGTTCCGAAATATGTCCGGAAGACGAGGCGCGACTTCATTCAGGGTGCACGATGCCTGCACCGGCTGCGCGTCGACGCCGGCGCGGCGGAAACGATTCGGCAGGCCGCGCCGCGCATGACGATCGCGACCTGTCCACATGCACTCAGGCGGCGGTATCGACCAGGAATGCGACCATTCGATCGCAGACCCGCGCGAACATCTGCGTGCCCGTGACGGTTCGGCAACCGCGGGCACGCGCCGCCTCGATGAACGGCGTGAGCGGCGGTTTCGTGACGACGTCGCCGACGAACGCGGTGGCCGGCACGCGCGAGACGTCGACGGGCAGCGGATCGTCCGGCCGCATGCCCATCGGCGACGCATTGACGATCACGTCGAACGATTCGGCTGCGACCTCCGCGGCGGCGACGCGCACCGTGCCGCGTTGCAGCGTGGCCAGCCGCTCGACCAGCGACGCGGTGCGGCCGGCATCGTTGTCGCGCACGTCGAGCGACGTGACACCCGCCATCACCAGCGCATGGCCGATTGCCGAGCCTGCGCCGCCCGCGCCGACCAGCAGTGCGCGCTTGCCGCGCAGGTCGCAGCCTTCGTCGCCGAGCGCGGCGACGAAACCGGTGCCGTCGAACATGCCGCCGTGCCAGCCGCCTTCGGCGGTGCGTCGTAGCGTATTCGCCGCGCCGAGGAATGCCGCTTCATCGGACAGGCGCGAGCAGAACCCGGCGGCGCTGAATTTGTGCGGCACGGTGATGATCACGCCGTCGACGTTGCGCATCGGTGTGATGCCCGCGAAGAACGCCGCAAGATCGGACGGTGCGACATGAGCGGGAACGACCAGCGCGTCGAGTCCGGCCTCGCGCAGCGCGGCCGTCACGCCTTTCGGCGAACGGACCTGCGCGATCGGATCGCCGACGATGAAATGAATGCGGGTCGCACCGCTCAGGCCTTCGTCGAGCGAAACCGGGGCGGTCGGGGTCAAGGGGGCTGTCATGCTGTTTTCATCTCCTGGGTTGAACCGGCCTCGTCGTGTACGATGCCGAGCAATTTCGCCTGGGTGGCGGTGTCCTGTTCGAGCGCGACCGCGCTGCTTTCGTGCGCGACGCGACCGTTGACGAGCACGTACGCGCGATCCGCGATCGGCAGCACCATGTCGGCCTGGTGCTCGACGATCACGACGCTCGCGCGCTCGCGCAGCTTGACTACCGCGTCGAGCACTTCCTGTACGACGGCGGGCGCGAGCCCCTCGAACGGTTCGTCGAGCAGGATCGCCTTCGCCGGCGCCATCAGCGCGCGCGCGATCGCCACCATCTGTCGTTCGCCGCCGGACAGATGTTCGGCGCGCGCATCCTTGCGCGTCGCGAGTCGCGGGAACAGCGCGAACATCTCGTCGACGCTCGCGCCGCCCTTGCGTGCGGCGAGCCGCAGGTTCTCGGCGACCGTGAGGTTCGGGAACAGGCGGCGGCCCTCGGGCACCATCGCGAGGCCGAGACGATTGATCTCGTGCGCGGGGCGCCCGGTGATGTCGTGGCCGTCGAACACGATGCGCCCGGCCGTCACGTCGGCGACGCCGGTCGCGGCGCGCAACGTCGTCGTCTTGCCGACGCCGTTGCGTCCGAGGATCGCGATCACTTCGCCTTCGTGGAGCGTGAGGTCGATGCCGTCGAGGATCGTGTTGCCGGTATAACCGGCCTTCACGCCTTCGAGGCGCAGCAGCGGGCGTCGCGCCGGTGCGGCATCTTCGTGCTGCACGCCGCGTCGGGCGGCCAGCCTCGCATCGACCGGCCGCTCGCCCTTCGCGTGGCCCAGGTAGGCTTCGATCACCTCGGGATGGCGCGCGACTTCGGCCGGCGAGCCGTCGGCGATCAGCCGGCCGCGATGGAGCACGCTGACGCGATCGGAAATCGTCAGCACGCGATCGATGTCGTGCTCGATCAGCAGCACCGCGTGATGGTTCGCCAGTTCGCGGATGATCGCCGCCACGCGCACGCGGTCGGCTTCGGCAAGCCCCGCGAGCGGCTCGTCGAGCAGCAGCAGGCGTGCGCGAGTCGCGAGCGACAGCGCGATTTCGAGCAGGCGCTGCTCGCCGTGCGACAGGCTTTCGCAACCATGCGCCGCGCGCTCGGTCAGCCCGACCGCCGCGAGCAGCGACCAGGTCATCTCGTTCTGTTCGCCGAGCGTGTGCGCGTCGCGCCAGAGGCCGAGGCGATCGTGCTGCGCGGCCTGCACCGCGACCCGCACGTTCTCGAACACGGTGAGATTGCGAAATACGCTGAGGATCTGGAACGAGCGACTCATGCCGAGCCGCACGCGGCGGAACATGGCGAGCTTCGTCACGTCCTTGCCGTCGAACGTGATCGTGCCGGCCGTCGGCGACAGCACGCCCGTCAGCATGTTGAAGAACGTGGTCTTGCCCGCGCCGTTCGGGCCGATGAAGCTGTGCAGCCGGCACGGATGGACGTCGAGGTCGATCCGTTCGGCGGTCACGAGCGAGCCGAAACGCTTCGACAATCCGCGCACGCTCAGCACGGGCGTGGCGGGATCGGTCTCGACGCCGCCCGCGCGATACGGCGCGATCGTGGCGGGGCGCACGGGAATCGTGTCGCGCACGAGGGTCCAGCGCGGACGTCGCAACAGCCGCTGCGCGATGCCGTGGATGCCCTCGGGCGAGAAGAACGCGAACGCGATGACGATCGGCGCGAAGATCAGCCACCAGTGCTCGGTCAGGCTGCTGAGCTTGTCTTCGAGCAGGATGAACGCGATCGCGCCCCACAGCGGCCCGAGAAACTGGTGGACACCGCCGAGCACGGTCATCAGCAGGCTGTCGCCCGCGTGCTCCCAGCTCAGGTTGTTCGCGTACGCGCCCTGCAGCATCAGGCACAGCAGGCCGCCCGCGTAGCCGATCACCGCAGCCGAGATCACGAACGCGCGCAGCTTGAGCCGATACGTGTCGTAGCCGAGGCTCGCCGCGCGCTGCTCGTTGTCGCGCAGTGCCTGCAGCGCCCGTCCGAACGGCGCGTGCACGAGGCGCCATAGCAGACAGGCGATGGCGATCACCGTCACGCATGCGAATACGTGGAAGCCGACGGTCGTCGGGAAGGTCGGGCGCGGCACGTTCTGCAGGCCGTTTTCACCGCCGGTCACGTCGGTCCACTTGAACGCGATCTCGAACGCGATCTGCGAACAGGCGAGGGTGAGCAGCGAGAAGTAGAGCCCACGCCGGCGCAACACAACCGCGCCGATCAGCGCGGCGAGCACGGTCGTCACGATCACGGTGGCCGCCAGCGCGAGCAACTCGTTGCCCAGCACGCGCAGCAGCGACACGGCGACCAGGTACGTGGCCGTGCCGAAGAACACCGATGCGCCGAACGGGACGAGCCCCGTATACGCGACCAGCAGGTTCACGCCCATCCCGTAGAGCGTGTAGATCGCGATCTGGGTTGCGCGCTCGAGCGGCGTGCCGGTCGCGGTGAGGGCAAGCGACACGAGGACGAGCGCGGTGGTCAGCACTGCAACCGGATGGCGGGTCAGATAATCGAATTTCATTCGAAGCGCTCCCAGCGTTCACCAAACAGCCCGCGAGGGCGCACGAGAAGGACGAGTGCCATCAGCGCGTACATCGCGACCGACGAGCCCGCCGGAAAGAACTGGACGGCCAGCGCGGTTGCGATGCCGACCAGCAGGCCGGCGACCACCGCGCCGGCGAACGAGCCGAGCCCGCCGATCGTGACGATCACGAACGCGGGCATCACGGCGGTCGTCGCCATCCCCGGCGTGACCGTGACGAGCGGTGCCGCGAGCACGCCCGCGGCACCCGCGAGCAGCGCGCCGAGCGCGAACGCGCCGGTCAGCACGCGCGGCAGGTTGATGCCGAGCAGGCCGACCATTTCAGGATCGCGGCTGCCGGCGCGCAGGATCCGCCCGTATGGCGTGTAGTTCATGAACCACCACAGCACGACGAGGATCGCGATCGTCGCGGCGAGCACGAACAGCCGATACTTCGTGATCAGCAGCGGCCCGTATACGAGAAACCCGTTGAGCATCCCGGGCGGACTGAACGGCAGCCCGCCCGCGCCCCACACGAGGCGAACCAGTGCGGTGAGCAGCAGCGACAGCGCGAACGTGACGATCAGGCCGAGGAGCGGCTCCTTGCCGTACAGGCGCCGGATGAACACCACTTCGATCAGCACGCCCACCGCCGCGACGAGCACCGGTGCGAGCGCGACGGCGGCCCATCCGAACTGCGTCGACAGTGCGATCGCGAAATACGCGCCGAGCGCGAAGAGCGCGCCATGCGCGAAATTCACGATGCCCAGCAGCCCGCAGATGATCGACAGTCCGATCGCGAGCAATACATAGAGGAACCCCAGCACCAGTCCGTTGGCGACCTGGGACAACAACATTTCAGCCATGCCCTTACTCCAGAGTGCGGCTCGCCGCGCCGCGCCGCGGCCCGTCGTGACGGGCGAGCGGCGGGCCGCGACGCGCGCGGGATACGCTTGGGGCGGCGGCGCGCGGGCTCAGCGCGCGGCCATCTTGCAGCCGATCTCCTCGCGTGTGCCGAAGAGACGGTCGAGGTCGCCGGGGTTCTGCGGCACGACGGAGATCGGGTCGAGCCAGTCCCATTTGTCGCCGATCCGGTCCTTCACCTTGAACACGCTCCAGCGCCGCAACAACTGGTGGTCCCACGGGCGGAAGTAGGCGGCGCCGCTGCCGTCGGCGACCTGAATGGTCTCCAGGCTCTGCACGATGTCCGCGCCGGACGTGCTCTTCGCGTGGTTGATCGCCTGCAGCAGTGCGCGCGCCGTGAACCAGCCGATCCAGGCCTTGTCGGCCGGCGGCTTGCCGTACTTCGCCGTGTACTTCCTGATGAACGCAACTTCTTCCGGCGCATGGCCCGGCGAGCTGAAATGCCACGGCTTGCCGTAGTAGCCGGTGGCGGCGTCGGCGTTGATCGACCAGAGATCCGAGTCGCCGATGATCGGGCACGCCACCGGGATGCGGCCTTTCATGCCCATTTCCGCGTATTGCTTCAGGAACGTCGACAGGTCGCCGCCCGGCAGCCCGAGCAGCACGACATCGGGTTTCGACTGGCGGATCTTCAGGATGAACGAGCTGAAGTCGGTGGTGTTGAGCGGCGTGACGTCGGCGCCGGTGATGACGCCGCCGGCCTGTTTCAACAAGTCGGACATCGCGCGCTGAATGTCCTGCCCGTACGCATAGTTCGCGACGAGGAAGTGCCATTTCTTGCCGATCGCGAGCATCGACGGCGCGAGTGCGCGGCATGCGACGGGCGTCGGGCTCAGCACGCGGAACGTGTACGGGTTGCAACTGCTGCCGGTCAGCTCGCGCGCGGCGGCGTTCGGCGCGATGTAAGGCGTCCTGGTGCGCCATGCGACCGACGACATCGCGAGCGACGTGCCGCTGTTCGTGCCGCCGATCGCCGCGATCGCGTGGTCCTGCTCGACGAGCTTCTGCATGTTCTGCTGCGCCGACTGCGGGTTCGGTTCGTCGTACCAGACGAGATCGACGCGCCGGCCGCGCGCCTGGTTGCCCGCCTCGTCGAGCGCGAGCTTGACGCCGTTCGCGATCACTTCGCCTTGTTCGGTCCACACACCCTGCTTGGCCATCAGCAGGCCCAGCTTCAGCGGTTGCTCGCCCTGCGCGCGCACGATCGCCGGCGCGGCGAGCGCCGCGGCACCGCCCGCGAGCGCCTTGCCCGCGGTGACGAGCCACGCGCGGCGCGACGCCGCCGGGTGGTCGGGCACGTCTGCCGGGGCGCCGGAAAGGGTGTCGTTCTGCTCGTGCTGATCAGTCATGTGTCTGGCCTCCTGTTTCCTGGTCAAGGTTCGATTCCGTGCGGTCCGTGGGCGGGCCGCGCGACACGTGTCGAATTTTCGTGAATTCTGGTTAGAAGTGGAATAGCATTCAACAATCAAAGATGGTTTCAATAAATCGGGGTATTCACCCGGTCGATCCGGAAGACGAACGGCTCGACGCGACACGTACGCCCCGCACAACGGAGATGAAGCGATGGCAAGAAGACGGCTGGCAGTGATCGGTGCAGGCGCAATCGGGCGGATGCACGTGGAGCGCGCGCGCACGCATGCGCAGGTGGAAGTCGCGGCGATCGCCGATCCGTCGCCGGCGGCCGAGCAGTTCGCGCGTGCCGAGGGGCTGCGCTGGTTCGCCGATTACGCGACGATGCTCGACGCGATGCGCCCGGACGGCGCGATCGTCGCGACGCCGAATGCGACGCATGTCGAGGTCGGCCTTGCCTGCATCGCGCGCGGCGTGCCGGCGCTGATCGAGAAGCCGGTGTCGGACAGCGTCGCGGCGGCGGCGGGCCTCGGTCGCGCCGCACGCGAGGCCAGTGTGCCGCTGCTGGTCGGCCATCATCGCCGCCACAATCCGGTCTTGCGGCGCGCGCGAGAGATCGTGCAGTCGGGGCGGCTCGGCAAACCCGTCGCGGCCAATGCGCTCGCGACGTTCTACAAGCCCGACGCGTATTTCGACATCGAATGGCGTCGTCGCGCGGGCGGCGGCCCGGTGTTGATCAACCTGATTCACGACATCGACATCATGCGGTTCCTGCTCGGCGAGATCGTCGAGGTGCAGGCCCAGGCGTCCAATCGCGTGCGCGGTTTCGACGTGGAAGACACGGCCGCCGTGCTGCTGCGCTTCGACAGCGGCGCGCTCGGCACGCTGGCCGTGTCCGACTGCGCGACCTCGCCGTGGAACTGGGATCTCGCGGCGGGCGAGGCCGCGCACTATCCGCGCCAGCAGGTGAACACGCATTTCCTGATCGGCACCGATGCCTCGCTCACGCTGCCGCAGCTCGATCTGTGGGAATACCGCAGCGGGAAGGGCTGGCACGATCCATTGACGGTCGAGCGCTGCACGCCGCATGGCGCCGATCCGTATCACGAGCAGTTGCGCCACTTCGCGGCGGTGATCGCGGGCGCCGAGGCGCCGCTGTGTCCGGCCGACGACGCCGCGCGCACGCTCGCGGCGACGCTCGCCGTGCATCGCGCGGCTGCGACGCGCACGGGCGTTGCACCCGCGGACGTCGTCGCGTAGCCGCGGGTAGCGGGCGCCGGCCTAGCGCTGGCGCCGGTAGAACGCCACCGTCTGCCGCAGTCCGTCGTCGAGCGCGGTCCGCGGCAGGCCGGGCAGCAGGCGGTCGAGCGCGGGGTCGTCCGGGAACGCCGTCGCGATCGGCAGCGGCGGGCCGCCGGCATCGATGTGCGCACCCGGCACGAGGGCCGCGATCCGTTCGATCAGCGTGTTCACCGGGGTGATCTCGCCCGCCAGCGTGAAGGCGTGTGCGCCTTCGATGTCGGCCAGCAGCGCGGCCTCGTAAGCGGCGGCGACGTCGTCGGCGAACACGAGGCCCGTCGCGCCGGTAAACGGAATCGTGTAGCGCTCGCCGCGCGCGGCCGCCCGACAGGCCAGGCTCGGCCCCGCGCTCGATCCGGTCTCGCGTCCGGCCCCATAGACCACGAGCGGACGGAAGCCCACGCTCGCGATCCCGTGGTCGTGCCAGTACGCGCGTGCCGATCCTTCGCACGCCAGCTTGAACGCGCCGTAGTGGGTTTGCGGCAACGGCACGGCGCCGTCGTCGGGGCCGAATACGCCGGCGCTGCTCGCATAGAGCACGCGTCGCAGCCCGGCCGAGCGTGCGGCCTCGAATACGTTCAGCGTGCCGATCAGGTTGACCCGCGCGCCGCGCACGGGATCGGCCGCGCAGTCGGGCGTGAGGATGCCTGCGAGATGGATCGCCGCGTCGCAGCCGTCGAAGGCGTGCGCCGTGGCGGCCGCGTCGGCGATGTCGCCGGTGCGCCAGCGTACGGCCGCAGCCCGTTCGGGCGCGAGCGCCTCGACGAGGCGCGGGTTCGTGCGCACGTCGAAGCTCACGCATTCCATGCCGCGCGCCAGCAGCCTCCTGATGATCCATGCGCCGAGAAAACCGCTGCCGCCCGTTACCAGTACTCGCATTGCGTTGCCTCCCTGTCGTCACAAAGTCTTTGCGAAATCCGATTGAGTGGAATAGTATTCCACTTCGCAATGATATTCCATGGACGTCGCGATCGTGTCGCATCCGGCGTTGGAGATACTGAACGGGCAGGACTGAACATGAAGCGTGAACCGATACTCGATTGCGACGTGCTGGTACTGGGCTCCGGCGCGGGCGGCCTCGCGGCGGCCGTCACGGCGGCGGCGCGGGGCCTGGGCGTGATCGTCGCCGAGAAGGAGGCCGCGTTCGGCGGCACCACCGCGTGGTCGGGCGGATGGATGTGGATTCCGCGCAATCCGCTCGCGACGCGTGCCGGCATTCGCGAGGACATCGATGCGCCGCGCACGTACCTGAAGAACGAGCTGGGCGCGCAGTTCGATGCGGCGAAGGCCGATGCGCTGCTCGAACGCGGCCCGGAGATGATCGAATTCTTCGAGCGGAACACGGCGCTGCGCTTCGTCGACGGCAACCGCATTCCCGATTTCCACACCACGCCGGGTGCCGGAACGGGCGGGCGCTCGGTCTGCGCGATGCCGTACGACGGCCGTGAACTGGGCCCGCTGATCGACAAGCTGCGCACACCGCTGTCGGTGACGACGCTCAAGGGGATGGCACTCGCGTCCGGCCAGGATCTCGCGCATTTCTATCGCGCGACGCGCTCGCTGAGCTCCGCGCTGCATGTCGGCCGCCGGCTGGCCGCGTTCGCGTGGCACAAGCTGCGTTACGGGCGCTCGATGCATCTCGTCAACGGCAATGCGCTCGTCGCGCGCCTGTTGAAGTCGGCCGCCGATCGCGGGGTCGACCTGCGCACCCATGCGAAGGCGATCGGCCTGCTGCGCGACGACGTGCGCGTGATCGGCGCCCGCGTGGCGATCGACGGCATCGTGCACGAGGTGCGCGCGGCGCGCGGCGTCGTGCTGGCTTGCGGAGGCTTCCCTCACGATCAGGCGCGGCGTGCGCAGACGTTCGCGTATACGCCGTCGGGCCGCGAACACTGGTCGGCGGCGCCGCTCTGCAATACCGGCGACGGGATCCGGCTCGGCGAATCGATCGGTGCGCATTTCGACCGGTCGCTCGATGCGCCGGCCGCGTGGGCGCCCGTTTCGCTGGTGCCGCAACCGGGCGGCGACGCCGTTGCGTTTCCGCATTTGATCGAACGCGCGAAGCCGGGCGTGATCGCGGTGACACGCGCGGGCAAGCGCTTCGTGAACGAGGCATCGTCGTATCACGACTTCATTGCCGCGCTGCTCGACACGACGCCGGCCGGCGAGGAAGTATGCGCGTGGCTCGTCTGCGACCATCGCTTTCAGCGGCGCTATGGGCTCGGTTTCTCGAAGCCGTTTCCGTTCCCGACCGGCCCGTACCGGCGCTCGGGCTATCTGAAGCGCGGCGCGACGCTCGACGCGCTCGCGCGCGAATGCGGAATCGACGCCGCTTCGCTGGTGGACACGGTATCGACCTACAACCAGTACGCGAAGCAGGGTTGCGATCCGGCGTTTCACAAGGGCTCGACGCCGTACAACCGCGTGCAGGGCGATGCCGACCGGCAGCCGAACCCATGTCTCGCGCCGATCGACGCGGGGCCGTTCTATGCGGTGAAGCTGCTGCCGGGCAGCCTCGGCACGTTCGCGGGCCTGGCCACCGACCGCGACGCGCGCGTGCTCGACCACGCCGGCCGTGCGATCGCCGGCCTCTACGCGGTCGGCAACGATTCCGCCAGCATGATGGGCGGCTGCTATCCCAGCGGCGGCATCACACTCGGCCCGGCGATGACGTTCGGTTATCTCGCCGGCCTTTCTCTCGCCGACGCCGCGCCCGAATCCGCGCGTGCCGGCATCGATTCATCCTCGAGGACAACGCAATGAGACTGTATGACGTAGTGACGCTCACGGTGAAGATCGGCGCGAACGCGCAGGTCTTCGAAGGGATTCAGGCCAGCGGCGATCCGCACGGCGGCAGGCTGCTCGGCGCGTGGTACTCGGACATCGGCACGCTCGGTCAGGTGCTGGTGCTGCGCGGTTATGAATCGGAGGCCGCGCTCGTCGCCGAGCGCAAGCGGATGCTGCTCGAAGGCAACCCGTTCGGCTGCGGCGAATCGATCGTCGACGTGAAGACGGCCAGCTATGCGCTGTTCCCGTTCCTGCCGCCGATCGAACCGGCCGTGCACGGCGGCATCTACGAGATGCGCGTATATGGCACGAAGCTCGGCAGCCTGCAGCACACGATCGACGTGTGGGAGCAGGCGGTGCCGGAGCGCACCCGCCGCTCGCCGCTGGTCGGCGCGATGTATGCGCTCGACGGCGACACGCCGCGGTTCCTGAACATCTGGCCGTATGCGAGCGTGGACGAGCGTTCGCGCATTCGCGCCGAAGCGGTCAGGGACGGCATCTGGCCGCCGAAGGGCGGCCCGGCCCACCTCACGACCATGGAATCGACGATCTGCGTGCCCGCGCCGTTTTCGCCGTTGCGCTGAACGTGCCGCGTATTGCGCCATGACGCTCAAGGAGACGATATGACCCAGCCTCAATTCCGCGCGCTGTCGCTGTCGGCGCTGACCGTGCTCGAACTGAGCCCGCCGCAGATGGTGCGATGCGCCGTCGACGCCGGCTACGACTACGTCGGCCTGCGACTGCTGCCGGCCACCGACACCGAGGTTCGCCACGAGATCGTCGGCGATACGCCGCTCAAGCGCGAAACGCTGGCGGTCCTGCGCGATACGGGCATGCGTGTGCTCGACGTCGAGATCGCGCGCCTGAAGCCCGATACCGACGTGACGCACTACCTGCCGATGCTCGAAACGGCGGCGGAGCTCGGCGCGCGCTACGTCCTCGTGGCCGGCAACGATCCCGACGAGGCGCGCACCGTCGACCGGCTCGGCCGGCTGTGCGACCTGGCCGCGCCGCTCGGCCTGTCGCCGTCGCTGGAGCCGATGCCGTGGACCGACGTGAAGGACATCGGCGCCGGCGCGCGCATCGTCGACGCGTGCGGCCGGCGCAACACCGGATTGATCGTCGATCCGATCCACTTCGATCGTACCGGCTCGTCGCTCGACGCGTTGCGCGCGTTGCCGCACGCGTACTTCGGCTACGTCCAGTTCTGCGATGCGCCGGCCGAACGGCCGACCGACGTCGACACGCTGCTGTTCCAGGCACGCTGCGCGCGGATGGTGCCGGGCGAGGGCGGTCTCGACCTTGCGGGCATCCTGCGCGCGCTGCCCGCTCACCTGCCGGTGAGCGTCGAGGTGCCGAACGAAGCGTGGGCGAAGACGACGCATGCCGTCGAGCGCGCGCGCCGCCTGCGTGAAGCGACCGTTGCCGTGATCGATGCGGCGGCCGTGCCGGCCTGATCGCGCGGCGGCCGCCTTCTCGACGCGACGGGCCCGATCGGCGCCAGGCATCGCGCCGGCGCGCGGATCGGGCATTCGATACGACAACAAGAACAGCATCTCCGGAGACATCAGCATGACTTCCTCGCAGACGGCCCGACGGCCGAAACATTTCATTCAGGAAAGCGAATCGAACGACGCGCGCTCGCTCGACGTTCAGCAATTTCTCGATACGCGGCCGGTGGGCCGGTTCCAGTGGCTCGTGCTGGTGTTGTGCATGCTGATCGTGATGCTCGACGGGCTCGACACGGTAATGATCGGCTTCATCGCGCCGTCGATTTCCGGCGCGTGGTCGATTCCGCGTGACGCGCTGGGCCCGGTGATGAGCGGTGGCCTGCTCGGCCTCGCGTTCGGCGCGCTCACGGCCGGCCCGATGTCCGACCGCTTCGGCCGCAAGACGGTGATGGTCAGCGCGGTGATGTTCTTCGGCCTGTGGAGCATTGCATCGGCGTTTGCGACCGGCGTGGTGTCGCTGACGGTGCTGCGCTTCCTGACCGGCATCGGCCTGGGCGCGTCGATGCCGAATGCGGCCACGCTGATGGCTGAATATGCGCCGCCGCGGCGGCGCGCGCTGATGGTGACGGCCGTGTTCTGCGGCTTCACCTTCGGCGCGGCGGGCGGCGGTTTCGTGAGCGCGTGGATGATCGAAACGTGGGGCTGGCATTCGGTCCTGCTGCTCGGCGGCGTGCTGCCGATCGCGTACGTGCCCATCCTCGTCAAATGGCTGCCGGAATCGGCACGGTATCTCGCGCTGTCGGAGCGGCGCCGCGCACGGCTCATCGGCGTGCTGAATCGCATACAGCCGGCGGTCGCCGACGCACGGACGCGGTTCGTGTCCGCCGAACCGGCGCGCGACGTGCGCAGTCCCGTTCGCGCGATTCTGTCGCGCGAACATGCGTTCGGCACGGTGATGCTGTGGATCTGCTACTTCGCGGGATTGCTGACCGTCTATCTGCTCGGCAACTGGCTGCCGACGCTGATTCGCGGTCTGGGTTTTTCGCTGGCCGAGGCGGCGATCGTCGGCGCGCTGTTCCAGGCGGGCGGAACGGTCGGCTCGTTGCTGATCGGCTGGCAGATGGACCGGTTCAATCCGCACGCCGCGCTCGGCGCGACCGTGCTCGCCGGCGGCGCGCTGGCCTGGTACATGGGTGTGTCGGCTCATCCGTTCGGCGTCATCTGCGTGCTCGCGTTCGGCATCGGGTACTGCATGAACGGTTCGAATACGGGCTTCTGCGCGCTGGCGGCCGGCTCCTATCCGACCGAAATGCGGGCCACCGGGACGAGCTGGATGCTCGGGGTCGGCCGTTTCGGCGGCATCGCGGGCGCGATGCTGGGCGCGGCCATGCTCCATGCGAACTGGAGTTTCGGCCAGGTCTTCGCGGCGCTTGCGGTGCCTGCCGCCGTGGGCGGCGCGGCGGTGCTGCTCAAGGGCGCGCGCCATCGCGGGAGGTTCGTGGCCGTGAGCGGGGCTGCCGGCCACTGACGGCGAGCGCGGCGCCACGGTGGGGGGCGGCGTCGCGCAAATTCTCTTGAATTCCAGTATGGAATTGTGTTCTTATTTGACATTCACCATACGGACGAGAAGGCGCCATGGCAGGAAATCTCGAGCGTGCGCTCGCAGTGCTGGAATTGCTGGCAAAGAACGGCGGCCGCATGCCGCTGGCTACCATTGCCGATACGCTGAACATTCCCCGCAGCGGCACGCATCGCCTGCTGTCGATGCTGATCGACGAGGGGTTCGTCCGTCAGGACGAGGAGCACGGCGAATACATGCTGGCGCTGAAGCTGGTGTCGCTCGCGCTGATCTATTTGTCGACGAGCGGGGTATTCGACATTTCCCAACCGGTGCTCGATCGCCTGGCCGAGTCGTCGGGCGAACTGGCACGGCTGGGCGTGGTCGAGGACGATCACATCACGTTCGTCGGCAAGGCGCAGGGTGCGAAGTCCGGGCTGCGTTACGACCCGGACATGGGCAGCCAGCCGCCGCTGCATTGCACCGCGAGCGGCGAGGCGTGGCTCGCGACGCTGCCCGACGAGCGCGCGATCGAACTGGTGTCGAGGCAGGGCGGCCTCGGCGCGAAGGCGCAGAATGTACCGCGCGCACCGAAGACGATCCAGCAGTTCCTGAAGGATCTGAACGGCGCGCGCGAGCGTGGCTACGGGATGGCGATCGAGACGTACGAGGTCGGCATGACGTCGATCGCGGCGGCCGTGCGCAATCCGGTCACGAACGAAGTGGTCGGTATCGTGAGCCTCGCCGGGCCGACGAGCCGCCTGCCGGAATCGCGCCTGAAGGAACTCGCGCCGCTATTGCTCGCGGCTGCGTCGGACATGAGCGCGGCCACGCTGGGTTCGCCGTGGTTCAAGCGGACGGGCACGGCGGCTGCCCCGGCGGAAGTGGCGCCGGTCGCGGCAGCAAAGGCGACGACGCGCAGGCGTGCTTCAAAGCGCTAGTGTGTCGCGCCGGGGGGGTGGCGCGACGCGTCTCATGTGCATCGTCGGTCAGTGAATTGCTGGCGATGACCGGCGCGAACGGCAATTTGCGGTTTGCAGCCGGTACGAATCCACGGGCAGATCGAATACTCGGGGCCCTTACTGATGATCTCCAGCGCCCTCGCCGCGCCACGGGAAATCACATCGTCGAATCGCACGGGCCCCTCTCTTCTCAAGGCGAGCAGACACTGAACATTCCGCCATCCAGGTAAGCCAGGACGATATCGACGCCTCTGGCGCTTTCAATCGCGGGACACCTGCCCGGCCTCCTGTCGATGCTCGCTAGCAACGCCGTCTGCCGACCCGAGCATGATGTTATCCGGGGCCACAACAAAAAAACTTGACGATGAGAGCATATGCTCCTAATCTTCGTCTCAAGGGAGCATATGCTCTCACTTTCGAACGGAGCGAAGCGATGAACGAGCCTGAGATCCTTGTAAGCGGTGCAACCGGACGCACCGGCGGTATGGCCATTGACGAGCTGCTCAAGATGCACAAACGCGTGCGGGCCTATGTGCGCACGGATGATGATCGGGCGGCAGTCCTGAGGCAGCGCGGCGTCGATGTCGCGGTCGGCGACTTCACCGACATCGACGCGATTCGGGCAGCGATGGAAGGCATCCGCTCGGCGTATTTCCTTCATCCGATCGCGCCGGGAATCATCGGGGCCGCGGCGTATTTCGCGCAGGCAGCAAAGGAAGCGGGCGTCACGGCGATCGTCAACATGTCGCAGATTTCCGCGCGCCGGGAGTCGCTGAGCCACGCGGCACAGGATCACTGGGTCTCCGAGCAGGTCTTCGATTGGTCGGGTGTCGCGACGACGCATTTGCGCCCGACCTTCTTCGCCGATTGGCTCGTCTATCCGCATTTTGCGCGGGAGATATGGGCCACGAAGAAGATCGAATTTCCGTTTGGCGACGGCCGTCACGCGCCGATTGCCAGCGACGATCAGGGCCGCGTGATCGCCCACATCCTCGCCAGCCCCGAAGGCCACGAGGGCAAGACCTACACGCTCCACGGCCCCGTCGAGATGAACCACGTCGAGATCGCAGCCGCGATGAGCGAGGTTCTCGGCGCCCGGATCGAATACGCGCCGACTTCCATCGAGGCATTCCGGAACAAGATGGAAACCCTCTACAAGTTTCCGCCGTTCCTCACGCAGCATCTGGTCGAAGTCGCGCAGAACTACCACGACGGCATCTTCTCGGGCACCAACGACGTCGTCGAGAAGGTCACCGGAACGCCGCCGCTCTCGGTTCAGCAGTTCGTCGAGAAGTATCGGGCCGCATTCGTGTGAACACGTGCTTGAAACGAATCGGGAGGTTTGAACATGTCACCCGTCCAACCTGATCGTCATCCGTTTCTCGATGATCTGACGGCCGACGCCGAGCTGGTCAGCTCGGTGTTGCGCGCTCCCGTGATCGGGCGCGACGAAATCCGGCTCGCCGTCGACGCCGTCGGGACCTTTTACGTGTCGCAGGCGCCAACGTTCGTTCAAGTCGTCGGCTCGCGGCTTTTTCTCGAATACGACGCCGTTCTGACGAGCGGCGAGACGTTGAGCGCGGTCGTGGTCGCCGATCGCAACGCCGACGGCTCGGTGCCGCGAGTCAGCGTGCGGATGAGCCCGCTTGGCGCCGTACTGACTCTCGCGACCCGTCTGCGGGAGTCGCTTTCGAAGCAGTTGCCGGAACACGTCTTCCTTTGAACCAGGCGCCCGCGCGCTCGTGGATGGAGTCGACACTTTCCCGGCACGCGGCTTTTGAAACAGGAGCTTGTCATGGATATCAAGAACGCTACCGTCTTCATCACCGGTGCCAATCGCGGCCTGGGCCTTGCTTTTGCGCGCGAGGCGCTTCGGCGCGGGGCGGCGAAGGTGTACGCGGGTATGCGCAACACGAGCGGTTTCGACGAGCCGGGCATCGTGCCGCTCAGGATCGATGTCACGGATCCGGCGTCGATCGCCGAGGCGGCGAAACAAGCGGCCGACACGACGCTACTGATCAACAACGCGGGCATTGCCGCGCTGATCGACGGGCCTTTGTCGGCCGACGTGGAAGCGCAGTCGGCCCGCCTGTTCGATACCAACTACCACGGCGTGGTGCGCGTCACACGGGCCTTCGAACAGATCCTGGCGGCCCGGCCGCATACCGCGATCATCAACGTGCTTTCCGACATCGTGTGGCTCCCGCGGCCCTATCTGACACCGTATGCGGCGTCGAAAGCCGCCGCCTGGAGCTACACGAACCAGCTTCGTTTTCACCTGCGCGAGCGTGGCATCCAGGTTCTCGGCCTGCACGTCGGGTTCGTGGACACCGATCTGACCAACGGCATCGACGTGCCCAAAGCCAGTCCCGAGGACGTCGTGCGACGGACCTACGACGCGCTCGCCGCCGGCAAGAGCGAGGTCATGGCCGACGAGGGAACAGCGGTGCTGAAGAGCACGCTCGCGGCCGAGATACCCGGCTACATCACGCCGCCGGCAGGGTTTTGAACACCGCAGTCGACACGGGCCGGATTCGGCGGCGAGCCGCGAGGTGCGCAGATCGCAGGCCAGCGCCGTCGCTCCCGGCTATCATCGATAGCTGCCACCGTAGCTTCGCGCGACGCGCGCGTAGCGTTCGCGCAATCAACCGAAATCAGGAGTGCAACCGATGTTGCCCGTGAACCAGCCGCTCGGCATCGATCAATGCAACTGCTTCGCCGTCAGGAAGGCGAGCAGGCAGATCTCCCGACTCTACGATAGCCATCTCGAGCCGTCGGGTCTGCGCATCACGCAATTCCTCACCCTGGCCGCCCTGCACGAAGTGGGAAGTACCCCCGTCAACGCCCTTGCCGAACGGCTCGATATCGAACGAACGGCGATGGGGAAAATGGTCGGCTTCCTGGAGCGCGACGGCTTCGTCACGATCAAGCCCTCGCCCACCGACGGCCGAAGCCGCCTCGTCGAACTCACCGAGGAGGGCCGGCGCCTGCACGAAAGAGCATCGCCACTCTGGCAGGCAGCGCAACGGGAGTTCGAGCGACTGAACGGTGCGGAGAATGTCACGGCGTGGCGAGAGCAGTTGAGAGGGGTGCTCGTCGGCGACGTGTCGATGGGATCGTCGCAAGATTGAGGCTTCCCGTCCGTCGCGCTCATGTCCATGTGTCGCCCGCATCGGGCATCCGGCTGTACGCAGTCGATCCCGGCTTTTCAGCGAAGGGCCTTCAAAGGCGGGGCATGCGGTTTGCATGACCGGTTGCCGGCTGTCCGCCGGCCGGGACGGCGTCGGCCGGCCAGCCCAGGCAAGCCGTCGCGATGCAGAACGCGTGCGTTCGCGGCGCCGAGCTGCCGTTTCCGGCCGACCTGGCGCCTCGACGACGATCCCGCTACTTCACCGGCGTGAGAACCGGCGCGCCCTTGTTCTTGATCAGGAACACGACGAATTTCGCCGGCTTCGTACCGCTGGCGTTTCGTCCGACCGTGTGCACGTCGTCGGGACCTTCGTGGAACGTGTCGCCTGCATGGAGCGTGACCGTCTTGCCGCCGTTCAGGCCCATCACGATGCTGCCGTCGAGCACATAGACGAACGCGTGCGCGTCGTGGCGATGAACGGGGTCGACGCTGCCGGGCGGATAATCGACGACGATCATCTCCACTTCCTTGCCCGGATACTCGGGCAGCGGCTCCGTGGTCAGTTGCGTCACCTTGGCCTGCGGCGCGGCGGCAGCCGGCGGAACGGGCATCAGCAGCGACAGCGCAAGCGGTGCAAGCGCGAGCACGATGCGTTTCATGTCGTTACTCCAGGTTGGCCTTGTCGAGACCGAACATCTTGTCGAACGAGCCGGGCACCATCCGGAACGCGACGTTCAGCCGGTTCCAGCAGTTGATTGCACCGACGAGGACGGTGAGATCCGACAGTTCCTTCTCGGCAAAGTGGGCGCGCACGCGATCGTAGAGATCGTCCGGCACGCCGTGCGGCGAAAGCTGCGTCAGCGCTTCGGTCCATTCGAGCGCGGCACGCTCGCGCGGCGAGAACAGCGGCGACTCGCGCCAGATCGCGACGTGATGCGCGCGCAGTTCGCGCTCGCCGTGGATCCTGGCCATCTTGATGTGCATGTCGACGCAGAACGCGCAGCCGTTGAGCTGCGACGCGCGAATCTCGACGAGCTCGCGAACCTGCACTTCGATCGTCGTCTTCTGAAGCAGCCCGTCGAGTTCGACGAGCTTCTTCGTCAGCTCCGGCGATTGCTGAAAGTAGTTGATACGTTGCGTCATGATACGTTCTCCTGATTGCTGAGGCAGGGCTATCGGCGCTGCGCATGACCATTCATTGCGCGAGCGGCCTGGCAACCATCGTAATTGCAGGTCCCACGGGCCAGTAGTGCCGGGAAGGTGCGCACTCTATTGCCGCTTCGGAACCAATCGCGCGCCGGGTGTGGCGGCGCGCCGCCGACGTTCGTCAGTCCGACACCGCGACAACCCCGCGGATGCCCTGCCGTGCCATCTTCGTATAGGGACACAGGCGCTCCGTATCGCGGACCAGGCGTTCCGCAACCTGCCGGTCCACACCCGGCATGCGGATGGTGACGTTGGCGGCGAGCGCATATCCGCCGTCGACCGGATCGCGGCCGAACGATACTTCGACTGCGACGGTCGTGTCGCGGATGTCGATCCGCTCGCGTTGCGCGAGCAGGCTCAGCGCGCCGTGGAAGCACGCGGCGTAGCCGGCTGCTAGCAGTTGCTCGGGATTGGTGCCACCGCCCGGGCCGCCGAGTTCGCGCGGCAGGCGCAGATCGAGGGCGAGACAGCCGTCGTCGGATCGTGCGACGCCCGATGCGCGGCCGTGTGCCGTCTTGCCGCCGGACACGGTGACCGTGGTCGTGTAGAGCGCGACGAATTCGTGTCCGCGGTATTTGTCGAGCAGTGTCGGTGACGGAGGCTGCAACCTCTCGTTCTCCATATCCCTCCCGGGTACCTGTATTGACCGACGCGCGGGTTCCGGGCCGTACGTATCGGCGCGGCGCTTGCCCGCAGGTCGTTCCCCATGACCGCCATCCGAAGGATGGTCGTCGCGCACTTGCATGCTAGGCAAAGACGCGTCGCCGGGCCAGATCGTCCCGGGATGCATGGTATTGCCTGCTTCGCACCAATGCGGCGAGAACGCCGCGTATCGGTTGCGTCGGCCTTCCCACCGGCTGCGGCGGTGCCGCCGATGGGGCAGACGCGAGCCGCCGACGCGCTACAGCGCAATGACCGTGCGGCTCGACGGATCGCCGGCGCGTTCGCCGAGCATCGC
The DNA here is from genome assembly GCF_003853505.1 of Burkholderia sp. Bp9015. Taxonomy (NCBI): domain Bacteria; kingdom Pseudomonadati; phylum Pseudomonadota; class Betaproteobacteria; order Burkholderiales; family Burkholderiaceae; genus Burkholderia; species Burkholderia sp. Bp9015. The sequence continues at coordinate 23,687 of NZ_QTPZ01000058.1, forward strand.
TTTCAGGTCGCGCTCGATCGTGCTGCACAGCGTGGAAATGGGCACGTCGTTCGCGCCGCCCTCGAACGGGTTCTCGGTGCTTTCGCCCACCTGCTCGAGCGAGGTATACATCCACGAAATGGCGACGCTGCACGGCACGACGAGCCAGACCATGTTGCCGTGCATGAAGCCGCTCACGCCGTCGTTCAGCCGGTTGAATTCGTTCAGAAGACCGAACGGAAGCGACAGGCAAAAGAACCGGACGAACAGCGAGCTGACGGTTGCGTACTGGCGCGGATACGGGAAGTTCTTGAACCGTTCCGAGCGGGCCTGGAGATCGATGAAGTCGCCGATCGTCCTTTGAAGCTCCATATAAAAATTCGAATTCAGATGGCCGGCCATGTGAAGCGTCCTGAGCGACGTGCCCTGCAGGCTCAGCACGAACGTGGCGACGGAAGCGGAGGCCAGCGCCTGTTCCGTTTCGGCCGGGGACAGGTATTCCGGCAGCAATTCCCGGATGTCCTTTTCCCACTCCGGCACACGATAGAACCGGCGGTACTCCGCGTTGTAGCGTTTGCTCGTGCTTTCCCAGATCAGCGGGCGGCGCAGGTCGTAGCGCAGTGCGGTCAGCCAGGCAAGGTGCCGATAGACCAGCTTTCGGGCGCTCTCGTCGTCGCTGACGAAGTCGCGCGCGAGCTGGCCCCAGCGGCGGCTCTTGCTCAGGATCTCGGTCCAGATTTCCAGCGCATCCATGGCGCGGTTGTAGGTCTGCACGTTCTTGAAGCCGACGATGAACGACGTCGCGGTGCCGAGCAGCGCCACGATCGTCAGCGGTATCGACAGCCATCTCACGGAGAAGAACTGATACAGCACGACCGGCACGGATCCGAAGACGAGCAGCTCGTAGATTTTCCAGCGCGTCCAGATCAGGAATTCCGAGAGCTTGTACGATTTCCCGAGATGCATGATTGGCCTCGTCGTCGAATCAGTCGACGACGGTCACGATGTTGACGGTGCCTTGCCGCGCCATCTTCGCGTACGGGCACAAGCGTTCCGCGGTACGCACCAGTTCTTCCGCGACGTTTCGATCGACGCCGGGCATCCGTACCCGGACGTCGACGAGCAACGCGTAGCCGCCGTCCATCGGATCGCGGCCGAACGAAACCTGCACCTCCACGGCGGTATCCGGCGTCTCCACTCCGGCGCGCGTCCCGAGCAGGTTGAGCGCGCCGTGGAAGCAGGCGGCGAAGCCCGCCGCGAACAGCTGCTCCGGATTGGTCCCGGTGCCGGGCCCGCCGCACTCGGTGGGCAGGCGCAGATCGACGGCGAGATTGCCGTCGTCCGAGCGGACCACGCCGGAGGCCCGGCCGTGGCCCGTCTCGCCGCCGGACACGGTGACGGTCGTGGTGTAAAGCGCTTGGAAATCCTGGCCGCGATACCGGTCGAGGAGCGAAAGCGGCGGGGCCTGCAGCGTGTTGTCATCCATGATGCTTGCTCGAATTCGGCAACGCGCGCCGACCGTCGGTCATTCGATCGTCGAAACGTGCCGCGAAGGGGCAGGACTGCCCGGGCAAAAAAGCGTCTTCAACGAATGACGGGCGCGGTCGATGGCATGAGGAATGCGGCAAGCGTCCGGTGCAGCCCGGCTCCGGGCTCGTCTGCGCGAGAAAGACGCTGCCATGCTAGCGGCGCGCCCAGGCGGGCGGTATGGCCGTTCCGTGCGATTGTCTGTTTCCCGTTCGACACCAATCGGCCCCCCATCCGGGATCGGCCGCGCCTGTCGACGCGGCGCACGCCATCGCCGCAAGCCGCACGCCGCGCGTCAGCCGCCGAGGCACGCGAGGAGCGTCCGTGCGTGACGGTGCGCTTCGTCCGCGTCGGCGACGTTCGCGAACCCGATGACGAGGCCGCGCGGCGTTTGCTGCGCATGGCTGTTCGTGTACCAGATCGACAGCGGCACGACCGCGAGCCCCGCGTCGCGCGCGCGTGCGGCGACGGCGACGTCGTCGACCGGCCCGTCGGGGCCGTCGGTGAACCGCACCGCGAACTGGATGCCGCCCACCGGCAGTTCGACGATCATCCGCTTGCCGAACACCTGTCGCAACGCGCTCACGATCAGCGTGCGGCGCTCGCCGTACAGCGTGCGCATGCGCTTCAGGTGCCGGGCGAAGTGCCCCTGTTCGATGAAATCCGCAAGGGCCGCCTGCAGGAGCGTCGGCGAGCCGGCGTTCATGCTGCAGGCCACGCGTTCGACGCGTTCCACCGCGCGTTCCGGCACGACCGCATACGCGAGCCGCAAGCCGGGATACATCGCCTTGCTGAAGGTGCTGCAATAAATCACGTGATCGCGCCGGTCGAGACTCTTCAGCGCCGGCAGCGGGCGGCCGAGGTAGCGAAACTCGCTGTCGTAGTCGTCCTCGACGATCCAGCCCGACGTCTTTTCGGCCCAGTCCAGCAGCGCGATGCGCCGCGACAGCGACAGCGTATGGCCGAGCGGGCTCTGCTGCGACGGCGTCACGAGCGCGAAGCGCGCGTGCGCGTCCAGCTGCAGGCCGCGCTCGACGTCGATTCCGTCGGCGTCTACCGGCACCGGGATGAGTTCCACGCCGGTCTCGGACAGGAAGCTGCGTGCGAGCAGATAGCCGGGATCCTCGAACCACACACGGTCGTTCGGGCGCGCGAGGCTGCGCAGCACGAGTTCCAGCGTCGCGCGGTAGCCGCCGGTGACGAACACCTGTTCGGGCACGCAGGTGACGCCGCGCGACAGCCCGAGATAGGTGGCGATGTGCTCGCGCAGCGGCCGGTAGCCGGCCGGATTCGGGTAGCCCAGCAGCGCGCGGTCGGCGCTGCGCGCGCGCAGCGACACGAGCCGGTGCCATACCTTGCGCGGAAACGCGTCGAGCGCGGGCAGCCCGGGCTGCAGCGGGCGCGGCTCGCCGCTCAGCGCGACGGCGATCGGTTGCGCGCGCGGCGGCGGCGGGCTGTCGCGTGACATGCCCGGCGGCTGGGGCCGGCCGGCGTCCTCGGCGTGCCGGGCCGGATCGTCGGCACGCGAGGACGCCGCCCGCGTCACCGATTTCGGCAGTGACGGCGAGACGAACGTGCCGGCCGCGCCGCGCATCTGCAGATAACCCTCGTCGACCAGGATCGTGTACGCCTGTTCGACGGTGCCGCGCGCGGTGTTCAGCTGCGTCGCGAGGCCGCGCAGCGCGGGCACGCGATCGCCGGGACGCAGGTGGCCCGCGGCGATCGCGGTTCTGAACCGCTCGCAGATCTGCAGATAGATCGGCAACCGATGCTGCCGGTCGATTTCGATGGTCAGGGTGGAGGGTTGCTCAGACATGACGGTCTCGCGGATGACGGGGACAGGCACGGCATGGATCAGTCCGATCGACGATTCTTGGCACTGCTGGATAGGACATGATTCTTCCACAATTGCGCCAAGCGATGGACGGTCATCGCCGCGTTCACCCGATCCGGCAGCCGTCACGCCCCGTCACATTCCACTGCAGTTCATTCGTCAGGAGATTTTGCGATGAAGATCGTCGTCATCGGCGGTTCGGGCCTGATCGGCTCGCGTGTCGTCACGCTGCTCGAGGAAGCCGGCCACCAGGCGCTCGCCGCATCGCCGCGCACCGGCGTCAATACCATCACCGGAGAAGGCCTGACCGACGCATTGACGGACGCGGACGTCGTCGTGGACGTCGCGAATGCGCCGTCATGGGAGCCGCAGGCGGTGCTCGATTTCTTCCGCACGTCGGCGCGCAATCTCGGCAAGGCCGAAGTGGCCGCGGGCGTGCGCCATCACGTCGCGCTGTCGATCGTCGGCTGCGACCGCATGCCGGAGAACGGCTATTTCCTGGCCAAGGTCGCGCAGGAGCAGGCGATCGAGGCGGCGGGCGTGCCGTACACGATCGTGCGCGCGACGCAGTTCATGGAATTCATCGGCGGCATCGCGGATGCCGGCACGGAAGACGGCACCGTGCGCATCGGTGATGGACTGTTCCAGCCGATCGCCGCGGAGGACGTGTCGGCCCTCGTCGCGCAGGCCGCGCTCGCCGGGCCGCAGAACGGCACGATCGAGATCGCGGGCCCGGATCGCGCGCCGTTCGCGGAAATCGTCGCGCGCTATCTGAAGTCGGTCGGCGACACACGCGCGGTGGTGACCGATCGCGACGCCCGCTATTACGGCGGCCGCGTCGAGGCAACGTCGCTGGTGCCGCTCGGCGCGGCACGGCTCGGGCGCATCGGCCTCGACGCGTGGCTGGCAGGGCGCTGAATCGCGTTCGCACGCAGGCGGTCGGCCGGCGCATGCCGGCGACGCGCCGATCCGTATGAGCAGCATGCTTGGGGGCAGCGGAAATGAATCATTCGGAAACATCGGAGCACGGCGTTCGTCGCGACCTGGCCGGTCGCGCCGATGCGCTGTCGGCGAGCTTCGGTGCGAGCTATGCGGGCATCCTCGCGTTCGTTGCGGTGGCGAGCGAGGGGAGCTTCACGAAGGCCGCCGAACTGCTCGGCGTCGGGCGGCCGGCCGTGAGCCGCAACGTGCAGAAGCTGGAGGCGCAACTGAGTACGCGGCTGTTCCAGCGGACCACGCGCACGACCGAGCTGACGTGCGAGGGCCGGCGCTTCTTCGAGAACTGCCATCAGGGCGTGGCGCAGATCGTCGAAGCGATGAACGACATGCTCGAGTTGCGGCAGGGGCCCCCGCGCGGCCTCATCCGTATCAGCTCGGCCGCGGGGTTCGGCAGGAAGATCGTGGCGCCGCTGCTGGAAAAGTTCGCGGACGCCTATCCGGACATCATCGTCGATCTGCTGCTCGACGACCGGCCCGTCGACCTGGTGTCCGAGCGGATCGACGTGTCGTTCCGCAACGGGCGCATCGAGGACTCCAGCATCATCGCCCGGCAACTGATTCCGATGCAGATGGCGCTCTGCGCGGCGCCGTCGTATGTGGCGGCGCACGGGCTCCCGCAACGCATCGAGGACCTCGACCGCCATGAGTGCATCAATTTCCGGTTCGCGAGCGGGCGCCTGTTCGAATGGGAATTCAACGTGGACGGCCGCGTGCAGAAGTACCTGCCGACGGCGCGCCGCACGTTCAACGACGCCGATCTCGTGTTGCGCGCGGTGCTGAACGGATCGGGCATCGCGCAGATGGCCGGCTACCAGATCCGCGACCATCTCGCGTCGAACGAACTCGTCGTCGCGCTGGCGCAGCATGTGCCGCAGGATCGCGGCCACTACATCTGCTATCTGAGCCGGCAACACCTGCCGACACGCATCCGGATCTTCGTCGACTTCATGACCGAGCAGATCCGCGCGCTCGACCTGAACTGCATGACGCGGTTCAATCCGGAGATTCCGGTGGATGCGGCGGATGCGGCGCAGTGGCTGGCTGCCTGACGATTCGAGATGGCCGGATGCGCGCCCCGGCAGGTCGACGCATCGCCGAATCGACGCATCGCCGAATCGCGCCCCGCGCCTGCCCGTCGACCCGCCGCGCCGGCCTAGAACGAATACGCCAATGACACGAACAGGCTGCGCGGCGCGCCAGGCGTGACCCACAGGCTGTTGTACGAGCTGACGTAGTACGTGCGGTTGAACAGGTTGTTCAGCACGACCGACGCGCGCAGGTGCTTGTTGACCTGCACGTAGCCGTTGAGCTGCACGGTCGCGTAGGCGGGCAGGTCGAAGCCGTCCTGCGTGTTCGCGGTGTTGCCCGCGCGGCGCCCGACGTAGACCACGCCCGCGCCCGCGCCGGCCTTATCGACGAGCGGCAGCGCGGTTTCGTACATCAGCAGCGCGCTGCCGCTCAGGCGCGGAATGTCGACGAGGCGCGCGCCCGGCGTCAGGACGGTGTCGCGCGTGACCTGCGCGTCGACGTATGCGAGGTTGACGATGCCGCGCAAGCCGTGGCCCAGTTCGCCGTTCCATTCGAATTCGACGCCGCGGCTGCGCACTTCGCCGGCCGCACGCGAGAACCCGGCATTCGCCGGATCGGCGGTCAGCACGTTGCGCTTGTTCACGTAGAACGCGGCGACGGTCGCGAGCCAGCGCGTGCCGGCCCACTTCACGCCGGCTTCGTAGCCGTGCCCCTTCTCGGGATCGAACGCGCGGCCGTTCGCGTCGGCGCCGTTGTTCGGCCGGAACGAGTACGCGGTGTTCGCATACAGCGACAGCGCGGCGCTGGCCTCGTACACGATGCCGAGCCGCGGGCTCAGCGCCGTTTGCAGCTGGCTCGTCGTCACGCCCTTCAGGCGATTCTCGACCGACTGGTGAAAGCGGTCCCAGCGCAGCCCGGCGAGCACTTTCCAGTGCGGCCCGAACGCGAGCGTGTCCTGCGCGTACAGGCCCTGGCCGTCGTCGCGCTCGAGCAGGTTCGTCGCGGTGCGCGGCACGGGCGCCGGCTGGCCGTACACCGGATCGAAGATGTCGATCGCATACGGCGCCGCGGCCGTCGGCGTCGAGCGCGCGACGAACTGGTCGTAGTTGAAGCGATACGCATCGACGCCCATCACGAACGCATGGTCGATGGCGCCCGTGCGGGCCTTGCCGGCCACTTCGACGCGCCCCTGCACGTCGTTCGAGTGAAACGCGACCTGCCGGTAGCGGCGCCACAGCGTGCGGCCGTCCGGCTGCAGCGCGAACGCTTCGGACGAGCGGCCGGACAGGTCGGTGTCGCGCTGCGCGAAGCCGGCGTTGACCGACCAGTCGGCATCGAAGCGATGTTCGAGCGTGAACTGGTGCCCCGAGTTGCGCACGTCGTAGTCGCCGTCGCGCGGCTCGCCCATGAACCGCGACGCCGGCACCGCACCGAGCTGCCCGCCGACCGCGACCACGCCGCGATCGAGCGGCGCGCGCTGGCGCGCGGTCTCGAATTCGTAGTGGAGTGTCGTGTCCGCGCCGATATCCCAGGTGAACGACGGCGCGAACAGGTAGCGCTTGCTCGATACCGTGTCGCGGAAGCTGCCGTTGTCCTCGTTCATCGCGATGAAGCGGTACGCGAGCGACTGCGTGACGGGGCCGGTCGAATCGAGCGTCTCGCGCAGCGCGCCGTAGCTGCCGGCCGACACGCCGATCGTGTTCGAGCGCTTGAACTGCGGCTGCTTCGTCGTGTAGCTGATGAGCCCGCCGGGGTCGCCGCGGCCGTACAGCGCGGACGCGGGGCCTTTGAGGACTTCCATGCGCTCGAGCGTCGCGGTGTCGCGCGGCACGCTGATGCCGCGATTCCACGAGAAGCCGTTGACGAGGTAGTCGGTGCCGGACGTGTTGCCGTCGCCGGCAAAGCCGCGCACCGCGTAGTTGTCCCACAGCCCGCCGAAGTTGTTCTGCCGCGCGACGCCGGCGACCCAGTCGTACAGGTCTTCGCCGCGGGTGGCGGCCACGGTCTGGATCAGTTTCGTATCGACGCTGCTGACCGCGAACGGGATCTCCATCACGTCCGCCTCGGTGCGCGTCGCGCTCGTCGAGTCGGGCGCGCGAAACGGTGCCTTCGTGCGCTGCGCCGAGATCTCGACGGCCGGAAGCACCAGCTCCTGCGCATTGGCGACGTTCAGCCCGACCGTGCCGACGGCGATGGCCATCGGTGCGGCCGCCCAGTTCTTTCTGCTCATACCCGTCCCTGAGAAATTGGTTCGCGTTCGGGCACCACGAGCCGCGTTGCGCCGGCATCCGTGTTCCAAACGGTACATTTGCGCGCCGGAATTTAATGCAAATGAGAGTTATTTTCAATCGTAAGTTTGCGGTTGTTGTGTCCGGGTTGAATCGCGCTGGGACGCCCATCGGCATGACTGGCGGATCGGCGCGCGGCGCAGCACCGTGCCGGCCTCGCGGCTGACGGCCGGCCTGCGATGGGGCGGTCCGACGGCTAGTCGGGGACGACCGCGGAATTCCGCGCTCGGCGCGGCCGTCGATCTGCTGAAACGCATCGGCGGCACGGCGCTCCTGTCCGAGACGCCGGAAATCCACGGCGCGGAGCATCGGCTGATCGCGCGCGCGGCTTCGCGCGACGAGGCCGGCCGTCTGGTCGACAGGTTTCAGGTGGGAGCGCTACGTCGCCGACGACGGCGGAGAAAGGAACGACAACCGTTTTCCTCACTGCGGGATTCGTCGACCGCATGACCGGGCAGGTCCGCGTACGCGAGCGGCGCTCGCATGACGCGGTTCAGTCCGGAAGTTCCGGCGATGGCGATGGCGGAGACGGCGGCACGGCCGGCGTGTCGCCGCAGCGCCACGCGCGTTCGTCCGCGATCCAGTCGCCGAACAACTGGATCTTCTGCTGCTGTTCGGACCCGCGCGGATACACGAAGTAATAGCCCATCCCCGTTGGCAACGATACGTTGAACGGCATCACGAGCCGGTGCGCGGCCACGCTCTCGTCAACCAGCGTCCTGTCGCCGATCGCGATGCCGTAACCGTCGATCGCCGCGTGTGTGGCGAGATCCAGCGTCTCGAAGCTCAACCCGCGCGTCGAGTCGACGTGCGGCGCGCCCGCATGGTCGAGCCACCGCTTCCAGTCGCGGTGATCGCGCGTCGGATGCAGCAGCGTGTGACGGAGCAGGTCGTCGAGACTCGCGAGCGGTTGCCGCTCCAGCAGGCTCGGCGCACAGACAGGCGTGAGCCGTTCCTCGAACAACGGGATCGCATGCATGTCGGGGCCGGCGCCGGGCGCGTAGATCACCGCGGCGTCGAACGGCTCCATGCGGAAATCGACGTGATGCTCCCAGGTGGTGGTGATCTGCACCTGGAGTTCGGGATGCTCGGCCTGGAACCGCATGATGCGCGGCAGCATCCACTGCATCATGCAGGTCGGCACCTTCAGCGCGAGTTCGGTGCGCCTGCGCGACAGGCGCATCGACACTTCCTCGATGCGCGCGAAGCTTTCGCGCACGGTCGGCAACAGGAGCTCGCCCTCGGCCGTCAGCGTCAGCCCCTTGGGCGTGCGCTTGAACAGCGGAAACTGATAGAAGCTTTCGAGCGCGAGGATTTGCCGGCTCACGGCGCCCTGCGTCAGGCACAGGTGCCCGGCGGCGCGCGTGAAGCTGCCGTGTCGCGCGACGACGTCGAAGACCTGCAGCGCATTGAGGGAAGGCAGTCGTTTCATCGGGAGCATCGGCATGGAACGGGCGGCGGCGCGGGATCGCTCAGTGCAGGATTTTCGCGAGGAAGTCCTTCGCGCGGTCCGACTTCGGATTCGAGAAGAAATCGTCCTTGCGGT
>NZ_QTPZ01000059.1:0-30801 GCF_003853505.1 Burkholderia sp. Bp9015
TTTATTTATATGTCGACTACGTAGATCTACACGCACGTCGCGCGCGAGCGGCTGAAGACGCTGCACGCGCAACACCACCCGCGCGGCTAGCGCGGCGCGCGCCGGCCCACGCGCGGGATGCGGCCGGCGCCGCACGTCACGCAAGTTCGCGCAGCTTGTGCTTCAGCACCTTGCCCGTCGATGCGGCGGGCAGCGCATCGAGCACGCGGATGTGCGCAGGGCGCTTGTACGGCGCGAGCCGTTGCGCGCACCACGCCTGCAGCGCGGCCTCGGTCGCGGCCGCGCCCGGCACCAGCTCGACGAACGCGAGCACTTCCTCGTTGCCCTCGACCGCACGGCCGACGACGGCCGCCTGCACGACGTCCGGGTGCGCGTTCAGCACCTGTTCGACCTCGACCGGATACACGTTGAAGCCCGAGCGGATGATCAGCTCCTTGCTGCGGCCCGCGATCGTCACCGAGCCGTCCGCTGCCTGGCGCGCGAGATCGCCGGTGCTGAGCCAGCCGTCCGGCGACACGGCCGCGCGCGTCGCGTCCGCGTTGCGGTAGTAGCCGAGCATCACGTTCGGCCCGCGCACGCGGATTTCGCCTACTTCGCCCGGCGGCACGTCGGTGCCGTCCGGTGCGACGATCCGCATCTCGACGCCCGGGATCGGCACGCCGACCGAGCAGTCGGTACGCGGCGCGTCGAGCGGCGTCTGCGTGATCGTCGGGCTGCTCTCGGTCATGCCGTAGCCGTTGTGCAGCGGCACGCCGTACACGCGCTCGACGCGCGCCTTCAGGTCGGCGTCGAGCGGCGAGCCGCCCGAATACGCGAAGCGCAGCCGCGGCGCATGCCATGCGTGCGCGTGCGTGTGCAGGTGCTCGAGCAGTTTCGCGTGCATCGCGGGCACGCCCTGGAAGATCGTCACGCCTTCGTCGGCGAGCGCGACGCGCACGGCCTCGGGCGCGAAGCGCGGCGCGAGCCGCAGCGTCGCCCCCGCGTACAGGCTGCCGAGGCAGACCGATGCGAGCCCGTACACGTGCGACACGGGCAGCACCGTATAGACGACGTCGTCGGGCGACACGCCGCGCAGCGCGCTCGACGTCGCCGCGATGAACAGCAGGTTGCGGTGCGACAGCATCACGCCTTTCGGCGTACCCGTCGTGCCGGTCGTGTAGATCAGCGCCGCGCACTGCGCGGCGCCGTCGGGTGACACCGGCTCGTCGGGCGCGCTCGCGTCGACGCGGTACGACCACGTGCCGATGTCGACCGGCAGCGCGTCGGCGGGCGTCGCGCCGTGGCGCGCCGCGTGCGTGCGCGCATCGGGCGATGCTTCCGTCGCGAACGCGATCAGCTTCGGCCGCGCGTGCGCGGCGATCGCATCGAGCTCGCCGGCCGACAGCCGCGCGTTCGACACGAGCGCCCAAGCGTCGACGCGCGCGGCTGCGAACAGCAGCACGATCTGCGCGACGCTGTTTTCCGCGACGATCATCACGCGATCGCCGCCGCGCACGCCGAGGCGCGCGAGCCGCTCGGCGGCCGCATCGACGGCCCGCGACAGCTCGCCGTACGACAGGCGGCGCGCGTCCTCGATCAGCGCCGGGTGCGCGGGCGCTTGCGCGGCCCAGCGGGCGGGCACGTCGGCGATGCGGCCGGGCAGCGCGGCGAGCAGTGCCGCGACGTCGAGCGGCGCGGATGAGCGGACAGGCGAGGACATGGCGTCTCCAGAAGAAGGCCGTGCAGTGGCGCGGCGAGTTTTGCGAGCGATCGTGCCATGGCGGCGGGCGCGCCACAATCGGTCAATCGGGCAATAGCACTTCGCGATGTCCGCAATGATGCCGGTGTGGTGTGGTGTGGTGTGGTGCGGTGCGGTGCGGTGCGGCGCGGCGCGGATCGGCTCGACGCGGCTGCGGCTGCGCTCGCCCGGGACAAAAGGGCCGCGAGTATACCGCCGGCGCCCGGTACGCTGTCGCGAAGGCGAAGGCGAAGGCGAAGGCGAAGGCGAAGGCGAAGGCGTGATGCGCTCGTGCGCAATGGCGGGCGATGCATGCGATGGCCGCAACGCCGCCCGCCCGCCGGTCGTTCGCCATTAAAATGCCGCCATGAGCAAATCCAGACACGTGTCCGAGACACCCGCGACCCAGCTGCTGCGCCGCCACGGCGTCGCGTTCGGCGAGCATCCGTACGATTACGTCGAGCACGGCGGCACCGGCGAGTCGGCGCGCCAGCTCGGCGTCGACGAGCATAGCGTCGTGAAGACGCTCGTGATGGAGGACGAGCACGCGAAGCCGCTGATCGTGCTGATGCACGGCGACCGCACGGTGTCGACCAAGAACCTCGCGCGGCAGATCGGCGCGAAGCGCGTCGAGCCGTGCAAGCCCGACGTCGCGAACCGCCATTCCGGCTATCTGGTCGGCGGCACGTCGCCGTTCGGCACGCGCAAGACGATGCCCGTGTACGTCGAGTCGACCATCCTCGAATTGCCGACGATCTACCTGAACGGCGGCCGCCGCGGCTACCTCGTCAGCCTCGCGCCGGCGGTACTCACGACGCTGCTCGGCGCGACGCCCGTGCAGTGCGCGAGCGTCGACTGAGGGTTTCACCTTCGTGGCAGGCCGCGCTCGTTCGGTAGAATGGGCGCCGTTTCGGCCGGTCGGCCCGCACGGCCGGCTGCCGCGGCCTGCCGGCGGTTCGCCGCGGCGGCGCCTGCCCCGACGGGCCGGCCCGCCGCGCCCGGCCGTCCCTTTACCGATACGTTGAAAGAAGAGTTTTCCGCATGCAGATCCTGCTCGCCGCACTTGTTGCCTACCTGATCGGTTCGGTGTCGTTTGCCGTCGTCGTCAGCGCCGCGATGGGCCTGGCCGATCCCCGTTCGTACGGGTCGAAGAATCCCGGCGCGACCAACGTGCTGCGCAGCGGCAACAAGAAGGCCGCGATCCTGACGCTCGTCGGCGACGCGTTCAAGGGTTGGTTCGCCGTCTGGCTCGCGCGGCACTTCGGGTTGTCCGACGTCGCCGTCGCGTGGGTCGCGATCGCCGTGTTCCTCGGCCACCTCTATCCGGTGTTCTTCCGCTTCCAGGGCGGCAAGGGCGTCGCGACAGCGGCCGGCGTGCTGCTCGCCGTGCACCCGGTGCTCGGCCTCGCGACCGCGCTGACCTGGCTGATCGTCGCGTTCTTCTTCCGTTACTCGTCGCTCGCGGCGCTGGTGGCGGCCGTGTTCGCACCGGTGTTCGACGTGTTCCTGTTCGGCACCGGCCACAACCCGGTCGCGTGGGCCGTGCTCGCGATGAGCGTGCTGCTCGTGTGGCGTCACCGCGGCAATATCTCGAAGCTGCTGGCGGGGCAGGAAAGCCGGATCGGCGACAAGAAGAAGGCGGCATCCGACGGCGGCGCGCAGGACGGCGGGAAGGCCTGATGAAGGGGATTGCCGCCGCCCGCCGGGGCGCCCCGCATGCGGGGCCCGGCGGCGCGGCGTGACTGTTCGACGGCGTGGTCGACGGCGCGCTTGACGGCGCGGCCGACCGCGTCGATCAGTCGCGGAAGTTGTTGAAGTCGAGCGGGGTGTCGGTCACGTCCTTGCGCAGCATCGCGATCACGCTCTGCAGGTCGTCGCGCTTCGTGCCGGCCACGCGCACCGCGTCGCCCTGGATGCTCGCCTGCACCTTGATCTTGCTGTCTTTCACGAGCCTGACGATCTTCTTCGCGAGGTCGCCCGTCACGCCCTTCTTCACGGTGACGACCTGCTTGACCTTGTCGCCGCCGATCTTCTCGACCTTGCCGTAGTCGAGGAAGCGCACGTCGACGTTGCGCTTCGCGAGCTTGTTGATCAGCACGTCCTTGACCTGGCCGAGCTTGAAATCGTCGTCGGCGAACAGCGTCAGCTCGCGCTCCTTCTGCTCGACGCGCGCGTCGGAGCCCTTGAAGTCGAAGCGCGTCGAGATTTCCTTGTTCGACTGCTCGATGGCGTTCTTCACTTCGATCATGTTCGCTTCGGAAACGACGTCGAACGATGGCATGGCATTCTCCCTTGAGATGCGGGCGCCCGGCTCGCGCGCGGGCACTCGCTATAATTGCGGACTGTTTGCCATTTTACCGATGCCCCTCCGTTTGCCCAAGGCCGGCCGTATGCCCGCCCGGCGGACGTGACCGCGAATGCCGATGCCTCCTGACGATTCCGCCCTGTCGCTGCTCCCCGACCATCCGCTCGCCGCGCATAACACGTTCGGCATTGCCGCGAAGGCGCGCTTTGCCGCGCGCGTCACGCATGCGGCGCAGTTCGAGGCGCTGCACCGCGACCCGCGCGTCGCATCGCTGCCGCAGCTCGTGCTCGGCGGCGGCAGCAACGTCGTGTTCACGCGCGATTTCGACGGCGTCGTGCTGCTCGACGAGATCGCCGGCCGTCGCGTCGTGCGCGAGGACGACGACGCATGGTACGTCGAGGCCGGCGGCGGCGAGACCTGGCACGCGTTCGTCGCGTGGACGCTCGAGCACGGGATGCCGGGCCTCGAGAACCTTGCACTGATTCCGGGCACCGTCGGCGCCGCGCCGATCCAGAACATCGGCGCATACGGCCTCGAGATGAAGACCTATTTCGACTCGCTGGTCGCCGTCGAGCTCGCGACGGGGCGCAGCGAGCGCTTCGACGCCGCGCGCTGCGGGTTCGGCTATCGCGACAGCTTCTTCAAGCGGGAAGGGCGCGGCCGCTTCGCAATCGTCGCCGTGACGTTCCGGCTGCCCAAGCGCTGGACGCCGCGGCTCGGCTACGCGGACGTCACGCGCGAGCTCGACGCACGCGGCATCGCGCCGGACGCCGCGACCCCGCGCGACGTGTTCGACGCCGTTGTCGCGATTCGCCGCGCGAAGCTGCCCGATCCGCTCGTGCTCGGCAACGCGGGCAGTTTCTTCAAGAATCCGGTGATCGACGTCGCGCAGTTCGACGCGCTGCGCGCGCGCGCACCCGAAGTCGTGTCGTATCCGCAGCCGGACGGGCAGGTGAAGCTCGCGGCCGGCTGGCTGATCGACCGCTGCGGCTGGAAAGGGCGCGCGCTCGGCGCGGCGGCCGTGCACGACCGGCAGGCGCTCGTGCTGGTCAATCGCGGCGGCGCGACGGGCGCCGACGTGCTCGCGCTGGCGCGCGCGATCCAGGACGACGTGCGCGAGCGCTTCGGCGTCGAGCTCGAACCCGAGCCCGTGTGCCTGTAACGCGGTGTTGCGCCGCGCGGTTCATTCGCGTTCGTCCGACCCAACAAAAAAGCGCCGATCGACGACGATCGGCGCTTTTTTCCGCATGTCGCGCGGATGGCGGCATGCGCGCGTAATGCGCACGTAATGCGCGCGGCGGTCAGTGCTTGAGGCGGCCGAGCAGCAGGAACTCCATCAGCGCCTTCTGCACGTGCAGGCGGTTTTCCGCCTCGTCCCACACGACGCTCTGCGGGCCGTCGATCACGCCGGCTGTCACTTCCTCGCCGCGGTGCGCGGGCAGGCAGTGCATGAAGAGCGCGTCGGGATTCGCGTGCCCCATCATTTCCTCGTCGACGCACCAGTCGGCAAACGCCTGCTTGCGCGCTTCGTTCTCGGCTTCGAAGCCCATGCTCGTCCACACGTCGGTCGTCACGAGATCGGCGCCCTTGCACGCTTCGTTCGGATCGTCGAACACCTCGTAGAACGGCGCGCTGTCCGGCGCCACCAGCTTCATGTCGAGCGCATAGCCCGGCGGCGTCGACAGGCGCAGCTTGAAGCCGAGGATCTGCGCGGCTTCGATCCACGTGTACAGCATGTTGTTCGCATCGCCGACCCACGCGACCGTCTTGCCGGCGATCGGGCCGCGGTGCTCGTAGTACGTGAAGATGTCGGCGAGCACCTGGCACGGGTGGTATTCGTTGGTCAGGCCGTTGATCACCGGCACGCGGGAGTTTTCCGCGAAGCGCGTGATCACGTCCTGCTCGAACGTGCGGATCATGATGATGTCGACCATCCGCGAGATGACCTGCGCGGAATCCTCGACCGGCTCGCCGCGGCCGAGCTGCGTGTCGCGCGTGCTCATGAAGACCGCGTGGCCGCCGAGCTGGAAGATGCCGGCTTCGAACGACAGGCGCGTGCGCGTCGAGCTCTTCTCGAAGATCATCGCGAGCGTGCGGTCGTGCAGCGGGTGATAGGTCTCGTAGTTCTTGAACTTGCGCTTCAGGATACCCGTGCGTTCGAGCACGTACTCGTAGTCTTCCAGCGAGAAATCCTTGAACTGCAGGTAGTGACGAATGGTTTTGGCGGTCATGAAACGAAATACGGCGGGTCTGAACCGGCCGCGCGGCCGGACGGCGCCGCCGTCGGGTGTGGATAACTCAAAGCAGCATAAAGGATTTTCTGTGCTTTGACGAGCCGCGACGAAAACCGGGTTGGGATCGTGGCGCACGCTGGAAGGCGCCGGAAGAGGGGCGGCGAGACGACGCGCGATGCCGCGCTGCGGTATAATCCAAAAGTTTTCTCCAGCCCGGCAGGCAAGCCTCTTCGCGCTCTGCCGGACACAAGCCATGCGCTGCACAAATCCGGTGCGGCGCGTCGGCGGCACGCCTCGACAGCCTGTTTTTTCGGGATATCGGAGCGCGAGTGCCGCTGTCCGCTCGAGCTTTGTGTTCGCGTATCCGGGCGCTGTCGCCTGGACATCGCCGGGCCGTCACTTGGGTAACCACATGGCTGAAACCCCTCCGACCGAATTCTTCATCCAGGGCATTACGAAAGACGGGAAAAAGTTTCGCCCGAGCGACTGGTCGGAGCGTCTGGCCGGCGTGATGGCCTGCTTCGGGCCCGGTGCGAGCGGGCCGAACGCGCGCCTGAAATATTCGCTGTACGTGCGCCCGACGATGCTCGGCGACCTCAAATGCGTGATCCTCGATTCCCGGCTGCGCGACGTCGAGCCGATGGCGTTCGATTTCGTGCTGAATTTCGCGAAGGACAACAACCTCGTCGTCACCGAGGCGTGCGAGCTGCCGGACTACCACGAGAAGAAGTGAGTTCGACGGGCGAGGGCGCGTGCCGCGCCCCTGCCTGGCGGTCGCCCGGCGCGATGCGCGGGCGACGCACAGCAAAAAAGCCCGCCTAGGCGGGCTTTTTTGCGATCGCAGGAAACAGGAGCGCCCGCCGAAGCGGGCACGCCGGATTTACGCTGCTGCCTGCAGACCCTTGACGGCTGCGGCGAGGCGGCTCTTGCTGCGAGCGGCCTTGTTCTTGTGAACGATCTTCTTGTCGGCGATCGTGTCGATCGTCTTCACGGCAGCCTTGAACAGCTCGGCAGCCTTTGCCTGGTCGCCGGCTTCAACAGCCTTGCGAACCGACTTGATCGCGGTACGGAATTTCGAGCGCAGCGCCGAGTTGTGCGAATTTGCCTTCGCGGCTTGGCGGGCGCGCTTGCGTGCTTGTGCGGAGTTAGCCATGACGGTTCCTTATCCTGTCCTGTTTCCAGAGCTTGGAGCCTGACGGCCAAGCGCTGCTTTTCGATCCGTCCCCTGAGAGCGATTGCCCAGGGGCGCATAAAAAACGGTGATTTTAACCGAGGCCGAGACATGAAAACGACAGGCGCCGTGCATGTAACAGGCTCAGAAACCGGCGATTATAGCAACAAAATCAAGCGCGTGGCAAGGTCAACGTGACGTCGGCCCGACGGGGGCCGCCGGCGACGCGCGCCCTTTTCGCCATCCGTCCGTGCCGGGCCACGCAACGTCCGTATAATAAGCGCCCCATGAATCTATTCCGAGCCCTGCTGACGGTCAGCGGCTTCACGCTGCTGTCGCGCGTGACCGGACTGGCCCGCGAGACGCTGATCGCCCGTGCGTTCGGCGCCAGTCAATACACCGACGCGTTCTACGTCGCTTTCCGCATTCCGAACCTGCTGCGCCGCCTGTCTGCCGAAGGCGCGTTCTCGCAGGCGTTCGTGCCGATCCTGGCCGAGTTCAAGAACCAGCAGGGGCACGATGCGACCAAGGCGCTCGTCGACGCGATGTCGACCGTGCTCGCGTGGGCGCTCGCCGTGTTGTCGGTCGTCGGGATCGCCGGCGCGTCGTGGGTCGTGTTCGCGGTCGCGTCCGGCCTGCATACCGACGGGCAGGCGTTCCCGCTCGCGGTCACGATGACGCGGATCATGTTCCCGTACATCGTGTTCATCTCGCTGACGACGCTCGCGTCAGGCGTGCTCAATACCTACAAGAGCTTCTCGCTGCCGGCGTTCGCGCCGGTGCTGCTCAACGTCGCGTTCATCGCCGCGGCCGTGTTCGTCGCGCCGCACCTGAAGGTGCCGGTCTACGCGCTCGCGTGGGCCGTCATCGTGGGCGGCGTGCTGCAGTTCATCGTGCAGCTGCCGGGGCTGAAGAAGATCGACATGGTGCCGCTGATCGGCCTCAACCCGGTGCGCGCGCTGCGTCATCCCGGCGTGAAGCGGGTGCTCGCCAAGATGGTGCCCGCGACGTTCGCGGTGTCGGTCGCGCAGCTGTCGCTGATCATCAACACCAACATCGCGTCGCGGCTCGGGCAGGGCGCGGTCTCGTGGATCAACTACGCCGACCGCCTGATGGAGTTCCCGACCGCGCTGCTCGGCGTCGCGCTCGGCACGATCCTGTTGCCGAGCCTGTCGAAGGCGCACGTCGACGCCGATTCGCATGAATATTCGGCGCTGCTCGACTGGGGGCTGCGCGTCACGTTCCTGCTCGCGGCGCCGAGCGCGCTCGCGCTGTTCTTCTTCGCGACGCCGCTCACCGCGACGCTGTTCAACTACGGCAAGTTCGACGCGCATACGGTCACGATGGTCGCGCGCGCGCTCGCGACCTACGGGATCGGTCTCGTCGGCATCATCCTGATCAAGATCCTCGCGCCGGGCTTCTACGCGAAGCAGGACATCAAGACGCCGGTGAAGATCGCGATCGGCGTGCTGATCGTCACGCAGATCTCGAACTACGTGTTCGTGCCGCTGATCGGCCATGCGGGCCTCACGCTGAGCATCGGCGTCGGTGCCTGCCTGAACTCGCTGCTGCTGTTCCTCGGGCTGCGCAAGCGCGGCATCTACCAGCCGTCGCCCGGCTGGCTGCGCTTCTTCGTGCAGCTGATCGGCGCGGCGCTCGTGCTCGCCGGCCTGATGCACTGGTGCGCGATCAACTTCGACTGGGCCGGCATGCGTGCGCAGCCGCTCGATCGCATTGCACTGATGGCCGCGTGCCTCGTGCTGTTCGCTGCACTATATTTCGGTATGTTGTGGGTGATGGGCTTCAAATACGCTTACTTCAGAAGGCGCGCCAAGTGACGACCGCAATGACCCGCGTCCTCGACTACTTCAGCACGCTCGTGGCGGACGACGACAGTCTGCCCGTCACGGAAACCGCGCTGTCGCTTGCGCAGGACGCGTATCCCGACCTCGACCTGCAGGGTACGCTGGCCGAAATCGACATCCTGGCCGCGCGGCTGAGCCGCCGGCTCGGCGACGATGCGGACCTGAAGGACCGCGTCGCCGCGCTCAACGCGTTCTTCTTCCGCGAACTCGGCTTCGCATGCAATCACAACGATTACTACGACCCCGATAACAGCCACCTGAACGCGGTGCTGAAGCGGCGGCGCGGGATTCCGATCTCGCTGTCGGTGTTGTACCTGGAGCTCGCCGAGCAGATCGGCGTGCCGGCGCGCGGCGTGTCGTTCCCCGGCCACTTCCTGCTGCGCGTGACGCTGCCGGACGGCGACCTAATCATCGATCCGACCAACGGCCATTCGCTGTCCGAGGCCGAGATGGTCGAGATGCTCGAGCCCTACGTCGCGCGTGCGGCGGGCGCGGTCGACAGCGCGTTGCGCGCGCTGCTGCAGCCGGCCACCAGCCGCGAGATCATCGCGCGGATGCTGCGCAACCTGAAGACGATCTATCTGCAGACGGAACGCTGGCAGCGGCTGCTCGCGGTGCAGCAGCGGCTCGTGATCCTGCTGCCGGAACAGCTCGACGAAGTGCGCGACCGCGGCTTCGCGTATGCGCGGCTCGACTACCTGCGCCCCGCGCTCGAGGATCTCGAGCAGTATCTCGGCGAGCGGCCCGATGCGGAGGACGCGACCGTCGTCGAGTCGCAGGTGACCGAGTTGCGGCAGCGGATGCAGCGCGACGGCGAGGACTGAGCCGTCGCAGTCTCACCGGCGCCCCGAACGTCGACACGCCCGCATCGCGGGCGTTTTTTTGCAGCTGCTTGCTTGCACTTACTTCGGCTGCATCCGGATCGCACCGTCGAGGCGGATCACTTCGCCGTTGAGCATCGGATTCTCGACGATCTGGCGCACCAGCATCGCGTATTCGTCCGGTTTGCCGAGCCGCGGCGGGAACGGCACCATCGCGCCGAGCGCGTCCTGCACGTCCTTCGGCATGCCGAGCAGCATCGGCGTCTCGAACAGCCCGGGCGCGATCGTCATCACGCGGATGCCGTGGCGCGACAGGTCGCGCGCGATCGGCAGCGTCATGCCAGCGACACCGGCCTTCGACGCCGCATACGCGGCCTGGCCGATCTGCCCGTCGTAGGCGGCGACCGACGCGGTGCTGACGATCACGCCGCGTTCGCCGCCGGCGTTCGGCGCGGTCGCGGCCATCGCGGCGGCCGCGAGCCGGATCATGTTGAAGGTGCCGACCAAGTTGACGTTGATCGTCTTCGCGAACACGTCGAGCGGATGCGCGCCGTCCTTGCCGACGGTTTTCGCGGCGGGCGCGATGCCCGCGCAATTCACGAGGCCGCGCAGCGTGCCCGCGCGCGTCGCGGCGTCGACGGCCGCCTGCGCATCGACCTCGCTCGATACGTCGCAGCGCACGAATACGCCGCCGAGTTCGCCCGCGAGCGCCGCGCCGGCTGCTTCGTTGAGGTCGGCGAGCACGACCTTGCCGCCGGCCTGAGCGAGCATGCGGGCCGTTCCGGCGCCGAGGCCCGATGCGCCGCCCGTGATCAGAAAGACGTTGTCGCGAATCTCCATCACTGTCTCCTTGGTTGGGTCCGATGCCGGTCGATCGGAGGCACGGCCGCCGCGCCGGTTCGTGCGGCGCACGTATTCGATCGATTGTACGGGGCGCCGCCGGATGCCGGCGAGACCGGCGCGGTCGTGCGAGGTCGTGCGAGGTCGGACGAAACGGATGGCGCAGGCGAAAAAAAGGTTCATCGAAGATTGCCGGCGAACACGTGGAAGACCGTCGGCGCTCGGCGGTCTCCAGCCGTTGGCCAGTTCAGCCGTCAACCGAAGCTGATGCTGAAGCCGCGTGTACCAGCGTCACTGCCTGTTCGCGCGCAGCCTCCCTGCCCGCGTGATCGATTTCGGGTCCAAACAGCGTTTTCTCGACGACGATCGATTCGATGTCGGTGATACCGATGAAGCGCAGCCACGCCTCAAGAAACGGCCGCTGATAGTCGAACGACTCGGCGGGCGTGCTCGATTGCCTTGAATAGTCGAGGCCTCTCGCATAGATCACGACGGCTTTCTTGCCGTTCAGCAATCCCGCCAACCCACGCTCGTCGAATGAGAAGAGGAGGCCGCGGTGGGACACGGCGTCGATGAAATGCTTGAGTTTGTACGGGATGGAAAAATTCCACAGCGGCACGGAGAACAGCAGCGTATCCGCGTCGTGCATCCGCTGCGCCAGCTGGCGGAAATCCGCCCACGCTTGCTGCTGGCCTTCGCTGAGCGGCGTACCGCTCAAGTCCGCGTATTTGGCATCGAGCGCATCGCCGTCGAGTTCCGGCAATTGCGTCGCCCACAGGTCGAGCACGTCGACCCGATGCTCCGGATGCGCGTCGCGCCAGGCTTCCAGATACGCGTGCGCAACGTCGAGTGATGCGGACCGCGACTTGCGCGGGGACGATTCGATATGAAGCAAGGTCGACATGGAACGACTCCTGACGGGTTGACGGCCCTCATCAGAACATAGTTCGATTCGAAATATAAACGAAGTATCATCACGCTACTCAGTAGCATTCGCACTGTATTGCGGGACATCTCATGTTCGATACCGTTTTGCTGCGCTCCTTCGTGGCCGTCGTCCAGGAAGGCGGGTTCACGCATGCCGCGGCCCGTCTGAATCTGACGCAGTCCGCGGTCAGCGCGCATCTGCGCCGCCTGGAAAAACAGGTCGGCCGTGACCTGCTCGTGCGCACCACGCGCTCGGTCGCGCTCACGGTGGACGGCGAGCTGCTGCTGGGTTACGCGCGCGCCATCCTCGCGCTCAATCAGGACGCGCGGGCGCAACTGCTGCGCGAACCGAGCGCGGGCACGATCCGCGTGGGTCTGTCGGAAGACCTCGCCAACGTCAGGCTGATGCATGTGATGAAGGCGTTTGCCGGGCGGTACCCGCGCATCGCATTCAGCATCAGAGTGGGTATCCCGGGCGATCTGCTCCAGGCGCTGGATCACGGTGAACTGGATGTGGTGATGGGCGGGCGCTGCCACGGCGGGCCCGCCGGACGCGTGCTCTGGCGCGAGCCGCTCGTGTGGGCCGGTGCGGATTGGGCGTCGCTCACGCCCGGCGTACCGGTGCCGATTGCGCTGCTGCCGGAACCCTGCCCGTATCGCGAGGCCTCGCTGGCAGCACTGGCCCGAGCGGGCGTGGATTACCGGATCGTGCTCGTGTGCCCGAGCGGCGCCGGCCTGTGCGCCGCCGCGCACGCGGGCCTTGCGGTGACGCCAATCGTGCACACACAACTTGCGCACGGCTTGCGTGCGATTCCGCCGGATGCCGGCCTGCCGGCCCTGCCCGATGTCGAGTTCACGATGTTCGCGGTGCCGGGCGCGTCGGCCAGGGTTGTCGATGAACTGGGCAACGCGATCGTGCTGGCGTTCGCGCACAACGGGTGACCACGTTCATCGCGGCGACAGCGTTGGGATTTGCGCGGCCAGAGGCACATGCATCGTCGCCGGTTCACGCAATTCCACGATGAACCAAAAAAAAGCCGCCCCGAAAGGGCGGCTTGCGGTGCATGACGCGGTGCTTACTTCAGTGCGTCGAACGCACGCTCGCGGATTTCGTCCACGCTGCCGAGGCCCGAGATCTTGCGATACTGCGGGGCCTTCAGGCCGTTTTCCTCGCCGCGCTGCGCCCAGTCGCCGTAGTACGTGATCAGCGGCTTGGTCTGCGCTTCGTACACTTCGAGACGCTTCAGGACGGTTTCTTCCTTGTCGTCGTCGCGCTGGATCAGCGGTTCGCCCGTCACGTCGTCCTTGCCCTCGACCTTCGGCGGGTTGAACTTCACGTGGTACGTGCGGCCCGATGCCGGGTGCGTGCGGCGGCCGCTCATGCGCTCGACGATCTCCGAGAACGGGACGTCGATTTCGAGCACGTAGTCGATCGCGACGCCGGCTTCCTTCATCGCGTCAGCCTGCGCGATCGTGCGCGGGAAGCCGTCGAACAGGTAGCCGTTCGCGCAGTCGGCTTCCTTCAGGCGCTCCTTCACGAGGCCGATGATCAGCGCGTCCGGCACGAGCTTGCCGGCGTCCATGTAGCCCTTCGCCTCGACGCCGAGCGGCGAGCCGGCCTTGACGGCCGCGCGCAGCATGTCGCCCGTCGAGATTTGCGGGATGCCGAACTTTTCCTTGATGAAGTTTGCCTGGGTACCCTTGCCCGCGCCGGGCGCACCCAACAGGATCAAACGCATGGTGATATCTCCGGTATGTAGATTCGTGTGGCGAGACGCAAAAGCGTCGGCGACAGCGTGCGCGGGGCTTGTCTTGCGCGCGGCGGACCGGTCTGATGCGGCGCGTCGGCGAAAGGCGACGCGCGGCTGCCGGGACGGGCCGTGGCAGGGTCAAGCTAGGACGCGCGGGTCGCGGACGGCTCGCACAATCGCCTGATTATGCCACGGGTTATTTTGAACCCGGCCGAAAAAGGGCCTGCACGCGTGCGAGATCGGCCGGCGTATCGATGCCGGCTTCGGGTGCATGCTCGGTGATCAGCACCGCGATGCGCTCGCCGTGCCACATCGCGCGCAGCTGTTCGAGCTGCTCGGCCTGCTCGATCGGCGCCTGCGCGAGCGACGGATAGGTGCGCAGGAAACGCGCGCGATAGGCGTAGAGTCCGATGTGGCGATAGACCGGAAAGGCCGGTGCGGGCATGGCCGCGACGTCGGGCCAGTGCGGTTGGTACGCATCGCGGCTCCACGGAATCGGCGCGCGCGAGAAGTACATCGCGACGTTGCGCGCGTCGAGCGCGACCTTCACGATGTTCGGATTGAACACGTCGGCCGCGTCGTGGATCGGGTGCGCGGCGGTCGCGATCGCGCAGTCCGGGTGCGCGGCGAGGTGCGACGCTACGTCGCGGACGAGCGCCGGGTCGATCAGCGGCTCGTCGCCCTGCACGTTGACGACGACGGTGTCGTCGCTCCACCCGAACGTCGCGGCGACTTCCGCGAGCCGGTCGGTGCCGGACGGATGGTCGGCACGCGTCAGCACCGCTTCGAAACCGTGCTCGCGGGCCGCATCGAGCACGCTCTGCGCGTCGGACGCGACGAGCACCTGCTGCGCGCCCGCTTCGCGCGCGCGCTCGGCGACGCGCACGACCATCGGCTTGCCGCCGAGATCGGCGAGCGGCTTGTTCGGCAGGCGCGTCGACGCGAGCCGGGCAGGAATGACGGCGATGAAGGGCTGCGGATGAGTCATCGGGGCTGAGCGGTGAGAAGAGCGGGGCGGGCGGCGCGTCGAAGGCGGGCCGCCCGGCAGGGCCGGCACGCGGCCGCGAAGAAGCGCGGCCGGGCGCCGGTGCAGCGGTGCGGCGTTTAGCTGCCGGCCGGGCCGGCGGGGTCGACCGGCGTGCCTTCGACGGTCTGGCGTGCTTCGTCGACGAGCATCACGGGGATGCCGTCGCGGATCGGGTAGGCGAGCTTGTCCGCGTTGCAGATCAGCTCCTGCGCGGCGCGGTCATAGTGGAGCGGGCCTTTGCAGATAGGGCACACAAGGATTTCAAGCAGGCGAGCGTCCACGGAGTTTCTCCACAACGAGGGCAATGAGGCGAGGATCGAGCGCGGCTTCGACGGGGACGACCCACAGCCGAGCGTCGCGCCAGGAAGCGCCCAATTTTACTGCATCCTTCTCGGTGATCAGGATCGCATCGACCGCGTCGTCGACGAACGGATTGTCGGCGAACGCGTAATGGTCGGGCAGCGGGCGCGTCGCCGGCGCGAGGCCGGCCGCACGCAGCGTCGCGAAGAAGCGTTCCGGCGCGCCGATGCCGGCCGCGGCGAGCACGCGCTCGTGCGCGAACTGCGACAGCGGGCGGCGCAGCGCCGGCTGGTCGAGGTGCCACGCGGCGCCCGGCGTGAGCGCGAGCGCATAGGTGTCGGGCCACGGCGGCAGCGCGCCGCTGTACGGATCGTTGACGAGCGTTGCGTCGCGGTGGCGCGACAGCGGCTCGCGCAGCGGCCCGGCCGGCAGCAGGAAGCCGTTGCCGCCGAGCCGGTGGTCGAACACGACGAGCTCGACCGTGCGCGCGAGGCGGTAGTGCTGGAGGCCGTCGTCGCTGACGATCACGTCGACGTCCGGGTGCGCGGCGCGCAACGCCTGCGCGGCCGCGACGCGGTCGGGGCACACCCACACGGGCGCGCCGGTGCGGCGCGCGATCAGCAGCGGTTCGTCGCCGGCCGCGCTCGCGCGCGACGCGGGCGTGACCGCGGTGGGCGCCTTCACGTTCGCGCCGTAGCCGCGCGACACGACGCCCGGCGTGAAGCCGGCAGCGCGCAGTGCGTCGACGAGCGCGATCACGGTCGGCGTCTTGCCGGTGCCGCCGACGGTCACGTTGCCGACCACGACGACGGGCACGCCGACGTCGACCGGTTGTTTCCAGCCCTGCGCGTAGGCCGTGCGGCGCAGCGCCGCGCACAGGCCGAACACGCACGCGAACGGCGTGAGCGCCCATGCGAGGGCGCCGCGTCGCTGCCATTCGCGCGTGAGGCGCGCTTCGAGCCGCGCGAGCGGGCCGCCGGGCGCGCTCATCGGGCCGGGCGCGGCGCGTCTTGCGCCGCGGCGTGGTACGGATTCGTCAAGACGGATTCTCCGTGGGGCGGCGCATGCCGCAAGGGGTTCGGAAGGCGGCACTCTAGCGCGCCGCACGCGGGCGCGGCAAGCGCGGCCGGGCGACGCACCCGATGGGGCCGGAACGGAACGGGCTGTGGATAACTCTGTGAAAAACTCCCGGCCTGTCCGCGTGAAACGCCCGCCGGGCGGACATCGAATCGGCGGCAAATCAAACTGCAAGGTTTAAAAAACTATAAAAATCAATGTGTTGTGAGGAATCGTCTGGGTTTTTCCGCGGTTTTGAAGCGTTTTTGATGGACGATTGCCAGAGTGTGGACACCTTTCAAATGGTGCAGCGCGGGCGGCCGGCGCTGGACGTCGCGCGCGTGTCGGACTATCGTGTCGCCGCCAGCATTCATCCGACCGCCCATGCTTTCCGACTCTCCTTTTTCCGCTCCCGGCGCGACCCGCGGCGGCGACGAAGTGATTCCCGTTTCGGCGCTCAATCGCGCGATTTCGACGATGCTCGAGCGCTCGTTTCCGCTGCTGTGGATTTCGGGCGAAGTGTCGAATTTCACGCGCGCCGCGAGCGGCCACTGGTATTTCTCGATCAAGGACCAGCAGGCGCAGATGCGCTGCGTGATGTTCCGCGGTCGCGCGCAGTACGCGGAATTCACGCCGCGCGAAGGCGACCGGATCGAGGTGCGCGCGGTCGTCACGATGTACGAGCCGCGCGGCGAAGTGCAGCTCAACGTCGAGGCCGTGCGGCGTACCGGCCAGGGGCGCCTGTACGAGGCGTTCCTGCGGCTGAAGGCGCAACTCGAGGCCGAAGGCCTGTTCGCGCCCGAGCGCAAGCGGCCGCTGCCGGCGCACCCGCGCGCGATCGGCATCGTCACGTCGCTGCAGGCCGCCGCGCTGCGCGACGTGCTGACCACGCTCGCGCGCCGCGCGCCGCACATCCCGGTGATCGTCTATCCGGCGCCCGTGCAGGGTGCGGGCTCGGCCGAGAAGCTCGTCGCGGCCGTGCAGGCGGCGAACGCGCGGCGCGAGGTCGACGTGCTGCTGGTCTGTCGCGGCGGCGGGTCGATCGAGGATCTGTGGTCGTTCAACGACGAAGCGCTCGCGCGTGCGATCGCGGCGAGCGAACTGCCGGTCGTCAGCGGCGTCGGCCACGAAACCGATTTCACGATCGCGGACTTCGCGGCCGACCTGCGCGCGCCGACGCCGACCGGCGCGGCCGAGCTCGCGAGTCCGCAGCGCGCGTTGCTGTTGCGCGAGGTGGCCGACCGGCAGCGCGCGCTTGCGCGCTGCCTGGAACGCGGGCTCGAGCAGCGCGCGCAGCAGCTCGACTGGCTCGCGCGCCGGCTCGTCAGCCCGGCCGAGCGGCTGCAGCGGCAGCGCACCCACGTCGAGCAACTGGCGGTGCGGCTCGCCTCGGCCGCGTCGCGGCCGGTGCGCGACGCGCGTGCGCGTTTCGCGCTCGCGCAATTGCGCTGGCAGCGCGCGCGGCCCGACCCGGCGCAGGCGCGTCAGGCACTCGCCGGGCTGTCGCAACGTCTCGCGGTGGCGCTGCAGCGCCGTCACGAGCGCGATACGGCGCGCGTGTCGGCCTGCGCGGCGCGGCTCGAGGTGCTGAGCCCGCAGCGCACGCTCGAGCGCGGCTACGCGGCGCTGATCGACACGCAGACCGGCCGCGCGGTGCGCGCGCCGAATGCGCTGAAACCGCAGCGCCGCCTGACCGTGCATCTCGCCGAAGGCTCGGCCGACGTATCGCTCGCCGACGTGCAGCCGCGGCTGACCGACACGATCTGACGGCGGCGGCGTAAGCGGAACGAAGGTCGCGCGTCCTGCGCTCCGGATGGTCCGGCGCCCGGCGCGGGAACGGATGCTGCGCATCCGTCTTCTGGTCCTGCCGGATGAAGCGGGAACGCCGATTTTCTGCATACCGCGGATAAATGCCCGTGAGTTTGCGGGGATATTCGGACTCGCCTACAATCGGACGCTCGGCAGCATTCAACACAGCCTCCCTACATACTCAACGAAGGAATCGCCATGGCTCATACGCTCCCGCCGCTCCCGTACGCTGAAGACGCACTCGCGCCGACCATCTCGAAAGAGACGATCGAGTACCACTACGGCAAGCATCATCAGGCTTATGTGACGAACCTGAACAATCTGATCCCGGGCACGGAATTCGAAAACCTGTCGCTGGAAGAGATCGTGAAGAAGTCGTCGGGCGGCATCTTCAACAACGCCGCGCAAATCTGGAACCACACGTTCTTCTGGAACAGCCTGTCGCCGAACGGCGGCGGCGCACCGTCGGGCGCGCTGGGCGACGCGATCAACGCGAAGTGGGGTTCGTACGACGCGTTCAAGGAAGCGTTCTCGAAGGCCGCGGTCGGCACGTTCGGTTCGGGCTGGGCATGGCTCGTGAAGAAGGCCGACGGTTCGCTCGACATCGTGTCGACGAGCAACGCCGCCACGCCGCTGACGACGGCCGACAAGCCGCTGCTGACGATCGACGTGTGGGAACACGCGTATTACATCGACTACCGCAACGCACGTCCGAAGTTCGTCGAAGCGTTCTGGAACATCGTGAACTGGGACTTCGCAGCGAAGAACTTCGCGTAAGTCCATGCGTACTGCGCGCCGTTGCGGCGCGCGGCACCCGAAGAAAAGCCCTCGTCACGAGGGCTTTTTTGTTTTTGTCGGGCGGGAATCGATGCGTGGCACTTGCCGGATCAGGCGAGCGCCGTCGCCAACCAGCCGAGCGCCGCGCTCGCGATCACGACGGCCCACGGCGGCACCCGCCAGAACACGAGCGCGACGAACGCGACGAGCGCCGCCGCGAAGTCGCGCGGCGACACGATCGTCTCGCTCCACACCGGGTGATACAGCGCGGCGAGCAGCAGCCCGACCACAGCCGCGTTTACGCCCGCGAGCGCGGCCTGCATGCGTGTGCTGCGGCGCAGGCGTTCCCAGAACGGCGCGGTGCCCGCGACGAGCAGGAACGACGGCGCGAAGATCGACACGAGCGCGATCGTCCCGCCGAGCCAGCCGTTCGGCGCGTCGCGCAGCGACGCACCGAGGAACGCCGAGAACGTGAAGAGCGGCCCCGGCACGGCCTGCGCGACACCGTAGCCGGCGAGGAACGCCGAATCGCCGACCCAGCCCGGCGCGACGACGGCCGCCTGCAGCAGCGGCAGCACGACGTGCCCGCCGCCGAACACCAGCGCGCCGGTGCGAAAGAATGCGTCGGCCACCGCGAGGGTATGCGAATGCAGCGCGCCCGCCGCGAACGGCAACGCGACGAGCAATGCGGCGAACAGCACGAGCCACAGCGCACCCGCGCGATGCGACACGTGCAGCGGCAGCGGATCGTGCGCGCCGCGCTCGGGCTGCGGCAACAGTACGAGCCCGGCCGCGCCGGCCGCGACGATCACGGCCACCTGCAGCCATGCGGCCGGCACGAGCAGCGCGAGGCAGGCTGCGACCGCCATCAGCGTGGCGCGGCGCGTATCCGGGCACAGCGTGCGCGCCATGCCCCACACCGCCTGCGCGATCACCGCGACCGACACGATCCGCAGCCCGTGCAGCGCGCCGGCCGCGACCGGCATCCCCGCAGCGTGCATGCCGAGTGCGAACAGCATCATCAGCAGCGCCGACGGCAGCGTGAAGCCGAGCCATGCGGCGAACATTCCCGCATAACCCGCGCGCGACAGGCCGATCGCCATCCCGACCTGGCTGCTCGCCGGCCCCGGCAGGAACTGGCACAGGCCGACGAGATCGGCATACGCGCGTTCGGTCAGCCAGCCGCGCCGCGTGACGAACGCGTCGCGGAAGTAGCCGAGATGCGCGACGGGCCCGCCGAACGACGTGAGGCCGAGCCGCAGGAACGCGACGAAGACAGGCCACGCGTGGCGGGAAGGGGCGGTAAGGGTGGACGTGTTCAAGCGCGTATGCGGGGAGAAGGACGAACGAGCCGCCACGATAGCGCGAAGCGATGACGGCGGGAATGCGGCGTTGCGGCGATCGCTCGATGGCGTCACGACGGGCGCGTCAGGACGGAGGCGGCGCGTCGTCAGTGCGTGCCGTCAGTGAGTGCCGTCAGGCAGCCCGCTCGCCCGGCGCAGCGCATCGACATCGACGAGTTCGATCTCGCCGACATGCAGCCGCACGACGCCGTCGGCCTGCAGCGCCTTCAGCAGCTGGTTGGTGGTCTGCCGTGTGAGCGACAGCATCGCCGCGAGCTTTTCCTGCGACAGCCGGATGCGCGTGCGGCCGGCGCTGATCCCGCCGTAGCCGTCGGCGATCATCAGCAGCCGTGCGGCAAGCCGCTGCGCGGCCGGCATCACGCTCATCGATTCGACGGTCAGGAAGCTCAGCCGGAGCTTTTGCGCCATCAGCAGCGCGAACTGCCGCCAGTATTGCGGCGTCGTGTCGAGAATCGCGAGCAGCGCGCGCTGCGGGACGTGCAGCAGCAGCGTGTCGTCGAGCGCGATCGCGTCGTGCGTGCGCGGCTGGCCGTCGAACAGCGCGATCTCGCCGAACCACGTGACGGGTTCGGCGACCGTCAGCAGCGCTTCCTTGCCCTGCGGATCGACCGCGCCTATGGTGAGGGCGCCGGCCAGCACCGCATACAGCCCGCATGGCGGGTCGCCGCGGCGGAACAGCGCGTGGCCGGCCGGCAGGTGCCGCAACGCGGCGCGGGCGAGCAGGTCGTCGCGCAACGCCCGCGGCAGCGCGGCGAACCACGGGTGCGCTTCGATCTGCGGCAGGTACGGGGCGAGCGGCGAGGGCATGGGCACGCGATGTCGGGTAGCTGACAGAGGTTCCTGGGCGTGACGCGCATCATAGCGCCCAATGATCGTTCAGGAGACGCCATGAAGACGCTCGAAGACCACCTTTCCCAGTATGCGGCCTACCATCGCGACGCGCGCAACATCGCGACGCATCTGGTCGGCATTCCGATGATCGTGTTCGCGGTCGAGGTGCTGCTGTCGCGGCCGGCGCTCGGCACGCTGGCCGGTGTCGCGCTGTCGCCGGCGCTGCTGCTCGCCGTGGCGTTCGCGGTGTTCTACCTGCGCCTCGACCTGCGCTTCGGGGCGGTCATGACCGCGCTGTTCGCCCTCGGCCTGTGGGCCGCGCAGACGCTCGCGCTGCTGCCGACCGCGCAATGGCTCGGGATCGGCATCGGCGCGTTCGTGGTCGGCTGGATCGTACAGTTCGTCGGGCACTGGTTCGAGGGGCGCAAGCCCGCGTTCGTCGACGATCTGGTCGGGCTGATGGTCGGGCCGCTGTTCGTCGTCGCCGAAGTCGCGTTTTTCGCGGGCCTGCGCGGCGACGTGCGCCGCGAGGTCGAGCGGCGCGCGGGGCCCGTGCACGGCGGCGCGCATTCGCATATCTGACGCGTCGGCCGCGCCGGCCTGCGGGTTCGGCGCGGACGCGGTCGGCTGCGCCCTCGGCGGCCGGTTCGCGGCGGCATCGCGGCCGGCCCTGGCGCGGCGATGCGCCGTGGGCCGAACTGACCGCGCCGGCGACCTGCGAGCGGCGCGGGGCCGCGCGTCGCCCGCCATCCCACGCGCGACGCGCAACGGCTAAGATGCGGGGTGCGTCGCACGACAGGACGCGTACGCGGAGCAATCGCCATGGTGGATCGCCCGACTCTCGATGCCTACGAAGCCCATGCCGCGCAATACGCGCAGGACTGGCTCGACCAGGCCGCCCCCGACGACATGTATGCACTGCTCGAGCAGTATTTCTCGCCCGGGCCGACGGCCGACGTCGGCTGCGGTGCGGGACGCGACGCCGCGTGGCTCGCTTCGCGCGGATTCGACGTGCGCGGCTACGATGCGAGCGCCGCGCTGCTCGCCGAGGCGCGCTTGCGCCACCCGTCGCTGACCTTCGAGCTGGCTGCGCTGCCGGCGCTCGCCGGCGTGCCGGCCGGCGCGTTTCGAAACGTGTTGTGCGAGACGGTCGTCATGCACCTCGAACAGGCGGATGCTGCAGCGGCGGCCGCGCGGCTGGCCGGGTTGCTGATGCCCGGCGGCACGTTGTACCTGAGCTGGCGGGTGGCCGGCAACGGCGCGCTGCGCGACGAGCGCGGCCGCTTGTATACGCCGCTCGATTCGGCGCGCATGCATGCGGCGCTCGGCGCCGGCATGCACGTGATCGACGAGCACGAGGTGGTCAGCGCGTCGTCCGGCAAGCGCGTGCACCGGCTGATCGCGCGCCGCGCCAACGCCCTCGACGGCGCCGCGTGAGCGCGGCCGCGCGAACTCATTCGCGGCTGAGTGCCGCTTCCCAGTTGATGTCGACGCACAGCACCTGCATGCCGGTCGCGGCCGGCGCGGCGATCGATGCGGTCACGCACAGGTGCGCTTCGTTGATCGACAGGTACGGCGGCGTCAGATGCACGCGGCCGGGCGCGCGCATCGCGTGGATGAAGTAGGGGCGGCGCTCCCAGCTCGCGCCTTCCGAATGCAGCAGCGGCCGGAAGCGCTTCGCCCGCTGCGAGACGCTGCCGCGCGCGAGCACGTTGTCGCCGATCTGGCGGCCCGATGCATCGAGCAGGAAGCAGCGCGCGGTTTCCGGCAACCCGAGCACGGCGCCGGCCGCGTCGATCAGCGATTCGCCCGCGACGAGCTTCCGGCTGGCTTCCTCCAGCGCGGCGACATACGGCGCGAGGCGTTCGGCCTGCGTGCGCTCGCGTTGCGCGACGCGCAGCCGCAACGCGGCCGACAGCGTATCCATGCAGCCTGCGGCGGCCTGCGGTTGCACGGGGTCGACGCTCGGCCCCGCGAAGTACTGTCCCTGCACGAAATCGACGTCGCATTCGAGCGCGATCATCGCGTCGCGCTCGGTCGAGAGCCCGCCCATCAGCACGAGCTGGCCGGATTCGTGCAGCAGCGACACGAGCCCGGGCAGTACGCGCTCGAGATGCGAGTGTTCGCTCGCCTGCGCGAGGATCCCGCGGTCGAGCGTGACGATGTCGGGGTGCAGGTGCCACACGCGGTCGATGTTCGAATGTTTCGCGCCGAAGCCGCCGAGCGCGATCAGGAAGCCGGCCTTGCGCAGCCCGTCGACGATCGCCGCATAGCGCGGCGTCTCGCCGCCCGCCTGCTCGGGCACCTCGAGCACCACGCGATGCGGCGGCAGGCCGAGCGCCTTCAGGTTCGCGAGCAGGGCGTCGCCGTAGACGGTGTCCATCAGCGCCGCCGGGTGCAGGCTCAGGAAGAGCCATTCGTCGTGACTGTCGAACGCGTGGAAGTTGCCGAGATGCAGCGATTCGGCGAGCCGGCCGAGCTCGAGCAGGTCGCCGCGCCGCGCCGCCTGCGTGAACACCTCGTGCGACGCGACCTGGCGGCTGTCCTCGTCGTGCGCGCGCAGCGACGCGTGATAGCCGATCGCGCGGCGGTGTGACACCGAGAAAACGGGCTGGAACACGCTGAACACGGTGTATGCGCCGTACAGCACGGTGCGCCGCTTCCCGTCGTCGCCGGCGACGGGGCGGGGCGGCTGGAAGCCGGGTGGATCGATGTCGATCATGCTCATGATGTCGGCCGAAGGAAGACTGCCAGTTTACCTACAGAATAGGCGAGCAAGAAGCATGCACGGCATCGTGCCCCGTGCGGCGGGCCGTCGCGGCCGGCAGGGCGCGCGCGGTGCAGCCGTGCTGCACCGACATGGTGCGCGGCGCGCCGCCGTGGCGATTGTGGCGGCGCGCGCCGTGCGTCACGCGCGTTCGGACGGATCGGTCTTGTGCTGCGTGCCGCCGCGGATGTCGGGCGCGAGTTGCGCGAAGATCCACGCGGACGCGGCCGTGATGATCCCGACACAGATGAAGGTCGCATGGAACGCGGGCAGCGTGTTGCTCGGCGTCACCGTGCGCAGCATCCCGGTGAAGGTGGCCAGCAGCGCGCCCGCGACCGTGACGCCGAGGCTCATCGACAGCATCTGCACGAGCGAGAACAGGCTGTTGCCGCTGCTCGCGCCGCCGGTGCCGAGATCCTTCAGCGTCAGCGTGTTCATCGCGGTGAACTGCATCGAGTTGAAGCCGCCGAACAGCGCGAGATGGACGACCTTCACCCACACCGGCACCGTGTCGCGCATCAGCGCGAAGCTCGCCATCATCACCCCGACCATGATCGTGTTCGCGAGCAGCACCTTGCGGTAGCCGTGCTGCGTGATCAGGCGCGTGATGATCCGTTTCGAGAACATCCCGGCCGCCGCGACCGGCAGCATCATCAGCCCGGCCTCGAATGCCGAATAGCCCAGGCTCACCTGCAGCAGCAGCGGGATCAGGTACGGCATCGCGCCGCTGCCGATCCGTGCGAACAGGTTGCCGAGCAGGCCGACGCTGAACGTATGGATCTTGAACAGCTCGAGCGAGAAGATCGGCTGCGGCGCGCGCACCGCGTACAGCCCGTACGCGACGAAGCACGCGAGGCTCAGGATCAGCAGCACGAGCACGGCTGCATGCTGCATCCCGAGATCGGCGAGCCCGTCGAGCGACAGCGAGATAGCGACCATCCCGATCGTCAGCAGCAGATAGCCCTTCAGGTCGAAGCGGCCGACGGCCGGGTTGCGCGCGTCGGGCATCGAGTAGAAGGTCGCGACGCAGCCGGCGACGCCCACCGGCACGTTGATCAGGAAGATCCAGTGCCACGACGCGATCTTCACGAGCCAGCCGCCGAGCGTCGGCCCGATCAGCGGCCCGATCAGCCCGGGAACCGCGACGAACGACAGTGCGGGCAGGTAGCGTTCGGCCGGGAAGGTGCGCAGCACGGCCAGCCGCCCGACCGGCAGCAGCATCGCGCCGCCCACCCCCTGCACGACGCGGAACACGACGAGCTGTGACAGCGTATGCGCATTCGCGCACAGCAGCGAACCGAGCGAGAACACCAGGATCGCGCTGAAGAACACGCGCCGCGTGCCGAACGTGTCCGCGAGCCAGCCCGAGACGGGAATCATCACCGCCATCGTCAGCGAGTAGGCGATCACGACCGACTGCATCCGCAGCGGCGATTCGCCGAGACTCACTGCCATCGACGGCAGCGCCGTGTTGACGATCGTCGCATCGAGCGTCTGCATGAAGAAGCCCGTCGCAACGAGCCAGAGCATTATGGTGAGGTTCTTTTCGCCGGGAGCGGCGGCGGGCGGACGTTGGAACATGGGGACGGACCGGTGGCGCGGGACAGCCGCCATTGTAGGCAAAGCCGCCGTGCCACGCAGGATCGGTCCGGACGCCTGTCCGGCGGCGGACCGATACAGTTCAGTCGAAAGTGTCTGCAGGCGTATCTGTCCGTGTGTCGCCACGGTCCGAAATACTGGCGTCATCGAACCCACGCGACCCGGAGGCGGCCATGCGCGAACTGCGACTCTACGAGATGGACGGCAACGAACCGGCCGGGCGGTGGCGGATCGTCGATCGCACCGCGTTGCAGGTCGCGGACGGCGGTCTGTGGCTGACGATCGAGGGCCGGCCCGACGATCACTGGTTGCATGCCGGCGAGACCTTGGCGCTGCTGCCCGGCATGCGCGTGTGGATCAGCGCGGCGGCGGGCGGCGCGGTGTTCGCGTTCGGCCCGCAGGCGGCGCCGGCCGTGCAGGCCGCGCCGAGCGCGTGGCGGCGGCTCGCCGCATGGCGCGGCGGCCGCGCTCAGGCAGCCGCGTCGCTGCCGACGTAGCGCGCGCGGGGCCGGATGAGCTTGCCGTCAGCGTACTGCTCGAGTGCGTGCGCGATCCAGCCCGCGGTGCGGCCGGCCGCGAACAGCGTGAACGCGGCGCCGTCGGGCAGCGCAAGCGTGCGCTCCAGCACCGCGAGCGCGAAATCGATCGACGGATGCAGGCCGGTCGCCGCCTCGACGCGCGCGGCGAGCGCGCGGGCCATGCGCAGCGGTGCCCGGGCGGGCAGCGTCGCGTGTAGTGCGTCGAGCAACGCGCGTGCGCGCGGATCGCCGTCGGGATAGAGCGGATGCGCGAAACCGGACAGTGCCGTGCGTGCGCCGTCCGCGCGTTCGTCGTGTGCGACGCGCAGCGCGAGGTAGCGGTCGAGGTCGGCGGCCCGCGCGGCTTCGTCGAGCAGGGCGCCCGCGCGGAACGTCTCGCCGCCGTGGCGTGGGCCCGACAGCGCCGCGAGCCCGCCCGCGATCGCACCGAACAGATGGGTGCCGGTCGACGCGATGCAGCGCACCGCAAAGGTCGACGGGTTCAGTTCGTGATCGGCGCACAGCACGAGTGCGCGGCGCAGCAGGTCGGCTTCGTCGCGCCGCCGGATCCGCCACGCGGCGGCGAGCTGTCGATGCACGGGCGCGTCGCCCGGTGCGATGCCGGCCAGCGCGGCCGTCGTCACGCGCAGCAGCAGCGTGGCCGCGTCGAACTGCGCGTCGCGCCCCTGCGCCCACAGGCGCGGCAGCGAGGCGGCCGCGGCGGGGAGCAGCACCAGCGTGCGCTCGAGCGGCGCGAGATGGGCCCAGCGGCGGGCCCAGTCTTCCCACTGGGCGGCGTCGAAACCGGTCGATGCAAGCGCTGCCGCAGCGAGCCGCGCGGGCGGACAATCCCACAGGCGGGCCGCCGTTTCCTCGAGCGTCGCGTCGTTCGCGAGCGCGATCGCATCGGCGCCGCGATAGTGCAGGCGCCCGTCGGCGATTTGCGTGATCCGCGATTCGAGCACGGGCACGCCCCAGTCGAGCGAGCGTTCGGCGACGCCGCCCGCGCGCTTTGCATCGGCGCGGCGGCGCGCGAGCAGGCGCACCTCGTCCGCGTCGTAGCGGCGGCGCTTGCTCGCGCCGTCGGGCAGCGAGCGCAGCAGGCCGCGGCTCACATACGCGTAAAGGGTGCTCACGCTGACACCGAGGATGCCGGCGGCTTCCGGCGCGCTGAGGGACGTCATGCCGATCGCTCCTGTCGGGGCGCATGAAGCGCGGCCCGGCTACAACTATTCGTTATGCGTTGATTCGCGCAATCAAGATTGATCGCGCCTGTCGCGAATTCTAGACTCGAATGCGTCTCCTCCACGGCGCGCTTCCACCATGACCCCCGAACTCGCATTGACCCACTTGTGGCAACTGGCGCACGGCGAACCGCGCGCACTGGCCCGCGCGGCCGTGGCGGGGCAGGACCCGACGCTGCCGTCGGCATTCCACGTCGGCACGCTCGCCGCGGCGACGATCGCGGCGGCCGGGCTCGCGGCGGCCGAATGCCACCGGCTGCGCACGGGCGTCGCGCAGCGCGTCGACGTGTCGATGCGCGACGCGCTCGTCGCGTTTCGCAGCGAACGCTACCTGCGCGTGGACGACGGCCTGCCGCCCGAGCCGCGCCATCCGGTGACGGGCTTCTACGAAACGCGCGACGGGCGCTGGATCCAGCTGCATGCGAACTTTCCGCATCACCTGCACGGGATTCTCGACGTGCTCGGCAGCGGCCCGCAGCGCGATGACGTGGCCGCGGCGATCCGCACGTGGGACGGCGCGGCACTCGATACCGCGCTCGCCGAGGCCGGCCTGTGCGCGGCATTGATCAGAATCCCTGACGAATGGGCGGCGCACGACCAGGCACGGGCACTCGCGTCGCTGCCGCTGTTCGAGATCGAGCGGATCGGTGACGCGCCCGTCGAGGCGATCGGCCACGGCGCGCCCGACCAGCCGCTCGCGGGCGTGCGCGTGCTCGATCTCACGCGCATCATCGCGGGGCCGGTCGCGGGCCGCACGCTGGCATCGCACGGGGCACAGACGCTGCTCGTCAACGGCCCGCACCTGCCGAACATCGCGTCGCTCGTGATCGACAACGGGCGCGGCAAGCGCTCGACGTGGATCGACCTGCGCGAGGCGGGCGGTGTCGCCACGTTGCGCGCGCTCGCACGCGACGCCGACGTATTCCTGCAGGCCTATCGCCCCGGCGCGCTCGCGGCGCGCGGGTTTTCGCCGCAGGCGCTGGCGGAGCTGCGGCCCGGCATCGTCTGCGTGTCGGTGTCCGCATACGGGCACGCGGGGCCGTGGTCGATGCGGCGTGGCTTCGACAGTCTCGTGCAGTCGGCGAGCGGTATCGCGTGGCACGAGCAGCACGCCGCGCACGCGGACGGCCCGCGCCATCTGCCATGCCAGGCGCTCGATCATGCGACGGGTTATCTCGCGGCGTTCGGCGCGATGATCGCGCTCGCGCGCCGTGCGACCCAAGGGGGGAGCTGGCACGTGCGGCTCTCGCTCGCGCAGACGGGGCGCTGGCTGCAATCG
This sequence comes from Burkholderia sp. Bp9015, assembly GCF_003853505.1. Lineage (NCBI taxonomy): Bacteria > Pseudomonadati > Pseudomonadota > Betaproteobacteria > Burkholderiales > Burkholderiaceae > Burkholderia > Burkholderia sp. Bp9015. Next base: position 28,203 of record NZ_QTPZ01000059.1, read on the forward strand.
TTCGGCACGGTGCCGGACGGCCTGCGGGCGCCGGATTTCACGTTCGACGACGTGCGCGACCGGATCGACCGGAGCGCGTCGCCGTTCGGCACGATCGATGCCGTGCGTCCGGCCGAACGCCTGTCGGCGACACCGCCGCGCTTCTCGAGGCCGCCCGTGCCGCTCGGCACGGACGAAGCATGCTGGTTGTGAGCGCCGGCGGCGCCGTACGCCGTGAGTATTGCCGGCGTTACTTGCGCAGTTCGACGACGAAGTCGTAGTAGTCGTTGCGGCAGTAGGTATCGGTGAGTTCGATCGCGCGCTGGTCGGCCGTATAACCGATCCGCGTGATCAGCAGCAGCGCGTCGTGCGGCGCGATGCCCATCTGTTGCGCGATCTCGTCGGTCGCGTTGACCGCGCGGAAATGCTGCAGTGCGCGCACGATCGGCGTGCCGCGCGCTTCGAGATAGCTGTACAGCGAACCGCCGATCGCCTGCGGATCGGGAATCAGCGTGGCGGGGAACGTCGAGTTCTCGACGGCCATCACGATGCCGTCGGCGAGGCGCAGGCGTTTCAGCCGTGTAACGGAGGCGGCCGGCGACAGGCCGAGCTGGATCACTTCGTCGCGATTCGCGGGCTGGATTTCGCGCTCGAGCCATTGCGAACTCGGCTTGAAGCCGCGGCGCTCGAGCATCTCGCTGAAGCTCGACAGCCGCGACAGCGGATCCTCGTAGCGCGGCCGGATGAAGTTGCCGGCCCCTTGCGTGCGGCGGATCAGGCCCTGCTCGACGAGCAGCGCGATCGCCTTGCGCGCGGTAATGCGCGACACGCCGAGCGCTTCGGACAGCACGCGTTCGGACGGCAGCGCCTCGCCGGCCGCCCAGCGATTGTCGTGGATCGCGTCGCCGAGCTTGCGGGCGAGCTGCAGGTAGAGCGGCGTGTCGTTGTCGGGGTCGGGGCGCAGGTCCTGCCAGCGGTCGTCCGTGGGTGCCTTCATGGAATGGGTATCGATCAGGGTGCCGGCCATTCTAAGTCATCATGCGGTGCCGTTATAGCCGGTTTTTGCCGTGTAACAGGTGGACGCCGCACCGATTGACTACACTGATGCGTCGTATTTGATGCTTCGGCCGCGGGTGCGCGGCCACGAATCCGCAGCGAGGAGCACATGACAGACACGATCGCCACGGTCGTCCTGCCGGACGGTGAGACGATTCCGAAACTCGGCCTGGGCACCTGGGAAATGGGCGAGCGGCCCGCGCGCCGGGCGGACGAGATCGCCGCATTGCGCGAGGGGATCGATCTCGGGATGACGCTGGTCGATACCGCCGAGATGTACGGTGACGGTGCGACCGAGGCACTCGTCGGCGAGGCGCTCGCCGGCCTGCGCGACGACGTGTTCCTGGTCAGCAAGGTGTATCCGCATCATGCGAGCCGGCGCGGCGTCGTCGCCGCGTGCGACGCGAGCCTCAAGCGTCTGCGTACCGATCGTCTCGACCTGTACCTGCTCCACTGGCGTGGTTCGGTGCCGCTCGAGGAGACCGTCGAGGGGTTCGAGGCGCTGCGACGCGCGGGCAAGATCCGCCACTGGGGCGTCAGCAACTTCGATACGGCCGACATGGCCGAGCTCGTCGACGAGGCGGGCGGGGGCGCGTGCGCGACCAACCAGATTCTCTACAACATCGCGCGGCGCGGCCCGGAATTCGACCTGCTGCCGTGGCTCGCCGATCATCGGATGCCGGCGATGGCCTACAGTCCGGTCGATCACGGACGGCTGCCGAAGCGTTCTCCGCTCGATGAAATCGCGCGGCAGCGCGGTGTGTCGGTCACGCGCGTCGCACTCGCCTGGGTGCTTGCGCAGCCGGGCGTGTTCGCGATTCCGAAGACGTCGCGGATCGAGCACGTGCGCGACAATCGCGCCGCGCTCGATCTCGTGTTGAGCGATGACGAGCGCGCGCAACTCGACGGGTACTTCCGTCCGCCGCGCAGCAAGCGCGCGCTCGAAATGCTCTGACCGCGTCGGGGGCAGGCGACGCGTCGGTCAGTGGCCATGACCACTGGACGATCCGCCGTTGCCGCCATTGCCGCCGGCACTGCCGCTTCCATTGCCATTGCCGACGCCGTTGGCGCCACCGTTGCCAGCGCCGCCGCTACCGTTGCCATTACCGTTGCCACCGCCGTTGCCGTGACCGCCGGTGCCATGGCCGCCGCCGCCGGAACCACCGCCGGAACCACCGCCGGAACCGCCACCGGAACCACCGCCGGAACCACCGCCGGAACCACCGCCGGAACCACCGCCGGAACCGCCGCCGGAACCACCGCCGGAACCACCGCCGGAACCACCGCCGGAACCACCGCCACCGTGGCCTCCGCCACCGCCGGAGTCGCCACCACCGTGACCTCCGCCACCGGAGCCTCCGCTACCGCCGGAGCCGCCGCCACCGTGACCTCCGTCGCCGTGGCCTCCGCCACCGCCGGAGCCGCCACCACCGTGACCTCCGTCGCCGTGGCCTCCGCCACCGCCGGAGCCGCCACCACCATGACCCCCGTCGCCGTGGCCTCCGCCACCGCCGGAGCCGCCACCGCCGTGACCTCCGTCGCCGTGGCCTCCGCCACCGCCGGA